>NZ_CP026377.1:3018403-3320243 GCF_002953195.1 Mixta gaviniae | reverse complement strand
CTGCTCGATCTGCAGGCGGACTACTGCGAGCTGTTCGATCGCGGCCGCGCCACTTCGCTGCTGTTGTTTGAGCATGTTCACGGCGAATCACGCGATCGCGGTCAGGCGATGGTCGATCTGCTTGAGCAGTATCGCGCCGCCGGCCTGGAGCTGGATAGCCGCGAGCTGCCCGATTTCCTGCCGCTCTACCTGGAGTATTTGAGCAGCCGCGCGCCGGAAGCGGCGCGTGAAGGGCTGGTGGATATCGCGCCGATTCTGGCGCTGCTGAGCGCGCGTCTGCATCAGCGCAACAGCCGCTGGGCCGGGCTGCTCGATCTGCTGCTGGCGCTGTCCGAAAGCGGCATTGCCGCCGAGGCGCTGGAGCCGCAGGTGGCGCAGGAAGCGCGCGACGATACGCCGCAGGCGCTGGATGCGGTATGGGAAGAGGAGCAGATCCGCTTCCTTGGCGAACAGGGCTGCGCGTCAGCACAGCAGGAAGCGCACCAGCGCCGCTTTGCCGGCGCGGTTGCGCCACAGTATCTGGACGTGGCGCAAGCCACCACGGGAATAACAGGACGCTGATCATGCACTTCTTGAATCTGTTTTTCTTTAATATCTATCCTTACCTGGCCGGCACGGTATTTCTGGTCGGCAGCTGGTTGCGTTATGACTACGGGCAGTACAGCTGGCGCGCCGGCTCCAGCCAGATGCTGGATAAAAAGGGGATGCGCCTGGCGTCGAACCTGTTTCACATCGGCATCATCGGCATCTTCTTCGGCCATCTGGTCGGGATGTTGACGCCGCACTGGATGTACCAATCCTTCCTGCCGATCGCCGTGAAGCAACAGCTGGCGATGGTGGCCGGCGGTATCTGCGGCGCGCTGACGCTGATCGGCGGCGCGCTGCTGCTGAAACGTCGTCTGCTGAATCCGCGCGTGCGCGTCACCAGTAGCACCGGGGATATCCTGATCCTGACGCTGCTGGTGATTCAGGCGACGCTGGGCCTGCTTACCATTCCGTTCTCTGCTCACCATATGGACGGCAGCGAAATGATGAAGCTGGTGGGCTGGGCGCAGGCGGTGGTCACCTTCCAGTCGGGCGCGGCGGCGCATCTCGAAGGCGTGGCGTTGATTTATAAAGTCCACATGGTACTGGGTATGACGCTGTTCCTGCTGTTCCCGTTCTGCCGCCTGGTGCATATCTGGAGCGCGCCAGTAGAGTACCTGACCCGTCGCTATCAGCTGGTGCGCAACCGCCACTGACAGCCTCTGCCGCAGACCGCCCGGTCTGCGGCGTTTTTGCCTTCTTCCCCTCTTTCATAATGTGAATAGCGCAATGGGAAAAGAGTAAGGCAGCCCTGACCCTTCCAGCCTGCATACAGCTCATTTCTTTCCGTCCGGGAAAGCGCGAGTCAGAGCGCCTCCGATACGCTTTGCCCTTCATTCGGTCTGCGCCCCTCGCTGGCGCGCAATTCGGATAGTTTTCGCACCCGGCCGGTTTTATCATCACTGACGCCTGTTTTAATGTCTGGAGTCGCTATGCCTGCCCCCATCAAACTGATCAAAGAGAAGCTGCTGTCGGAAAACTGGTTTGTGCTGCGTAACTACACCTACGAACTCACCACCCGCAGCGGTGAAATCCTGCGCCACAAGCGGGAAGTTTATGACCGCGGCAACGGCGCCACAATCCTGCTCTATAACCGTGAAAAGAATAGCGTGGTGCTGATCCGTCAGTTTCGCATGGCCACCTGGGTCAACGGCAACGAGGATGGCATGCTGATAGAGGCCTGCGCCGGGCTGCTGGATGACGATTCGCCGGAAGAATGCATTCGCAAAGAGGCGATTGAAGAGACCGGTTACGCCGTCGGCCAGGTGGAGAAGCTGTTTGAAGCCTATATGTCGCCCGGCGGCGTCACCGAGCTGATCCACTTTTTTGCCGCCGAGTATGATGAATCGCAGCGCGCCAGCGCCGGCGGCGGCGTGGAGGATGAGTCGATTGAGGTTCTGGAAATGACGTTCCCGCAGGCGCTGGCAAGGGTGAAAAGTGGCGAAATCCGCGACGGCAAAACCATTATGCTGCTGCAACACGCGCAGATTGCAGGCTGGCTGCGTGCCTGACGCGCCCGCCGCCTGCCTGGCGGCGCCGTTGCCGCGCCCGCGTTCAGGCTGCCGCCCTCACGCTGCAGGCGTGGGTACCCACCGTTTAACCGGCGACACCGTTGCCGCGCCTGCCTCTGACGTGACGCCCGGCATGGCCATCCGCCGCTTAACCGGCGGCGTCGAGGGCGTCCGGCGGGGCAATGGTTTCCACCCGCAGCGTTGGATGAGCCTGCAGCCGCGCCAGCGCATCGGCGTAAAGCGGCATGGCGTTCGCCGCGCCGGGACGCTCAACGCAGAGAGAAGTGTAGGCGGAAGCGAACAGCGCCGTCTGCTTTAAAGGTTCGCCCGCCGCCAGCCGTGCGGCGAGCGCGCCGTTAAAGGCATCGCCGGCACCGGTGCTGCCGGAAGGCTGCGCCGGAAACAGCGGGATACGGTACATCGCCTCGCCGTCGGCAAGCAGCGCACCCTGCGTCCCCAGGGTGATGATCAGCTGACGCACCCCTTTGCGATGCAGCGCCGTCGCCGCGCGTATCGCATCGTCAACGCCGCTGACGCTCACGCCGCTCAGCAGCGTGGCCTCGGTGCTGTTAGGCGTCAGCAGGTCAACTTTACGCAGCAGCGTATCGCTTATCTTTTGCCAGGGCGCCGGATTAATGATCACGAAGGTGCCCGCCGCGCGCGCGATATCCACCATGCGCTGAATAGCGCTCAGGTTATTTTCCAGCTGCATTAACAAGATATTGGCGGCGGCGACGGTCGGCTGGCAGCGCGCCACCTCCGCTGCGCTGACGGTAAGATTGGCGCCCGGATAGACCGAAATCATATTCTCCGCATCGTCGCCCGCCACGTAGATCAGCGCGTTGCCGGTGGGCTTTTCCTTGCAGGTAAACAGCGTAATGGTGTCAAAGCCGGTTTTTTCCAGATGGCGGCGGGCAAACTGGCCGAAATCGTCCTGGCCGACCTTGCCGATATAGTGAACGCGGGCGCCGGCGCGCAGCGCTGCGGTGGTCTGGTTTGCACCTTTGCCCCTGGCCCGGGCTGAACGCGCCGATTACGCAGATCTGTTGGGTTTTGTTGCGGTTAAGCACCGCGCGCCCGGCGCCGATTGGCCCCTGCGAGCCGAATGCCATAATGCCTTTCAGATCGGGATATTTGGACATCAGCTCATTGGTCGTGCGAACGGAACTATCAAGCGATTCGCCGACGCCGAACTTATCCGTTACCCGCTGCATCCGTGGATAGTGCTGCTGCTGATATTTCAGCGCTGCGTCGGTCCACTGCTGATGCAGCGGTACCGTCAGGCTACCGACATACATCGCGTACTGGCCCTCTTCATGCATACACTGCGCCAGCGCCTTCATATGGTTAATGCCGTGGGTATCGGCATCGATCAGCTCGAAATCCCAGTCGGCGTACTTCTGGCCGGGTGATTCATGGGTGATGATTTTGATGCCGGCGTCGTGAGCCCGCTTTAACACTGGCTCCAGCACCTGCGGATCGTTGGGCACCACGCCGATGATATCGACCTTCTGCGCGATCAAATCTTCGATAGCGCGCACCTGCAAAGCGGGATCGGCGGCGGTAGGGCCGACCTGCCAGGCATCGATGCCGCGTTTCGCCGCCTCGCTTTTAATGCCCGCTTCCATGGCGTTAAACCACGGAATGCCGCCGATTTTCACCACAATGCCCATCCGTAGTTTGTCGGCGGCGAAAGCCGGAGAGGCAGCAAACAGCGCGAGCAGGGCACAGAGGGTAAGGTTCTTTTTCATCGTATCTCCGTCGGGTTGCATCAGTAATTAATCAGCTGTACGGATTGCGCGCGCTGCGAACAGTCGATCACGTTCACGCCGTTCCACGCCAGCTCCTGCTGTAGGGCTTTATCTTTCAGGTTGTCGGTAATCAGAAAATCCACATCGCGGTAATGGCAAATACGGGCAAATGAGGGGCGGGAAAATTTACCGGCGTCCATCAGTAAATATTTCCTTTCCGCCGCCAGCAGCATCTGCTGCTTTAAATTCGCGCCGTTTTCATTACCCTCGCGTAAATAACCGTCGCTGCCGAGTCCGCTGCAGGAAAAAAAGATCTTGTTGATCAAAAATTCCTTTAACGGTAATTCCGCCACCACGCCATGAAAATCCTCATAGCGGTCAGAATATTCTCCACCGAGACAAATCGTGCGGATGTGGCTTTTTACCGCCAGCGCCTGAATGGTGCGCAGGGAATTGGTCAGCACGGTCAGTTCAATATCGGGCAGCTGCCGCGCCAGAAACCAGCAGGTGGTACTGCTGTCGAGCAGCAGACAGTCACCGACGGAGATAAAATCGAGCGCGCGTTTCGCGATCTGCATTTTTTGCTGCTCGTTTTCATTCATCCTTTGGCGAAAGGTCGCCTCATTTTCATGATATAACGTGCGGTTATGATTATTATTTCCCTGACGTCGTTGATTAATCACCGCGCCGCCGTGGCTACGCTGTAAAATACCGTTTTTTTCCAGCTGGCTCAGATCGCGGCGAATCGTTTCCTGCGAGACGCGACATGATTTAACCAGTTCATTAACCAGCACCCGACCATTCAGATTTAATTCCTCAATGATTTTTCGCTGACGCTCAACAGGCAACATGATTTCCTCCGGTGCAATAAAAGTAATGGATAGCGGGATCGCAAAATGTGCCCTGGACAAAACTCCCGGGGCGAGAAAAACGTGACGGATAAATAAGTGACTGTCTTCCTGTTAAATATGCAAAGAAAGATTCTTATTTCACTTTTGTGTGATTATGATCACAAATAACCCCGCTGTTTTGCCGTTAAGCCTCTATTAATGCCACAGCGAAACCCGTTTGACAGAAAAAATAACGTGACCGGTTCTGCCCGTTTATGCGTGTTTGACCGTTTTATGACGCCGCCGCAGAGTCCGAGAAATCCGATTGAGGTCATGCGGAGGGCAAAGGATGATGAATCATGCCGTTACGTTAACACCCTGGTTTGTTCAGACGCGCTTCCGGCCTCTTTTCCCGCCGGGCCGGAGAAAGGCATGTTGAACCGCCGTCGTTGCGCTATCATCAATGAATTAATTTAGGGATCGGGTCATTAAATGCCTTACTGGATGAAATCGCTGTTGTTGCCTTTTCTTTTTATTGCCAGCGCGCAGGCGGCGCCGTTGCAGAAGACATTTACCGACTGGCAGATCACCTGTAATAACCTTAATTATTGTGTGGCCCGTAATCTTCCCGGCGATAATGGCCTGGTGATGACCCTTTCCCGCCATGCCGGCACTAACGATCGCCCGCTGTTGCGTATCGATTACGGCAACCGCTATACGGGCGAGCTGAAGGGCGCTGCGCTGCAGGATAATTTACTGCTCGATCAGCAGCGTCTCCGGCCCGATTTCAAACACTGGACCGTTGAGCCTCACCACCTTGAGACGGCGCACGCCATCGCTATCGATGAGTTTTTGGGGCAGATAATGAACGCCGACAATATCCAGGTGACGTGGCGCCCGCAGGCGACCATTTCGTTACATGGGCTGAAAGCGGCACTGCTGCTGATGGATGATATACAGGGCCGCGTCGGCAGCCTGAGCGCCTGGATCAAACGCGGCAATCGCCCGGCCTGGGATGTGCCGCCGGAGCCGGCATTGCCGGTGATGCGCTCACCTGAGCGTCCGCCCGCCGCGCTGACGCGCGAAGAAACCACCGGGCTTATCGATTACGGCACCTGGCGTGTCAACGCTGATGAATGCTCGCTCGATCCGATGCGACGCGAAGTGAGCGTCGCGCCATTGACCGACAGCAAAGCGCTGCTGCTGGTCAGCTGTGAAATGGGCGCTTACAACATGATCGATCTCGCCTTTGAAGTGACCCGCGTGCAACCCTATCAGGCGCGCGGCCTGACGCTGACGCTGCCTTTCGTTCCGCCGACGCGCAGCGAAAAGCAGATGGAAATCATCAACGCCGAATATGATGTCGCCACCGGGCAGCTCTATACCTACGCCAAAGGCCGCGGTTTAGGGGATTGTGGCAACGCCACGCGCTGGCAGTTTAACGGTCAGGAATTTACCCTGGCGGAGTATGCGGAAGAGAGTACCTGCGACGCCTGGCACGGCAGCGACGAGTGGCCGACACTGTGGGTGAGCCAGCGCCCGACGCCACCCTGACAGCACGCCCTCCGGCTCTCGCCGAAGGGCGGAGAAAGCGGATTAACGGGAAGCGGATTCGCTGCTCTGACCAATCGCCTGCACCATCATTGGCGAACCGGTTTTGTTGCCGATAAGCTCTGTCAGCAGGTCGTTAACGCCGTCGCTCATGGCGCGGAAGCGCGTCAGGTTAGTACGCGTTACCACCACAAACACGCCAACGTTATGCTGCGGCACCATTGCCATATAGGTGATAAAGCCGCCGCCGCCGCCGGTTTTTTGAATAATGCCCGGATGCCCGTCAGCCGGCGCCATATAGACCCATCCCATCCCTAAGGCTTCCGCCTTGCCCGGCACGTCCATGCCTTCCACTTTGGTCAGCTGGCTGCGCTGATAGATAAGCGTTTGCAGACGATCGATTTGCGGCGTGCGCACGTTAATGTCGGAGTTCAGAAACTGCTGCATCCAGCGGCCCATATCCTCAGGCGTGGAGTAGACGCCGCCGCTGCCGATGGCGGCCAGCGTGTTGCTGCAGGGGCTGGCGCCGCGCTCCGGCACCATCAGCCGACCGCACTGTTCCGGCGAAGGAGTGAAGGTGGTGTCTTTCATTCCCAGCGGACGCGCGATCAGCTGACGAAACAGCGCAGGGTAAGGCGTTCCCGCCGCGCGCGACAGCGCGTCCGCCAGCAGATCATAAGCAAGATTGGAGTAGGCGGCACGCACGCCGGGCGGCGAGGTGAGCTGCGCCTGCTGCAGCCAGCTCCAGCGATCGCTTTTGGTGGGCCAGACAAAAACCGGGCGGCCCGCTTTACCGCCGGGCTGCTCGCGCGGCAGCCCGCTGGTATGAGTCGACAGATGGATCAGGCGCATCGGCTGGCCGGCATAATCGGGCACACGTGCGCCCGGCGGCGCATATTTCGCCAGCGGATCTTCCAGATGGATGCGGTCCTGTTCGGCCATTTTCAGCATGACTTCGCTGGTCATCAGTTTACTGAGCGAGGCGATGCGGATCAGCGAATCTTTCTGCGGGCGCGTCTGATTGCCGGGGCGGGTTTCGCCGAAACTGGCGAAAACGCGCTGGTTGCCGTCTATCGCCACCAGCGCCATCCCGGTCGCGGCGGTGCCGTAAAAGATGTGTTCGGCATAACGATCAACAATTTGCGAGGCCAGAAGGGGATCCGGCGACGTGGCGGCCGTAGCCTGGCTGCGCAGCGGCAGGGTGGCAAAGAGTGCGGCCAGCAAATAAAAGCGAGTTTTCAACGGAGACAATATCCATCAGGTTAAGCGAAAGGTAAATTATAGTAATCGCTTTCCCGGCGACGGAAAGAGGGGAGCAGCACTATTTTTTGCCGCTTTATCTCCTCAGCGCCTGTCGGCGTGGCGATGAGGCGGATGCGCCCGATTGCGCAGACGGTTGCCGGCCGGCAACCGTCTGCGCAATCGGGTACAGGCCTTCGCGGGCGACTGAAGAGAGGCCATCGTTAAAAGCCAACGCTAATTTATCCGCTGTTTTCGCCGGAGAGCGAAGGCCGCTGAGTAAAATAAGCAGACGGGAAAGAGAGCAAAAACGGGTGAATAACCGGCCTGAACACGCCGCGCAACCGGCACGCGGCAGGGAAATGAAGATTACAGCGCTTTATTTTCTTTGATATTCCAGCCCGATGCCGCTTCGGCGCCTTTGCCACCGCTTTCCGTCTGCTCCCAGTATTGCTGGCGAACGCTGGCCGCCTGAAAATGGTAAGCCATATTGATTTGCACCGCGCCTGCGGCGCCGCTGTAGCTGACGTTAGTTAATATCACTTCTTCAAGCGTGATGCGCATATATTCAATCTGCGGATCGCCCGCCTTGCAGGCGGACAGCTCGACCTTATTGATATGCCTGCCGGCGGCAAGATAATGTGCTACCGCAGGCGTTGCCCGATCGACAGGCGCATTAACCATGAGATCGCGCCAGGTCACCCGACCTGCGCCGCCGCCGCCGCCTGTTTGCATATTGCCCGGCTGGCTGGCGCCCCAGTTAAAACCGGAAAGGGTAATCCAGCCCTTATGGTTTGCATCCTTTGCCTCTCCCTGAATGCCGTCAATTTTTAAAAAAAGATCAATGCTCATCCCTGACTCCTGTATTGATGGGTAAAAATAGTTAGCCCTGAGGCTTGATGGATATCACTGCGGTTTTAATAGAAGCGCCGCAGAAGGCTTTCTGTTTCATACTCGGTATGTCCGTCAGGGTAGTGCCACACAATCAGCGGACGATTCTCTTTAGAGATGCAATTTTGTTCGGTAGCCATATCTTCAAAGCAGAGGAGATCGCTATCCTGATCGGTACCGGAATCTTTTTTATAGTGGGTGTTGTAAATAAATATGAAGTATTTTTCTTTATCAAATTTCAGCCTGTTAAATATTTTACTGCGGTTGTTTTCCCACCAGCTTATTTTCCCTTTTTTAGTCCATGGGAAGTGATCCACAATCAATACGATTACGTTGTCAGAAGGTTGATGAACACCAATTAATTTAGTTGGATAAAAGAATGGGTGTCCGACGCTTAATAAAGTGAAAATCAGGATTAAGCAGGGTAACTTTTTCATTTTATTGGCTTAATCTTAATTTCTGCTACTGTATTTATTTCAGTAATGAAAGGGTGAAAGCTATATTCAGTCCATCATTGTAAAACAAACCAAATCCGAAACAAGCGAAAGTTTCTGTAAAGCATATTAGTAATATCAGTAGTATCAAGCCCAAAATGATCCTGAAATTTAAATCTCAACCTGGCAATGTAATTGTTATTTTTAAAATATATGGCGTCAAGGTAAATATGGGTCGACCATGTATCATGAACAGTTATCCCAAGACTATTAAATCTGTCCTGGAAACTATCAAATTTCGGCAGTCGGGTTTGTTTTATCAGCGTTGCTAAAGTTTCAAAGGACAAATCAACGATATCATCTTTCAAGAATACGCCAGAACCAGCAAGTATAGCACTCATCAAGTTAAGGCTTCTGTCCATAGAACCATGTTCCGCCATCGCCTGGTCCAGCAACGGATCGCTGAACACCGTGCCATGACCATACTGCATATGGGAAATCATGGTTCTTGCCAGACTTTTATACGGCCCCCAGAATGCAAACGTATCGGACAAATAGCGGAACTCATCGAACAGGATACGCGCGCTCTCATCCCGGTCTGGATGGGTAAAAGGATTGATACGCGCGGAGATATCGTGCAGATGATACTGCCGGCGCAGCACCTCTGCGGACAGATCGCCATACAACATATCCGGGGCGCAGTAATCATCCATCTCATGCTGCGTGGCAAAAAGCAGGCAGGGTAAATCCATTGTAGAGTGTGACAACATTGCCGTCATGGTGTAATCCCTTTTCGGTCTATCCCTGCTTAACAACCTAATGATGAAATTACCCGCGAAAAAGAAAATAATAATAAATATGTGAGTTGTGCTGGATTATTTTCTGGGAGATGGAAAAGTTCGCAGCGTTAATAGCGGTCAAGGTAACGTGTTATTATTAACGCTTCTGTTTATCCACGCTGGATGAGCTTCCGATAAATAAAACAATTCGCACACTATAAATAATGAAATTTATTATTAATGGCTTTAATTAAATAACAGAGTCTTTACCCGTAGTTATCCAATATATTGGCAGGCTGCATACAGGCAGAATAATGCGCTGTGCGCCGCTTTACGGCTACTCCGTATAGCGGCAGGCGTTATCCATAAAAAAGCACGCCGGGTGGCGTGCTTTTTTCTTAAGTAGCCTACTGCGCGGCCTTATCAGCCAATCAGTGCGGCTTCAGCAGCGCTTCCGCATGGCTGACGATATTCTCAACGGTAAAGCCGAACTCCGCGAACAGTTTGTCCGCCGGCGCTGATTCACCGAAGGTCGTCATGCCGACAATCGCGCCGTTCAGGCCAACATACTTATACCAGTAGTCCGCGATGCCCGCTTCCACCGCAACACGCGCAGTAACGGTTGAAGGCAGCACCGATTCACGGTAGGCCGCATCTTGTTTATCGAACAGGTCGGTAGAGGGCATCGATACCACACGCACTTTATGGCCCGCGCGCGTCAACTTCTCTGCCGCGCCCAGCGTGATCTCTACTTCAGAACCGGTCGCAATCAGGATTACCTCCGGCGCGCCTTCGCTGTCGCGCAGGATATAGCCGCCGCGTGAAATATCGGCCAGCTGCTGCGGAGTACGCTCCGGCTGCATCAGGTTCTGACGCGACAGGATCAGTGCGGTCGGGCCGTTATGGCGCTCAATGGCATGCTTCCACGCCACCGCGGTTTCAACCTGATCGCATGGACGCCAGGTACTCATATTCGGCGTCAGACGCAGGCTGGCGAGCTGCTCCACCGGCTGGTGCGTCGGGCCATCTTCGCCCAGACCGATAGAGTCATGGGTGTAGACCATAATCTGACGCGCTTTCATCAGCGCCGCCATACGCGCGGCGTTACGCGCATATTCCACGAACATCAGGAAGGTTGCGGTGTAAGGCACAAAGCCGCCGTGATGAGCGATGCCGTTGGCGATAGCGGTCATGCCGAATTCGCGTACGCCGTAGTGAATATAGTTGCCCGCCGCATCATCTTTAATCGATTTAGAGCCTGACCAGATGGTGAGGTTGCTCGGCGCCAGGTCGGCGGAGCCGCCAAGGAATTCCGGCAGCAGCTTGCCATAGGCTTCCAGCGCATTCTGCGACGCTTTACGGCTGGCAATCTTGTTGGCGTTCGCCTGCAGCTGTTCGATAAACTTCTGCGTTTCCTGCTGCCAGTTTTCCGGCATGCCGCCGGTCATACGGCGCGTATACTCTGCAGCCAGCTCCGGATAGGCGGCTTTATAGGCAGCGAATTTTTCATTCCAGCTTTTTTCCAGCGCCTGACCCGCCTGTTTCGCATCCCACTGCTGATAAATCTCTTGCGGGATTTCGAACGGGCCGTAGTTCCAGCCCAGCTGTTTACGCGTCAGCGCGATTTCGTCATCGCCCAGCGGCGCACCGTGTGCATCTTCTTTACCCGCCTTGTTCGGCGAGCCGAAGCCGATGATGGTACGGCAGATAATCAGCGACGGCTTGTCGGTAACGCTCTGCGCCTCTTTGATCGCCGCGGCGACCGCTTCCGCATCGTGGCCGTCGACTTCGCTTACCACGTGCCAGTTATAGGCCTCAAAACGCTTCGCGGTATCATCGGTGAACCAGCCTTCGGTTTCGCCGTCGATAGAGATGCCGTTGTGATCGTAGAAGCCGATCAGCTTACCGAGGCCCAGCGTGCCGGCCAGCGAACAGACTTCATGCGAGATGCCTTCCATCAGGCAGCCGTCGCCCATAAAGACCCAGGTATTGTGATCGACAATCTCGTGATCGGGGCGGTTAAACTGCGCGGCCAGGGTGCGTTCGGCGATGGCCAGACCGACAGCGTTTGCCAGGCCCTGGCCCAGCGGGCCGGTAGTGGTTTCCACGCCTGGGGTATAGCCGATTTCCGGGTGGCCCGGGGTTTTGGAATGCAGCTGACGGAAGTTTTTCAGTTCCTCAATCGGCAGATCGTAGCCGGACAGATGCAGCAGGCTGTAAAGCAGCATGGAACCATGACCGTTGGAGAGAATAAAACGGTCGCGATCGGCCCAGGCCGGGTTGGTCGGGTTATGTTTGAGAAAATCACGCCACAGCACTTCGGCGATATCCGCCATGCCCATCGGCGCACCCGGATGGCCCGATTTTGCTTTTTGTACCGCGTCCATGCTCAGCGCACGAATCGCGTTCGCCAGTTCTCTACGTGAGGACATGTTGTTCTCCCTTGAAGAAGATAAAGAGGGGGATGAAAACGGGGCGAAAAGTTCGCCCCTGAGTCATTATCGTTAGCGACGATTACAGCCGTGCGGCCAGCGTCTCTTCCAGTTTCAGCTGATCGGCAGCGAACTGGCGGATGCCTTCTGACAGTTTCTCAACCGCCATCGGATCCTGGTTATGCTCCCAGCGGAACTCCGCTTCGGTCAGCGGAGAGGGCTCGTGGAAGCCTTCGGTGGACGGCGTCAGTTTACGCTCAACCGGCGCATCGCTGGACTGCAGCTCCTGCAGCAGGTTCGGCGAAATGGTCAGGCGGTCGCAGCCGGCCAGCGCCAGGATCTGTTCCGTTTTACGGAAGCTGGCGCCCATGATGATGGTTTTATAACGGTGCGACTTGTAGTAGTCATAGATGTTGCGCACCGATTTTACGCCCGGATCTTCCTCAACGTTGTACGGGTCCATCGGCTGGCGGGTGTTGTACCAGTCATAGATGCGGCCGACGAACGGGGAGATCAGGAATACGCCCGCTTCGGCGCAGGCACGCGCCTGGGCGAAGGAGAACAGCAGCGTCAGGTTACAGTTGATGCCGTTTTTCTCCAGCTCTTCCGCCGCGCGAATGCCTTCCCAGGTAGAGGCGAGCTTGATCAGGATACGCGAACGATCGATGCCGTGATCTTCATACATCCGCACCAGTTTCTCTGCTTTGGTCACACACATGCCACGATCGAAGGAGAGGCGCGCATCCACTTCGGTCGAAACACGGCCCGGCACGCTTTTCAGGATTTCCATGCCGAGGTTAACTGCCACTTTGTCGCTGGCGTTGATGATCTGCGTTTCTTTGCTGCCGCCCTGTTTTTTCGCGTAGTCGATCGCGTCGTCAATCAGGTGCTTGTAGGATTCGAGTCCGGCGGCTTTCAGGATCAGAGACGGGTTGGTGGTGGCGTCTTCAGGGTGGTAGTTGCGAATCGATTCAATATCGCCGCTGTCCGCCACGACTGTCGTAAACTGTTTCAGTGCGTCTAGCTGATTCATCTCTTATCTCCTTGATACCCAAAGGGTAATTCGAAAGTAAACGAGGTTCCCGACGGCGATACGGCGCGCCCGGTGAACGCTGTCCTTTGTTACAGACGAACCACATTGCACCAGCCGCTCCCTTGTGGAAATGCGTTTTCTCTGATTGTTGCAATGGGCTCATTCAATAGCGAGGCCCAGGCCAGCCGCAGCGCGGCCCTGAACGCCGCGCCGCGGCGGCGACGTCTGCAGGCAGGATGCCACGTGAAGAACGCCTGGACTTGTTGAGTTGTGCCTCTCTGGCCGACGCGCAACGTTCGCGCCGGCGGAAAATGGCGCCGCTGCCGCGCCCGAAGCCATTTCCGGCGGCGCGGCCGCCATAGCGCATGCGGACCATTAAAAAGCATAGCAGATGTGCGAAATATCGTATTCGTCGTGGGTCAGGCGCAACGCCGCAGGGCGCGACGATGGCAATTCTTTGGTCGACCTCAAGTTTTTCCGCCGCGGCGCGCTTTTATACTGCTCAGCTCAGGCCTTATTCATCTTATTAATCGAAGGAACCGCCGATGGACGATCAACTGAAGCAGAGCGCGCTCGATTTTCACCAGTATCCGCAGCCGGGCAAAATTCAGGTCTCTCCCACCAAGCCGCTGGCGACGCAGCGCGATCTGGCGCTGGCCTATTCGCCGGGCGTTGCCGCGCCGTGCCTGGAAATCGCCGGGGATCCGCTGGCCGCGCATAAATACACCGCGCGCGGCAACCTGGTGGGGGTGATCTCCAACGGCACCGCGGTATTGGGTCTGGGCAATATTGGCGCGCTGGCGGGCAAGCCGGTGATGGAAGGCAAGGGCGTGCTGTTCAAAAAGTTTGCCGGCATCGATGTGTTTGATATCGAGGTCGACGAGCAGGATCCCGATCGGCTGATTGAGGTGATCGCCGCGCTGGAGCCGACTTTCGGCGGCATCAACCTCGAAGATATCAAAGCGCCAGAGTGCTTCTATATCGAAAAAGCACTACGCGAGCGGATGAACATTCCGGTGTTTCACGACGATCAGCACGGCACCGCAATTATCTGTACCGCTGCGGTGCTGAACGGGCTGCGCATCGTGAAAAAGAATATCTCCGATGTGCGGCTGGTGGTGTCCGGCGCGGGCGCTTCCGCCATTGCCTGTATGAACCTGCTGGTGGAGTTGGGGATGCAGAAGCGTAATATCATCGTCTGCGACTCGAAGGGGGTGATCTGGCAGGGGCGCGATGCGCAGATGGCGGAAACCAAAGCCGCCTACGCGATTGCCGATAACGGTATGCGCCAGCTGGCGGAGGCGATTGTCGGCGCGGATATTTTCCTCGGCTGTTCCGGGCCGAAAGTGCTGACGCCGGAGATGGTAAAGGGCATGGCGCCCAATCCGCTGATTCTGGCGCTGGCCAACCCGGAGCCGGAGATCCTGCCGCCGCTGGCGAAGTCGGTACGCCCCGACGCGATTATCTGCACTGGCCGTTCCGATTACCCTAACCAGGTGAACAATGTGCTGTGCTTCCCGTTTATTTTCCGCGGCGCGCTGGATGTCGGGGCGACGGCGATCAACGAACAGATGAAGCTGGCGGCGGTGCATGCCATCGCCGAACTGGCGCTGGCGGAGCAGAGCGATGTGGTTGCCTCCGCTTACGGTGACGAGGAGCTGTCATTCGGCCCTGACTACCTGATCCCGAAACCCTTCGATCCACGGCTGATCGTACAGATCGCGCCGGCGGTGGCGAAAGCGGCGATGGAGTCGGGCGTAGCCACGCGGCCGATTGCCGATTTCGACGCCTACCGCGAGAAGCTGACCGAGTTTGTTTATAAAACCAACCTGTTTATGAAGCCGGTGTTCGCCCAGGCGCGCAAAGAGCCGAAGCGGGTGGTGCTGGCGGAAGGGGAGGAGGCGCGCGTGTTGCACGCCACTCAGGAGCTGGTCTCGCTTGGCCTGGCGAAGCCGGTGCTGATCGGCCGCCCGAACGTGATCGCCATGCGCCTGCAGAAGCTGGGGCTGAAAATCGAAGCGGGCAAAGATTTCGAAGTGGTGAATAACGAGTCCGATCCACGTTTCAAGGCTTACTGGGGCGAGTATTATCAGATGATGAAGCGGCGCGGCGTCTCGCCGGAGCAGGCGCAGCGCGCGGTAATCGGCAACCCTACACTGATTGGCGCGATTATGGTGCATCGCGGCGAGGCGGACGCGATGATCTGCGGCACCATCGGCGATTATCAGGAACACTACACCATTCTTGAACGGGTCTTCGGCTTTCGGCCCGGCATCAATGTCGCGGGCGCGATGAACGCGCTGCTGCTGCCGAGCGGCAACACCTTTATCGCCGATACTTACGTGAATGAAGATCCGTCGCCGGAGCAGCTGGCGGAGCTGACCATCATGGCGGCGGAAACGGTAAGGCGCTTCGGCATTGAGCCGAAGGTAGCGCTGTTGTCCCACTCCAGCTTCGGCGCCTCGGACGCGCCGGCAGCGCGCAAAATGCGCGACACACTGGCGCTGGTACAGGCGCGCGCGCCGGAGCTGGAGATCGACGGCGAGATGCACGGCGACGCCGCGCTGGTGGAAAGCATCCGTCAGGATCTGATGCCCGACAGCCCGCTGAAAGGCTCCGCCAACGTGCTGATCATGCCCAACGTCGAGGCGGCGCGTATCAGCTATAACCTGCTACGCGTCTCCTGCTCGGAAGGGGTGACCGTCGGGCCGGTACTGATGGGTATCGCCAGGCCGGTGCATGTGCTGACGCCGATCGCATCGGTACGGCGCATTGTCAATATGGTGGCGCTGGCGGTGGTTGAGGCGCAGACGCAGCCGCTGTAAGGCGGCGCGTTTTGGCCGGCGGGCGAGGGCGCGTAACCCGTTCCGCGCATTAAAGGGCGCGGCACGGGCGACGTTCAGCGACGGCCTGCGGGCGCGCCGCCGAAGGGGATCAGTGGTCCAGCCACGCTTTTACCGGCAGGAAATCGGTATAAAGCGCCGCTTCCGGCGTGCCCGGCTCTGGCTGATAGTCATACTCCCAGCGCACCAGCGGCGGCATCGACATCAAAATCGATTCAGTGCGTCCGCCGGTTTGCAGGCCGAACAGCGTGCCGCGATCCCATACCAGATTAAACTCCACGTAGCGTCCGCGGCGATAGAGCTGGAACTGGCGCTCGCGCTCGCCCCACGGCGTACCTTTGCGCCGCTGGACAATGGGCAGATAACCGTCAAGGAAACCCTGGCCGACCGCGCGGGTAAAGGCGAAGCAGCGATCGAAATCGGGCGTATTGAGATCGTCGAAGAAGAGGCCGCCAATGCCGCGCTGTTCGTTGCGGTGCTTCAGGAAGAAGTAGTCATCGCACCATTTTTTATAGCGAGGATAGACCTCCGCGCCGAACGGCTGGCAGAGATCGGCGGCGGTCTGGTGCCAGTGGATCGCATCCTCTTCAAAGCCGTAAAAGGGTGTCAGGTCGAAGCCGCCGCCGAACCACCAAACCGGATCGGCGCCCGGCTTTTCGGCGATAAAAAAGCGTACGTTGGCGTGGCTGGTCGGGATATAGGGGTTTTCCGGGTGGATCACCAGCGAGACGCCCATCGCCTCAAAGCTGCGGCCCGCCAGCTCCGGACGGTGCGCGGTGGCGGAGGCGGGCATCTGGTCGCCATGCACATGAGAAAAGTTCACGCCCGCCTGCTCAAACACCGCTCCCTGACGCAGCACGCGGCTGCGCCCGCCGCCGCCGCCGGGACGCGTCCAGCTGTCTTCCTGAAATTGGCCGCCGCCGTCCGCCAGCGCCAGTTGCTGGCAGATCTCATCCTGCAGCGCCAGTAAAAAGGCTTTTACCTGTTCAATATTGGGAGCATTCATATTCGCTTCACTGTGTTGTAAAAATTGGCCGCCTGCGCTGCAGTTTCGCCAAAACAAAAAGGGCCGGGGTGCGGCCCTTTTGCGTCAGTGTGAGGAGTATACCTAACCAGGACGATGATTGCGGCGGTCAAATTCGCTAAAAAAGCTGACGATGCCGTCGGCGATGGCGCCGGCGATTTTCTGCCGGAAAGCGGTGGTGCCCAGCAGCCGCTCCTCTTGCGGGTTGGTGATAAAAGAGGTCTCCACCAGCACCGAAGGGATCGACGGCGACTTCAGCACGGCGAAAGCGGCCTGCTCGGTATGCTGGCTGTGCAGGTGATGCACCGGACGGATCTGCTTAAGGATATGGCTGCCGAGCGTCAGGCTGTTTTTAATCGTATCGGTTTGCACCAGGTCAAACAGCACCTGCTGCAGGTAGGGGTTATCGCTTTGCGTTTTAATGCCGCCGACCTTATCAGCCGCGTTCTCTTTTTCCGACAGGTAGCGCGCCATCGCGCTGCTGGCGCCGCGATTCGACAGGGCGAAAACCGACGCGCCGTTAGCGCTGGGGCTGGTAAAGCCGTCGGCGTGGATCGACATAAACAGATCGGCGCCGTGCTGGTGCGCAATCTCTACCCGCTGCGCCAGCGGAATAAAGTGGTCACTTTCACGCGTCAGCCGCGCCTCGATGCCATCATGCTGGCTCAGCAGCTGGCGAATGTTATGGGCGATCTCCAGCACGATATGTTTCTCTTCGCTGCCTTCTTCGCCCACCGCGCCGGAATCAACGCCGCCATGGCCCGGATCGAGCATGACGATTTTCTTGCCGTTGGCGGGGCGCGGGCGCGCCGGCTGTGCGGCGGGCAGGCTGGCGCGTTCGCTTTTCGCCAGCGCGCGCGTGGCCGGCAGCAGCGTCAGGGCGAGGCCGGACAGCAGCAGCTGGCGGCGGGCGTGAGAAGGTTTGGCGTTTTTCATGGCGGCGTCCGTGAATAAAAAGATGTTATAACCTAACAGGCGCCCGCGTTTCGACAGGGAAGCTGTTTCAGGCTTTTACTATTTATTTCAGCCAAATAACCAGCAAACGCGATTTTTTTTCCTGGCAGGCGCGCTGCGAGGGTTGCACCGGGGAAAGAATGCGTGATAATCAGCGAATTGTGAGTAACATCTGAGAAAATTTCATGGAAATCCGCGCATTCCGCCAGGAAGACTTCGAAGAAGTCATTACGCTTTGGGAACGTTGCGATCTGTTAAGACCGTGGAACGATCCGGAAATGGATATTGAACGTAAATTAAATCACGATCCCGATCTGTTTCTGGTCGCCGTGGTCGGCGGCGAAATTGTCGGCACCTTAATGGGCGGCTACGATGGCCATCGCGGTTCCGTCTATTACCTTGGCGTGCATCCTGACTATCGCGGACGCGGCTTCGCCAATGCGCTGCTCAATCGCCTTGAGAAGAAGCTGATCGCGCGCGGCTGCCCCAAGATCAACCTGATCGTGCGCGAAGAGAACGATGCCGTCATCGGCTTTTACGAAAAGCTGGATTACGACATGCAGGATACGGTCTGTCTCGGCAAGCGCCTGATTGAAGATCGTGAGTATTAATCCGCTTTGGCCGCCGCGCGGCGGCCGCTTTGCTTATCGATGATCTCATTCACGCCTGACGATTATGACGCGAAAGGCCAGCTGCGACTGCCGCTGGCCTTCTGGCTGATCCTGCTGCTGCAGGCGCGCACCTGGGTGCTGTTTGTTATGGCCGGCGCTTCGCGCCAGCAGGGCAGCGATCTGCTGGCGCTCTTCTATCCCGACAGCGACGCGTTCTGGCTTGGTCTGGGGTTGGGCGTACCCGCCGCCCTTGGGCTGCTGCTGACCGGTTATCGCCAGCGCTGGCCGCGGCTCTGGCAGGCGTGGCGCGGGGTGCTGTGTTGCAGCCTGCTGCTGAGCCTGGTGCTGACGCTCTGGCAGAGCGGCCAGCAGGAAGATTTCGCCACGCCGGCGCTCTGGCTGCCCGCGCTGTTCGATCTGCTGGCGATCGGCTGGCTGCTGCTCAGCGCGCGCCTGAAAGCCTGTTTCGACCCGCAGCTGAACCGCGCCGAATAAAACTTTTTGCGCTTATGCGACTCCAAGCTCACTGGCGAACGTCGCGTAACCACCTCAGGAGTTGATATGAAAGCACTACGCCCGGCATTTATTGTCGCGACTTTATTACTGGCAGGCTGCGCCAGCAGCGGCCAGCAACACAGCGAATCGAGCTGGTGGAATCCGCTCGACTGGTCCTGGTCTACCCTGTGGCCTGGCAACTGGTTCGGCGCATCCCTGACCGTAACCGAACAGGGCGTCGGCGGCATCACCGGTGCGACGCCGCTGCAGGAGAGCGCCATCAACAACGGCCTGAACGGCGACTACCGCCTGCGTCAGGGAATGCGCGGCGAGCAGGGCGGCGTTGTGACCTTCTGGCAGGCGCTGGATGATAATGACGTGAAGCTAACCTTCAGCGGCAAAGATACCGTCAGCCGCATTGAGGTGACGGATGCGAAGATCGCCAGCGCTGACGGCACGCGCATCGGCGACGCTTTCAGTGAACATTATCAGAAGGCGTTCGGCCACTGTCAGGCGGCGAGCGGCGAAGGGGCCGCGGCGGTACTGTGTCAGGCGCCGAACAGCCAGCACGTCAGCTATCTCTATCAGGGAAAATGGGCAGGCCCGGAAGGATTGATCCCGCCGGACGACGTGCTGAAAAACTGGCAGGTGAGTAAAATTATCTGGCAGCGCTAAGCGATGAATCGCGGCGGCGGCCTCACCTTCCGTCGTCGCTTTCCGGTATGATAACCCCCCTGTTTCGACCACTATCATTTCGGAGTAAAACCGCATGTCTCAGCATCAGAGCGGCATCCTCATCGAGCAAAGCCGCTTTGCCATCTGGCTGGAAGCCGGAGTTCAGGGCGACCTGAATGCGGTGCGCCAGGGCGTTAAAACCTTCCATCAACAGTTAACGCTGCTGCAACAGCGCTATCCTGATGCGGCATTGGGCGCGGTCGTCGCTTTCGGCAACGCGCTGTGGCGCGATCTGCAGCCGACGGCCAGCGCGCCGGAGCTGAAAGATTTTCAGCCGTTGGGGAAAAATATCGCGCCGGCTACCCAGCGCGATCTGCTGGTGCATATTCAGTCCCGGCGCCACGATGTGAACTTCACCCTGTCGCAGGCGGCGCTGGCCGCTTTCGGCCCGGCGGTGCGCATCGAGGAAGAGACGCACGGCTTCCGCTGGACGGAAGATCGCGATCTCTCCGGCTTTGTCGACGGCACGGAAAACCCACAGGGCGAGCAGCGGCGCCAGGTAGCGATTATCGCCAACGGCGTTGATGCCGGCGGCAGCTACGTTTTCACCCAGCGCTGGCAGCATAATCTGCCGCAGCTGCAGCGCCTGCCGGTGGCGAAGCAGGAGCAGATGATCGGGCGCACTAAGCTCGATAATGAAGAGTTGGAGGGCGATGCCCGTCCCGCTACGTCGCATGTGAGCCGCGTCGATTTAAAAGAGAACGGTCAGGGGCTGAAGATCCTGCGCCAGAGCCTGCCTTACGGTACCGCCAGCGGCACTAACGGCCTCTACTTCATCGCCTACTGCGCGACGCTCTATAATATTGAGCAGCAGCTGTTGAGCATGTTCGGCGAGCGCGACGGCAAATATGACGCCATGCTGCGCTTCACTAAACCGGTTAGCGGCGCCTGGTGGTTCGCGCCCTCCGTCGAGACGCTGTTGGCGTTGTAACGATCTGCGTTTAACGCCCGCCGCGCGGGCGTTTCATTCTCTTTCCTCTTTGCCATTTTTCCGCTGAGCTTTCCCGCCGTCTTATGCTTTTTTCGACTTTTAAATCATCAAAAGATATATAAAACCGTTACAGCTTTGAGCTGAGTTATAAATACACTGAGCGTACGGTGGTGTGAGCCGGATCAAGACTCAGGGTGTGAAATGAGATTTCCAGTAGCGAACAAATTTCTCAGCGGCGCGGCGCTCGCCTTGCTGCTGGCCGCCAGCGCACAGGCGACCGAACTGCTGAACAGCTCTTATGATGTGTCGCGTGAACTCTTTACGGCGCTGAATGCGCCTTTTGTGCAGCAGTGGGATGCCGCGCACCCGAACGATAAGCTCACCATTCGTCAATCTCACGCCGGTTCCTCAAAGCAGGCGCTGGCCATTCTGCAGGGGCTGAAGGCGGATGTAGTAACCTATAACCAGGTCACCGACGTCCAGATCCTGCACGACCGCGGTCGGCTGCTGCCCGCCGACTGGCAGACGCGTCTGCCGAATCACAGCTCGCCGTTTTACTCCACCATGGCGTTCCTGGTGCGCAAGGGTAATCCAAAGCAGATCCACAGCTGGAATGATCTGGTGCGCAGCGATGTGAAGCTGATTTTCCCGAATCCCAAAACCTCTGGCAACGGCCGTTATACCTGGCTGGCGGCCTGGGGGGCGGCGGAGCAAGCCAACCACGGCGACCGCGCTAAAACCGAACAGTTTATGACGCAGTTTGTGAAGAACGTCGAAGTGTTTGATACCGGCGGCCGCGGCGCCACCACCACCTTTGTCGATCGCCAACTGGGCGACGTGCTGATCAGCTTCGAATCGGAAGTAAATACCATTCGTCAGCAATATGCGGATCGCGGTTATGAGGTGATCGTGCCCGATGTCGATATCCTGGCGGAATTTCCGGTCGCCTGGCTGGATAAAAACGTGACGCAGAATCAGACCGCTGAGGCGGCGAAAGCCTATCTCAACTATCTCTATACGCCGCCGGCGCAGAAAATCATGACGCAATTTTACTATCGGGTGAATAACCCGCAGCTGATGGAGCAGGCGGCGTTTCCGCAAACCCGTCTGTTTCGCGTAGAAGATCGCTTCGGCGGCTGGGAACAGGCGATGAAGACCCATTTCGCCAGCGGCGGCGAGCTGGATAAGCTGTTAGCGGCGGGGCGGGGCTAATGTTTGCAGCAAGTAGTAAACGCGTACTGCCGGGATTCGGCATCAGCCTGGGCAGCAGCCTGTTCTTTACCTGCCTGATCCTGCTGCTGCCGCTGAGCGCCCTGCTGATGCAACTGTCGCAGATGACGCTGGCGCAGTACTGGGAAGTCATTACTAACCCGCAGGTGGTGGCGGCCTATAAGGTAACGCTTATTGCGGCGGGCGTGGCGTCGATCTTTAACGCCCTGTTCGGCATGCTGATGGCCTGGATCCTGACGCGCTACCGCTTCCCGGGGCGCAGCGTGCTGGACGGGCTGATGGATCTGCCGTTTGCGCTGCCGACGGCGGTGGCCGGCCTGACGCTGGCGGGGCTGTTTTCGGTCAACGGCTGGTACGGTCAGTGGCTGGCGCAGTTCGATATCAAAGTCTCTTACACCTGGCTGGGTATCGCCGTGGCGATGGCCTTTACCAGCATCCCGTTTGTGGTGCGCACCGTTCAGCCGGTGCTGGAAGAGCTGGGGCCGGAATATGAAGAAGCGGCGCAAACCCTTGGCGCGACACCGTGGCAGAGCTTTCGCCGCGTAGTGTTGCCGGAAGTGGCGCCGGCGCTGCTGGCGGGCACCGCGCTCTCCTTTACCCGCAGCCTCGGCGAGTTCGGCGCAGTGATTTTTATCGCCGGCAACATCGCCTGGAAGACGGAGGTCACCTCGCTGATGATTTTTATTCGCCTGCAGGAGTTCGACTACCCGGCCGCCAGCGCCATCGCGTCGGTGATCCTCGCCGCCTCGCTGCTGCTGCTGTTCGCCATTAATACCCTGCAGAGCCGCTTTGGCCGTCGTCTGGGAGGTCACTGATGGCTGACGTGACGCAACTCAACGGCGCGGCGCGCCAGCGCGTGAACTGGGGCAAATGGCTGCTGATCGCTCTCGGCGCGCTGATCTCGTTTTTATTGCTGGTGGTGCCGCTGATCGCGATTTTCACCGAGGCGCTGGCGCAGGGCGTGATCGCCGCGCTGGGCAATCTCGCCGATCCCGATATGCTGCATGCCATCTGGCTGACGGTGCTGGTGGCGCTGATTACCGTGCCGGTTAACCTGGTGTTCGGCACGCTGCTCGCCTGGCTGGTAACGCGTTTTACCTTTCCTGGCCGCCAGCTGCTGCTGACGCTGTTCGATATTCCGTTTGCGGTCTCGCCGGTGGTGGCGGGGCTGATCTATCTGCTGTTCTGGGGCGTTAACGGCCCGGTCGGCGGCTGGCTGGACGCGCACAGCATCCAGCTGATGTTCTCCTGGCCCGGCATCGTGATGGCCACTATCTTCGTCACCTGTCCGTTTGTGGTGCGCGAGCTGGTGCCGGTGATGCTCAGCCAGGGTAGCCATGAAGATGAGGCGGCGGTGCTGCTGGGCGCTTCCGGCTGGCAGATGTTCCGCCGCGTGACGCTGCCCAACATCCGCTGGGCGCTGCTTTACGGCGTGGTGCTGACCAACGCGCGCGCCATCGGTGAATTCGGCGCGGTCTCGGTGGTCTCGGGATCGATTCGCGGCGAGACCTATACGCTGCCGCTGCAGGTTGAATTACTGCATCAGGACTACAACAGTGTCGGCGCCTTTACCGCCGCCGCGCTGCTGACCCTGATGGCGATAGTGACACTGTTTTTGAAAAGCGCGCTGCAGTGGCGGTTAGAGAACCAGCAGAAGCGCTTACAGCAGGAGGGAAATCATGAGCATTGAGATTAATCAGATCAACAAGTCCTTTGGCCGTACGCGCGTGCTTAACGACATCTCGCTGGATATCCCTTCTGGTCAGATGGTGGCACTGTTGGGGCCTTCCGGCTCTGGTAAAACCACGCTGCTGCGCATTATCGCCGGGCTGGAACATCAGAACAGCGGGCAGATCCGTTTTCACGGTAACGATGTCAGCCAGCTGCACGCGCGTGACCGTCAGGTCGGCTTTGTGTTCCAGCACTACGCGCTGTTCCGCCATATGACGGTGTTTGACAATATCGCTTTCGGCTTGACCGTGCTGCCGCGTCGCGAACGTCCTTCGACCCAGGCGATCAAGCAGAAGGTGACGCAGCTGCTGGAGATGGTGCAGCTGGGGCATCTGGCGAACCGCTATCCTTCTCAGCTCTCCGGCGGGCAGAAGCAGCGCGTGGCGCTGGCGCGCGCGCTGGCGGTCGAGCCGCAGATCCTGCTGCTGGATGAGCCGTTCGGCGCGCTCGACGCCCAGGTACGCAAAGAGCTGCGCCGCTGGCTGCGTCAGCTGCATGAAGAGTTGAAGTTCACCAGCGTTTTCGTTACCCACGATCAGGAAGAAGCGATGGAAGTCGCCGACCGCGTAGTGGTCATGAGCCAGGGCAATATCGAACAGGTCGGCACGCCGGATGAGGTCTGGCGCGACCCGGCCAGCCGCTTTGTGCTGGAGTTCCTCGGCGAGGTAAACCGCTTCGATGCCGATATTCACGGTTCGCAGTTCCACGTCGGCGCGCACCACTGGCCGCTGGGCTATACGCCCGCCGCCCAGGGCGCAGTAGAGCTTTTCCTGCGTCCGTGGGAGATCGACGTCAGCCGGCAGAGCAGCCTGGAGACCCCGCTGCCGGTGCAGATCCTGGAGCTAAGCCCACGCGGCCACTTCTGGCAGCTACTGGTACAGCCGACAGGCTGGCAGGCGCAACCTTTCAGCCTGGTGTTCGACGGCGGGCAAACGGCCCCGCAGCGCGGTGAACGTCTCTATGTTGGCCTGCAACAGGCGCGGCTCTATCAGGGCAATACCCCGCTGCGCACGGTTGCCTTTGCCGAAAGCGCCTGATATTTTCTCACTTCTTAATTAGCGCCAGGGCGGGATTTTCCCGCCCGCTTTATTTTGCCTGCCGGGAAAACTATCGTGACCACTCTGGAAAACACCATCGGCAATACGCCGTTGATTACATTGCAGCGCCTGACGCCCGCCAACGGCAGCGAAATCTGGCTCAAGCTGGAGGGCAATAACCCCGCCGGCTCGGTGAAAGATCGCGCCGCGCTGTCGATGATTCAGCGTGCCGAACAGCGTGGCGAAATCAGCCCTGGCGACCAGCTGATTGAGGCGACCAGCGGCAATACCGGCATCGCGCTGGCGATGATCGCTGCGATGAAAGGCTACCGGCTGCGTCTGCTGATGCCCGACAACATGAGCCAGGAGCGGCAGGCGGCGATGCGCGCCTACGGCGCCGAGCTGGTGTTGGTCAGCCGTGAGCAGGGGATGGAAGGGGCGCGCGATCTGGCGCAGGCGATGGCGGCGCGCGGCGAAGGCAAGGTACTGGATCAGTTCAACAACCCGGATAATCCGCTGGGCCATTACGCGACCACCGGCCCGGAGATCTGGCGTCAAAGCAACGGCCGCGTAACCCATTTCGTCTCCAGCATGGGCACCACCGGCACCATTACCGGCGTCGGCCGCTATCTGAAAGAGCAGAATCCGCAGATACAGATTATTGGCCTGCAGCCGCAGGAGGGCAGCAGTATTCCCGGCATCCGCCGCTGGCCCGCCGCCTATATGCCGGGCATCTACCAGCCTGAGCTTATCGATCGCATTGTGGATATGGCGCAGCAGGAGGCGGAAGAGACCATGCGCCTGCTGGCGCGACGGGAAGGCATTTTCTGCGGCGTCAGCTCTGGCGGTGCGGTAGCGGGCGCGATACGTATCGCCACGGAAAATCCGGGCAGTGTGGTGGTTGCCATTATTTGCGACCGCGGCGACCGCTACCTTTCTACCGGCGTCTATTAACAAAACGGCCCCTGATGGGGCCGTTTTGCTTTCTGCGCGCTCATCCGCTTTTGGCATTGGCCAGGCGTGAAGCTATTCGCGCTCCAGCGCATGAATAGGATCGAGCCTGGCCGCGCGGCGCGCCGGGAAAAAGCCGAAGACTACGCCGATCAGGCTGGAGCAGACAAAGGCCGCGACGATAGAGAAGGGCGAATAGATCATGCCGAAGCTGCTGGTGGTTTGCGCCAGAATAATGCCCGGCACCAGCGACAGCAGTACGCCGATAATGCCGCCGGTGAGGCAGACCAGCACCGCCTCAATCAGAAACTGCT
This sequence comes from Mixta gaviniae, assembly GCF_002953195.1. Taxonomy (GTDB): domain Bacteria; phylum Pseudomonadota; class Gammaproteobacteria; order Enterobacterales; family Enterobacteriaceae; genus Mixta; species Mixta gaviniae. The sequence continues at coordinate 3,294,351 of NZ_CP026377.1, read as the reverse complement.
GCATAATATCGCTGGCGCGCGCGCCAACCGCCATCCGCACGCCGATCTCGCGCGTGCGCTCCGTTACCGATACCAGCATGATATTCATGACGCCGATGCCGCCAACCAGCAGCGAAATCAGTGCGATCATCGCCACCAGCAGCGTCATGGTGTTGGTGGTGGTTTCGATGGTCTGACGAATACTGTCGGTGTTAAGAATAAAGAAATCCTTGCCGTTATGGCGCTGCGTCAGCAGACGCGTCACCCCCTGTTCCGCCAGCGACAGATCGATATCGTCGCGTACCCTGACGGTAATGCCGCTCAGCCAGGTTTGCCCGATCATGCGTTTCATCACGGTGGTGTAGGGCACCCACAGATTGAGGTTGCTGTCGCTGCCGAAGCTGCTCTGACGCGTGGCGACGCCGATGATACGCACCGGCATATTGCCCAGTATCACCACCTGGCCCAGCGGGTTTTCACCGTTGGGGAAGAGGCGCTTCAGGGTATTTTCATCAATCACTGCCTCCTGCGTTAGCCGATCAACACCCTGACGATCGAACGCCATGCCCTGCGACAGCCGGTAGCCGCGCACGGCGAAGAACTGCTCGCCGACGCCATTAACCATCACCGACAGTGCCTGGTTGCGGTACTTCAGCGTGGTGCTGGAGGAGAGCGACGGCGTAACGCTGTGGACATAGGGCTGATGCGCCAGCGCATCGGCGTCGCTGGCGCGCAGCGTCTGGATTGCCGAGGAGTGCATATCGCCGAAATCGTTGCCGGGAAAGATATCCAGCGTGCTGGTGCCCATTGCGCTGATCTCATTCAGGATCTTTTGCTGCGAACCTTTCCCCAAAGCCACGACTGCCACCACCGACGCGATGCCGATAATAATGCCAAGCATGGTAAGAAACGTGCGTAGCCGCTGCGACAGCATGGAAACCAGCGCCATGCGAAACGCCTCGGTCAGGCGGTCGCGCATCGCGCGCCAACTGTTGCCGCGGTCGCGGTCGATCAGCGCGCGCGGCGCGGCGGGCGCGGCGTCCGCGCGGCGGCTGTCGCTGAGGATTTCCCCGTCGCGGATCTCGATGATGCGCTGCGCATGCTGCGCAATCTGCATATCGTGGGTGACGATAACGATGGTATGCCCCTGCTGATGCAGATCGTGCAGGATGCGCATCACCTCTTCGCCGCTGTGGCTGTCGAGCGCGCCGGTAGGCTCATCGGCAAGGATCACTTCGCCGCCGTTCATCAGCGCGCGCGCAATGCTGACGCGCTGCTGCTGGCCGCCGGAGAGCTGGCCGGGGCGGTAGTGCAGACGCTCGCCCAGCCCGAGCCGGGTGAGCAGGGCGGCGGCGCGCTCACGGCGCGCCTGTGGCGCCTGGCCGGCGTAGATGGCGGGCATTTCTGCGTTGCCCAGCGCCGTCAGCTCGCTCAGCAGATGGTAACGCTGAAAGATAAAACCGAAATGCTCGCGCCGCAGCGCCGCCAGCGCATCGTCATCCAGGGCGGAAACCACCCGGCCGGCAACGTGGTAGTCGCCGGCGCTCGACTTATCCAGACAGCCGAGAATGTTCATTAGCGTCGATTTGCCGGAGCCGGACTGGCCGACGATGGCGACAAACTCGCCCGAATCGATGGCGAGGTTGATATCGCGCAGCACCTGCACCTGCTGTTCGCCGTTCTGAAAAGAGCGGCAGATATGATGAAGTTCCAGCAGCGCCATCAGCGTGGCCCCGGGCCGTGGCCTGAGCCGTCAGAGGAGGCATCCGCCGCGCCGCGCTGGCTCAGCACCACTTTTTCGCCCGCCTTCAGGCCGGCCGTGATCTCTGCTTCTACGTTATCGTTCAAACCGACTTTCACCTCGCGCCGCGTGACGCGCTGCTGGCCGTCCACCACCTGTACCGTGGTTTTGCCGTTGACATTGTCAATGGCGGTCGCCGGGATCACCAGCGCGTTCGGACGTTCGCCCAGCACGATATGCACCTCCGCCGACATCGAGATACGCAGGCGGTGCTGTGGGTTAGGCACGTCGAACAGACCGTAGTAGTAGATCGCCTTTTTATCGCTGGAGCTGCCTGAAGAGCTGGTCAGGCTGCTGGTACTTTCTTCGTTGATGGAGTCGGGCGCCGGCTCGATGGCGCGCAGCGTCGCTTCGTAGCGGCGGTTTGGCTCGCCGAGAATGGTGAACCAGACTTTCATCCCCGGCTGGACGTTAATCACATCCGCTTCGGAAATCTGCGCTTTTACCGTCATGGTATCGAGATTCGCCACCTTAATCAGCGTCGGCGCGCTCTGCACGGCGTTGACCGTCTGGCCCTCCTCAACCGGCACGGAGACCACGGTACCGTCGATAGGCGAGACGATGCGGGTATAGCCGAGGTTAACCTGCGCCGTGTTGACCTCAATTTGCGCCTGGACGATCTGCGCATCCAGCGCGCGAATTTCCGCTTCGGTGGCGCTTAGCGTTGCCAGCGCGTCGTCATAGTCCGCTTTTGGCGTCAGGTTTTTCGCCAGCATCGCTTTCTGGCGCGTGAAAGCCGCGCGGTAATTGCTCAGCTGCGCCTCTTTGGCCGCGCGCTGCGCTTCGATATTCTTCAGTGCCGCCTGCGCGTTTTGCAGGGCATTCTGCTGGGTCATGCTGTCGATTTCCGCCACCAGCTCTCCCTGTTTAACCTGGTCGCCCAGGTCCACCCGCAGCCGCTTGATCTGGCCCGACGCCTGGGCGCCGACGCTGACCAGCTTGCTGGCTGAAAGCGTGCCGTCCGCCAGCACCGCCTGCTGCAGCGGGCGCTGCTCTACCGTCGCAGTGAGAAACGCTGCCGGGCCCTGCTTCGGACGCAGCAGCGCCCAGATGACAACAGCAGCTACAATCAATAAAGCCAGCAGCAAAAGTCCTTTACGGCTGAATAACGTGCGGCGTAATGCCATGGCGAAAATCCCTGGTACGAAGAAAGCACTGGTATAACGTAAAAGCCTGCCACAATAAAGCGAAACGACAGCTTAATACGGCGATAATCTCTGTAAGGATTCAGTAAAACCTGCTGCGTAACTTCCCGCTTAAGGTCAAAATAGCGCCAGCCCCTGTGAGAGTAGAGACATGAAGATTCTGTTAGTTGACGATGACCTTGAGCTGGGCACCATGCTCAGCGAATATTTGATTGGCGAAGGCTTTGACGCCTCGCTGGTGCTGACCGGCCAGGCGGGCATCGACGGCGCGCTCTCCGGCGCCTTTCAGGCGGTGATCCTTGATATTATGCTGCCCGATATGAGCGGGACGGACGTGCTGCGTCAGGTGCGGCAAAGCAGCCGCATTCCGATCATTATGCTGACAGCGAAAGGGGATAATATCGATCGGGTGATCGGCCTTGAGATGGGCGCTGACGATTACGTGCCGAAGCCGTGCTATCCGCGCGAGCTGGTGGCGCGGCTGCGCGCGGTGCTGCGCCGCTTCGACGAGCAGCCGGCGCCGCAGGAGAAAAAAGAGGTGGTGCGCTGGCGCGATCTGACGTTGAACCCGGCGACGCGCATCAGCGAATGGAAAGCGAAGCCGTTCGATCTCACCGCCTCGGAGTTCAATCTGCTCGACCTGCTGCTGCGGTCGCCTGACCGCGTGGTCACCAAGGATGAGCTGTCGGAAAAGGGGCTGGGGCGTCCGCGCGAGGCCTACGATCGCAGCGTTGACGTGCATATCAGTAATATCCGCCAGAAGCTTGCCGGGCTGGCCGGGGACGCGATTAATATCGAAACCGTGCGCAGCATTGGCTATCGCATTCGATGAAAAGCCGTTTTCGCGGGCGTCTGTTCTGGAAAATCTTGTTTGGCTTCTGGCTGGTGTTCTTCATCATCAGCCAGCTGCTGTGGCTGGGCTTTACCCTGTATGGCAAGCATCGTGAGCCGCCGGAATATATCGCCACGCGCCGCATCGTCAACCTGCAGATGGCCTCCGCCGTCTCGGTGCTGCAGCACGGCGGCCTGCCGGCGCTGGACAATATGATGTCAGACTGGTCGCCCGGCGATCGCCGCTTCTTCTCGGTGACGCCGATGGCTGCTCCGCCGCAGGAGGTGCCGCGTCAGCGGTTGTCAGCCGCGCCGCAGGGCCGCGGCTATCCCGACCAGGTAGTAGAGTGGGTGACCGGCGCCGATGGCCTGCAGTATCAGTTGCGCTACGATGTGAAAGGGCTGCGCGAAGACAGCGCGATGGGCGGCCCGCCGCGCAAAATTCTTAATATCCCTGAGCCGATTTTCTGGTTCGCCGGCCTGGCGGGCCTGCTGTTCAGCGCGCTTTTAGCGTGGAACCTGACGCGGCCGATGCGCCAGCTCCGGCTGGGATTCGCGCGCGTATCGAACGGCGATCTCTCCGTGCGGCTTTGGCCGCAGATGCGCCGTCGCCACGATGAGCTTTCTGTGGTGGCACGCGATTTCGATGCGATGGTCGAGCGGCTGGCGGTGCTGGTAAAGGCACGCGAAGAGTTGTTACACGACATCTCCCATGAGCTGCGTTCGCCGCTGGCGCGCCTGCAGCTGGCGACCGGCCTGGCGCGCCAGACGCCGGCATCGGTTAACGCCTCGCTCGATCGCATTGATGAAGAGGCGCGGCGGCTGGATAAGATGATCGGCGAGCTGCTGACGCTGTCGCGCGCGGAAAATGAAAAGATGCCCGACGAGCAATATTTTGATCTCTGCGGGCTGCTGGAGACGGTAGTGAATGACGCGCGCTACGAGGCGCAGCTACCGGGCGTGACGATTACCCTGCAGGTAGAGCAGGGGGCGGACTATACGGTAAAGGGCAACGCCGAACTGGTGCGGCGCGCAGTAGAGAATGTAGTGCGCAACGCGCTGCGCTATTCGCTGCAGGGGCAGACGGTCAATATTACCCTGCGGCCAGATAACGGCTGGCTTTCCGTCCGCGTCAGCGATAGCGGGCCGGGCGTTGACGCCGACAAGCTTTCCAGCATTTTCGATCCTTTTGTGCGTGTCAATTCGCCGCTGCAGGGTAAAGGCTACGGGCTGGGGCTATCGATTGTGCGTAAGGTGGTGCTGGCGCATCACGGCGAAGTGCAGGCGGCTAACGGGCGCAACGGTGGGCTGGAGATGACGATACGCCTGCCGCACTGGCAGGGATAGCCACTACTGGCGGCATCATGGCCGTGATGAGCGCATTGCCCGGGCTCACTCAACGGCAGCCGAATGGCCCTGCAGGACGCGGTGGATGACCCGCTCTCCGGCACGCTGGCAGACACAGCAACCGCAGGCAAAAAAAAACGGCGCCGTCGGCGCCGTTTTGTTCATCTTGCTTACTTATTTTTTGATGCGGATAACCGGCGTTTCGCCAACGGTTACCTGACCGGTGAGCTTGGTCAGCTCTTTGATCTCATCCATATTGGAGATAACCACCGGAGTCAGCGTCGATTTGGCTTTCTCTTCCAGCAGCGGCAGATCAAACTCGATGACCACGTCGCCTTTCTTCACTTTTTGGCCTTCTTCGGCGATGCGTTTAAAGCCTTCGCCTTTCAGCTCTACGGTATCGATACCGAAGTGAACGAACAGCTCAATGCCGCTATCAGATTCGATAGAGAATGCATGGTTGGTTTCGAAGATTTTGCCGATGGTGCCGTCAACCGGTGCAACCATTTTGTTGCCGGCCGGTTTGATAGCGATGCCATCACCAACAATTTTCTCCGCAAATACAACGTCTGGCACGTCTTCGATGTTTACGATCTCACCAGACAGCGGGGCGACGATCTCGATGGTGCCAGATGCGCTTTCTGTTTTATCGCCAAAAAGTTTGGAAAAAAAACCCATGATCTTCTCCTAAGCAGTAATGTTGGGCCAGCGTATCGCGGAATCAGCAGAGTGTTTTTTCTTTAATGAACTTGTTGACCAGATTCATCAACTCTTCCGCGGTCGGTTGAGCCAGAGCCTGCTCTGCTAATGCCTTCGCATCTTCGAAGTTCGTGTTGCGAATGATCTTCTTGATGCGCGGGATAGAAATGGCACTCATGCTGAATTCATCCAGCCCCATTCCCAATAACAGTAGTGTAGCACGTTCATCACCAGCCAGCTCACCACACATGCCGGTCCACTTGCCTTCGGCGTGAGAAGCGTCGATAACCTGCTTGATCAGACCGAGAACCGACGGCGTCATTGGGTTATAAAGGTGGGAAATCAGCTCGTTACCACGATCTACCGCCAGAGTATACTGCGTCAGGTCGTTTGTCCCAATACTAAAGAAGTCGACTTCTTTCGCCAGGTGGCGCGCGATAACCGCTGAAGCCGGCGTTTCCACCATAATGCCCACTTCGATCGACTCGTCGAAGGCTTTGCCTTCTTCACGCAGCTGGGCTTTCAGCATTTCCAGCTCCGCTTTCAGGAAGCGTACTTCCTCAACAGAGATAATCATCGGGAACATAATGCGCAACTTACCGAACGCGGAGGCGCGCAGGATAGCGCGCAGCTGCGCATGCAGGATCTCTTTGCGATCCATGGCGATGCGGATGGCGCGCCAGCCGAGGAACGGGTTCTCTTCTTTCGGCAGGTTCATGTACGGCAGGTCTTTATCGCCACCGATATCCATGGTGCGGACGATCACTGCCTGTGAGCCCATCGCTTCCGCGACCGCTTTGTAAGCCTGGAACTGCTCTTCTTCGGTCGGCAGCGCATCGCGATCCATAAACAGGAATTCGGTGCGGTAGAGGCCGACGCATTCGGCGCCGTTGCGCTCGGCACCCGGGATGTCGCGCACGGTGCCGATGTTGGCGCCTACTTCAACCTGATGACCGTCCAGCGTGATCGCCGGCAGATCTTTCAGCTTGGCGAGTTCGTTTTTCTCGCTCAGGTATTGATGCTGTACCGCTTTCAGCTCTTCGATGACTTCAGCAGTCGGGTTAACGTAGACCTTGTTGTTAACGCCATCCAGAATCACATAATCATCGTTCTTAACGCGACTGGTGACGTCACCGGTGCCGACAATAGCTGGCAGCTCAAGCGAACGCGCCATAATGGAGGTATGCGAAGTGCGACCGCCCAGGTCGGTGATAAAGCCCAGCACTTTTTTCAGGTTCAGCTGCGCGGTTTCAGACGGCGTCAGATCTTTCGCCACCAGCACCACTTCGTCTTTGATTGCGCTCAGATCGACGATATGCAGGCCGAGGATGTTCTGCAGCAGACGTTTGCCGATGTCACGCACGTCAGCGGCGCGCTCTTTCAGGTATTCGTCGTCCAGCTCTTCCAGGGCTTTCGCCTGGCCTTCGATCACGCTGTGGGTCGCCGCATCGGCGGAAGCCAGCTCGTCTTTGATCAGGCTGATGATCTCCTGCTCAAGCTCTTCGTCTTCCAGCAGCATGATGTGGCCTTCGAAGATCGCTTCTTTTTCTTCGCCGAAGGTTTCGCCCGCTTTGATTTTAATGGCTTCGAGCTGTTCGGCGGCTTTGCGACGGCCTTCGATAAAGCGCGCGACTTCCTGATCAACCTGATCGGCAGAAATTTTCTTCCGGTTGATAACGATTTCATCTTCCTTCAGCAAAAGTGCCTTGCCGAAAGCGATACCCGGTGATGCTAAAATTCCTGAAATCATAACCCTACCTTTTTATAACGATGCCTACCAGGCGGAACGAGGTGCCAGAATCCGGCGGAACCGTACTTTACGGATGCAACAACGCGGACATGATGTCCGCGATCAATATGTTTGCACTCAGTTGCCTGATGAAACGGTTTTTTCGGCGGCTGACGATTACTCGAGCTCAGCCATCAGTTTGACCAGATGCTCAACGGCCTGCTGCTCATCTTCGCCTTCAGCAGACAGTGTCACCACGGTGCCCTGAGTCAGACCCAGCGTCTGCAGTTTGAACAGGCTTTTCGCACTGGCAGATTTGCCATTGGAGGTCACGGTGATTTCAGAGGCAAAGGCTTTAGCTTCTTTTACAAACTGAGCAGCCGGACGAGTATGCAGGCCATTAGGTGCGGTGATGGTAACTTCTTGCTGGAACATTATGTTTCCCCAACTTAATTAGGTTTGGTGTTTTGTCTCTAAAGTCTAGCCTGGCGGTTAAACTTTAGCCTGTGAAGGTCGCGCTGGTTCGAGTACAGGACTCACCAAAAAATGCGCAATTAAGGTATGAGAGCTGACGGGGCAAAAAACGGCAAGTTTCGCTTCGCTGCTCTACTCCTCATTATGCCGCGTGTTGCGCGATTCCGCCAAATCAGTAAATCGATTCAGCTTGATCCAGTTCAAGCGGCGATTAATTTTGTGGTCCGAAATAATTGTCAGCTTAAATACCAGAGCTACCGGAGTGAATCAATGTTCGAGGTGGTAAAAGTTTGATGCGTGCCACAAAAAAGCACCCGGCAGGGTGCTTTTTTCACCAGCATTATCATCCTGGCACTACTATTGCAGCTCTTTTTCGGTAAACAGGTCGGCAAACAGGGCGGTGCTGAGGTAGCGTTCGCCGGAAGAGGGCAGGATAACCACGATATTTTTATTGGCGAAAGCGTCATCTTCCTGCAGCTTCAGCGCGGCCGCGACCGCTGCGCCGGAAGAGATACCGGCCAGAATGCCTTCTTCGTCCATCAGGCGGCGGGCGGTGGAGATCGCTTCTTCATTGGTGATGGCAACCACACGGTCCACCAGGCTCAGATCGAGGTTGCCGGGAATAAAGCCGGCACCGATGCCCTGAATCTTGTGCGGGCCGGGCTTCACTTCCTGGCCTGCCAGCGTCTGCGCGATCACCGGCGAATCGGTCGGCTCGACTGCCACGCTGATCAGATCTTTTTTACCCCTGGTGTTTTTAATGTAGCGCGTGACCCCGGTGAGGGTGCCGCCGGTGCCGACGCCGGAGATAAAGACATCCACCTCGCCGTCGGTATCTTCCCAAATTTCCGGGCCAGTGGTTTTTTCATGGATTTCCGGGTTGGCCGGGTTACTGAACTGCTGCAGCATCAGGAACTTATCCGGATTGCTGGCGACAATCTCTTCCGCTTTGCCGATGGCGCCTTTCATGCCTTTCGCGCCTTCGGTCAACACCAGGCTGGCGCCCAGCGCTTTTAACAGTTTGCGACGTTCGACGGACATGGTTTCAGGCATGGTCAGCGTCAGCTTGTAACCGCGCGCGGCAGCGACATAGGCCAGCGCGATGCCGGTGTTGCCGCTGGTCGGCTCTACCAGTTCGACACCCGGCTTCAAAATGCCGCGTTTTTCTGCGTCCCAAATCATATTGGCACCGATACGGCACTTGACGCTGAAGCTCGGGTTACGGGATTCCACCTTCGCCAGGATGCGTCCGTTGCCGATGCGGTTCAGACGAACCAGCGGCGTATGACCGATTGTCAGAGAATTGTCTTCGTAAATCTTGCTCATAGCCCGTCCTTAACTGTATGAATTTCAGGGAACCGTGAAAGCATACCTTTTCCAGTTTCGCAAGGAAGGAAGGAAATAGTATATGTATATGTTTAGCCGAAATAAGCCCTTTCCGAATGGCATAAGGCTGATGGCGCGGGCCGCCGCGCGGCTTTTAGCGCCGCGCGGCAGGCGTTAACGGCTTTTGCTCGTCGACGCCGCAGCGCGCAGGTTGTGCTGCCCCAGCTGGCCGCGATAGCGATCGACCCACATCGCAGTCGCACCGCAGACGGCGACCGGCATGATGGCCAGATTGAGCAGCGGGATCATGGTAAACAGGCTCACCAGCGCGCCGAACTGCATATTATCGGTTTTGTGACGCCGCAGCGCGCCGCGCATAGTCTGAAAGCTCACCTTGTGGTTGTCGAACGGGTAATCGCAATACTGAATTGAGAGCATCCAGGCGCTAAACAGGAACCACAGCACCGGCGCCACCGTCTGGCCGAAGCCAGGAATAAAGTAGAGCAGCAGCAGGCCCGCTGCGCGCGGCAGATACCAGGCCAGCTTTTGCCATTCGCGCTTCATAATACGTGGAAAATCTTTCGCCACCGCCAGCCAGCCGCTGTCAGGCAATGGCTGGCCGGTCAGCCTGCCTTCCAGCTGCTCCGCCAGCAGGCCGCAAAAAGGCGCGGCGATCCAGTTAGCAATAGTCGAGAAGAAGTAGCTGAACACCAGCACGATAGAGATCACCGTCAGCGGCCAGAGCAGGTAGCTGAGCCACTGAAGCCAGTCCGGCACATGGGACATCAACTGCGGGATCCACTGGTTCAGGCGGCGAAAAAGCCAGATAAACGCGCCGCCGAGCAGCACAATATTCACCAGCAGCGGGATCACCACGAAGCGACGTATGCCTGGCAGACGGACCAATTTCCAGCCTTGCGCAAAGTAATGAATGCCGTTGTAAGAAGCGGGGGAAGGCGTAGACATCGACAGTTTTTCTCCTCTGTTGGTCAGGCCAGGCTATCATAACCTGAGTTTTTGCGCTTACCAGTTGTCTTTTGGCTGAAAAAACAGCAAAAAAGCGGGATGGCTCTATCTTATTTGTCAGAAAAGACGGCGCAGACTTGCACTTGTTTAGCGGGACAAATACAGTTAGAGGATAAAGTTTGCCGTGGTGGCAAGGTATTGGAACAACAGAGAATACAATGATGCAGGATTTGCGTCTGATATTAATCGTTGTTGGCGCGATCGCCATAATAGCGCTGCTGCTTCACGGTCTGTGGACCAGCCGTAAAGAGCGCTCATCTGTGTTTCGCGATCGCCCGCACAAGCGTTTAAAGCAGGATGATGAAGAGAGCCTGACCGGGGATGACGCCAGCGGGGCAGGCGAGGCGCGCGCGCGTCGCACCGCCGCCAAACCTTCACACAATGAACCCTCTTTTGATGGCTTTGCTGCAGATGACGAAGAGCCTGCACCACGTCCTGCGCCGCGTAAGCCGCAACCTCAGCCCGTACGTCATTCCGTTCCTGTCGCGCCGCGGCCGGAACGCGATCCGCTGCTTGATGGCGACGCGCTCGCCGGGGTAGAGGATGAGGCGCAGCCGCAGATCGCGCGCCCTGCGCCGGTAGCGCAGCCGACGCGTCAGCCTGAAGCGCCGCGTCAGCCGCAGCCCGCCATGCCGGAGCCGGATGATGAGCCACAGTGGCTCGACGAAGATGAAGATGACGACGCGCCGTTAGTTCCTGCCGAGGCAGAGGCCCCGGTTGCGCCGGCCGAGCCGGAGCAGCCGCGTGAAGTCGCGCGCCGCAAAGAGACCGTGCTGGTGCTGCACGTCGCCGCACACGCCGGCGGCGAGCTGAACGGCGAAAGCCTGCTGCAGGGCGTCCTGCAGGCGGGCTTCCAGTTCGGCGAAATGAACATTTTCCATCGCCATTTAAGCCCGGCAGGTAGCGGCCCGGTACTGTTCAGCCTGGCCAATATGGTGAAACCCGGCTCGTTCAATCCGGATGCGATGACCGATTTCACTACGCCTGGCGTCTCGATCTTTATGATGGTGCCGTCCTATGGCGATCCGAACCAAAACTTTAAGCTGATGCTGCAGTCCGCGCAGCGCATCGCCGACGATGTTGGCGGCGTGGTGCTGGACGATGAGCGTCGCATGATGACGCCGCAGAAACTGGAAACCTATAAGGCGCGTATCCGCGACGTTATCGACGCTAACGCCTGACGGTCCGGTTTATACCGCGTTTCCCCTAACCCCCGCTTGCCGGGGTTTTCTTTCTCTGATGGTGCGTTATGGAATCCGTACAAGACAAAATCACTGAGCTGCGAACCACGCTTCGTCATCATGAATATCTCTATCACGTGCTGGACGCACCGGACATTCCCGATGCGGAGTACGATCGCCTGATGCGCGAACTGCGCGCGCTGGAAGAACAGCATCCCGATCTGATCACGCCTGATTCGCCGACCCAACGCGTGGGCGCGGCGCCGCTGACCGCCTTTGAGCAGGTGCGTCATGAAGTGCCGATGCTATCGCTGGATAACGTTTTCGACGAGGCGGGCTATCTCGCTTTCAACAAGCGCGTGCAGGATCGCCTGAAAAGCAGCGATGAGATCACCTTCTGCTGCGAACTGAAGCTGGATGGCCTGGCCGTTAGCCTGCTCTATGAAGATGGCCTGCTGGTGCGCGCCGCCACGCGCGGTGATGGCACCACCGGCGAGAACATCACCGCTAACGTCCGCACCATTCGCGCCATTCCGCTGCGCCTGAAAGGCGACAACATTCCGGCGCGGCTGGAAGTGCGCGGCGAAGTGTTTATGAATCAGGCGGGCTTCGAAAAACTGAATGAAGAAGCGCGCCGTACCGGCGGCAAGGTTTTCGCTAACCCGCGCAACGCCGCCGCCGGCTCGCTGCGCCAGCTCGATCCGCGCATTACCGCCAGGCGTCCGCTGACCTTCTTCTGCTACGGCTTTGGGCTGGTCGAAGGCGGCGAATTGCCTCATACCCACTGGGAACGGCTGCAGCAGTTTAAGGCCTGGGGGATCCCGGTCAGCGATCGTATTCGTCTCAGCCACAGTGCGGAAGAGGTGCTGGCTTTTTATCATCAGGTGGAACGCGATCGACCGCAGCTCGGTTTTGATATCGACGGCGTGGTGATCAAGGTGGATTCACAGGAGCTGCAGGAGCGGCTGGGCTTTGTCGCCCGCGCTCCGCGCTGGGCCATCGCCTTTAAGTTTCCGGCGCAGGAGCAGCTGACGACAGTACGCGACGTCGAGTTCCAGGTTGGCCGTACCGGCGCCATTACGCCGGTGGCGCGGCTGGAGCCGGTGCAGGTCGCGGGCGTGATGGTCAGCAACGCCACGCTGCACAACGCCGATGAGATCGCGCGTCTTGGTTTGCGCATCGGCGATCGCGTGGTGATCCGCCGGGCGGGCGACGTTATTCCGCAGGTAGTCAACGTGGTGGAAACCGAACGCGGCGACGATACGCGGGAAGTGGTGTTCCCCGCGCACTGTCCGGTCTGTGGCTCGGACGTTGAACGCGTTGAGGGCGAGGCGGTCACCCGCTGTACCGGCGGTCTGATTTGCGGTGCCCAGCGCAAAGAAGCGTTAAAGCATTTCGTATCGCGCCGCGCGATGGATGTTGAAGGCATGGGCGATAAGATCATCGACCAGCTGGTGGAAAAAGAGTATGTCAAAACGCCGGCCGACCTGTTCCGCCTGAGCGCCGGGCTGTTGACCGGCCTGGATCGCATGGGGCCGAAATCGGCGCAGAACGTGGTGGACGCGCTGAACAAAGCGAAGGCGACCACGCTGCCGCGCTTCCTCTATGCGCTGGGCATCCGCGAAGTGGGCGAGGCGACCGCCGTAAACCTGGCGAACCATTTTGGTTCGCTGGAGAAGATTATGGATGCCGATCTGGAGGCGCTGATCGCCGTGCAGGATGTCGGCAAAGTGGTGGCGGCGCACGTGCGTAACTTTATGGAAGAAGAGAGCAACCGCGAAGTGATCCGTCAGCTGGTGGAGGATATCGGCATTCACTGGCCGGCGGTGACGGTAGTCAACGCCGAAGAGCTGGACAGCCCGTTCGCCGGCAAAACCGTGGTGCTGACCGGCTCGCTGAGCATCATGTCGCGCGATGACGCCAAAGAGCGGCTTGCGGCGCTGGGCGCGAAGGTCAGCGGCAGCGTATCGAAGAAAACCGATCTGGTGATCGCCGGCGAAGCGGCCGGCTCCAAGCTGGCGAAAGCGCAGGAGCTGGGCATTGAAGTGATCGATGAAGCGGAGATGATCCGCCTGCTGGATAATCCGCATGGATAAACAGCAGCTGGTTGAGATCGCCAATACCGTCATGCCTTTCGGCAAGTATCAGGGGCGGGTGCTGATCGATCTGCCCGAACCTTATCTGCTGTGGTTCGCCCGCAAGGGCGAATTCCCCGCCGGACATCTGGGCGAACTGATGCAGCTGACGCTGGCGATTAAAATCGAAGGGCTGGAAGGGCTGGTAAAGCCACTTAAACGTGACCTTTAACGGGCGCCGTCGCTGACGACGCCCGCCTGCTTATTTCTGTGATTCCACGATCGCTTTCCCCTGCGGCGCGCTCGCCTTCAGCGCCGCATCGTTCTTCTTCTTATAGCGCTGCGCGATAAACGAGCAGACCATCAGCTGCACCTGATGAAATATCATCAGCGGCAGCACGATAATCCCCACTGAAGCGGCAGGAAACAGGATGTTGGCCATCGGCACGCCGTTCGCCAGGCTTTTCTTCGAGCCGCAGAACAGAATGGTGATCTCATCGGCGCGGTTAAAGCCGAACAGGCGCGCCGCCAGCAGATTAACCAGCAGCACGATAAACAGCAGCAGCAGGCTGCCTGCCAGGATCCAGACCAGCGTCATTACGCCAACCCGATGCCAGATACCGTTCACCACCGCTTCGCTAAAGGCGGAATAGACCACCAGCAAAATAGAGGTTTGATCGGTTTTGCCGATCAGGCTGCGGTGGCGTTCCACCCAGCCGCCGATCCAGCGGCGCGACAGATGCCCCAGCACAAACGGCACCAGCAGCTGCAGCATAATACGGCCAATCTGCTCCAGCCCGTTGCCCGGCATGTCACTGTGAATGTTCATCACCAGATTGACCAGCAGCGGCGAAATAAAGACGCCGAGCAGGCTGGAAGCGGAAGCGCTGCAGACCGCCGCCGCCACGTTGCCGCCCGCCATCGAAGTAAAGGCGATGGCGGACTGAACTGTGGCCGGCAAAATGCAGAGGTAAACGAAGCCGGTATAGATCTCTGCGCTGAGATTAACCGGATGCCACCACGCCAGCAGCAGGCCCAGGATCGGGAACAGTACAAAGGTGCTGAACATAATCCACAGATGCAGCCGCCAGTGGCTGCTGCCAGCGATGATCTTTTCGCGCGACAGTTTGGCGCCGTGCATAAAGAACAGCAGGGCGATAGCGGCGGTAGTCAGCCAGTCGAAAAAGGGGACAAAGCCGCCTTTCGCCGGTAAGAAGGTGGCCAGCAGCAGCACAATCAGCAGCTTAACCATCATTGGATCGAGCCGAAAAATTCCCATTGTTAAAACCTGGTTAAATATCGATGGGCGTATTGTGCGTCAGCGGTGTTTAGAAATAAAATTGATTTATTGCATCCATTAATGAATGAAATAGATGAATTACACTTTACGACAGCTGCGGGTGTTTGTCGCCGTCGCCCAGCAGGGTAGCTTCAGTCAGGCGGGGCAGGCGATTGGCCTGAGTCAGTCGGCGGTAAGCCACAGCATTAAAGAGCTGGAAACGGAGATGGGTATCCGCCTGCTGGATCGCACCACGCGCGAAGTGTTGCTGACCGACGCCGGGCAGCAGCTGGCGACGCGTCTGGAGCGCCTGCTGGAAGAGCTGAACACCACGCTGCTTGACGCGCGCAGTTTCGGCCAGCAGCGCAGCGGGACAGTCAGGGTGGCCGCCAGCCAGACCATCTCTGCGCATCTGATGCCGCAGTGTCTGGCCGCCAGCCAGCTTAACTACCCGGAAATCAAAGTGATGCTACGCGATCGGCCGCAGCAGTGGGTGGTGCAGAGCGTGCGCAACGCCGAGGTGGATTTCGGCATCGTCGTTGGGCCGCTGGCCGCCGATGAGTTTGAATCGCAGCCGATACTGGATGAGCCTTTTCTGCTGCTGTGTCGTCAGGACGATGACCTGGCGCAGGCCGAGGCGATCCGCTGGCAGATGCTGAATGGCCGTACGCTGGTATTGCAGGATTACGCCTCCGGCAGCCGCGTGTTGATTGACGAGGCGCTTCGACAGCAGCGCGTCAGTGCGGAAATTGTGCAGGAGATTGGCCATCCCACTACGCTCTACCCCATGGTTGAGGCGGGCATCGGTATCAGCATTCTGCCGGCGCTGGCGCTGCCGCTGCCGGCAGGACGCCCGCTGACGGTGCGCCGGCTGCTGCCGGAGATTAACCGTACGCTGATGCTGATCCGACGTAAGAACCGTTCGCTGACGCCGGCGGCGGAGGCGATTTGGCAAGAGGTGCGTCAGCAGGCAATGCTGCTGACGCAGCAGCGGCAACGGATGCCCGCCTTTTAGATGTAGGCGTTAAGCTGGTTTTCGGTGGTCGGACGGTTAACGCCGTCGGCGATTTTCACGCCGCCACCGTTTTGCGCCTGCTGTTTCTTGCTCGCTTCTTCCGCCTGTTGACGTTGCAGCTGCGCCAGCTGCGCCTGCAGCAGTTTGATCTGATTTTGCAGCTGTTCCTGCTGCTTCTGCTTCTCTTCGGTCGTCCCTTCGGAGCTGCTTACATCCTTCAGCTTCTGCTGCAGTTTGGTGATTTGGCTGGTGAGGCTGGCGATTTGCGCCGATACGTCACTGCTGCTGCTGTTGCCGGAACTGGCAGAGCTGCTGCTCTGACCGACGCTGGGGGTTGAAGTGTTAATGGTCGTCATGATTTCCTCCTTTATAACAAACCAATAGCGTTATCGGTTGGACGGAGACCATTCTTGAGGGCGCGAAGCGTAAAAGAAGTGCTAAGAAAGTGAAAGGAAACAAAGAGAAGGGGAAGATCAGGTTCTCATCCTGCCGATTTTGCATAGCAAAAAGGCGCCTTTAGGGCGCCTTTCTACACTGGTGGGTCGTGCAGGATGACTCGGCTTCGCCTCGCCCTTCGGGCCGTTGCCTGTGGCAACGTTGTCTCGCACAGTTCGACCCGAACCTGCTGCAGGTTCTCATCCTGCCGATTTTGCATAGCAAAAAGGCGCCTTTAGGGCGCCTTTCTACACTGGTGGGTCGTGCAGGATTCGAACCTGCGACCAATTGATTAAAAGTCAACTGCTCTACCAACTGAGCTAACGACCCGATGGTGGGTGATGACGGGCTCGAACCGCCGACCCCCTCCTTGTAAGGGAGGTGCTCTACCAACTGAGCTAATCACCCATTTCGGTGCAACAGATTTCAAAGATGGTGGGTGATGACGGGCTCGAACCGCCGACCCCCTCCTTGTAAGGGAGATGCTCTACCAACTGAGCTAATCACCCATCTTTGAAGACTGTCTCACTGCGGGCATCCGAAGATGGTGGGTGATGACGGGCTCGAACCGCCGACCCCCTCCTTGTAAGGGAGATGCTCTACCAACTGAGCTAATCACCCCCGCTGTGTGGAGTCGCATTATAGGGAGAGTTGCAAATGAGTCAACGCTTTTTAAAACGAAAATGTTTGTTCGTCTTAAAATTAGGCAGCCTGTCGCGCTTTTCACCGAAACCCGGGCTAAGAGGCATGAAAATTCAGCAGCCTGGCGCATCAACGCCGGGTTTGCCGTTGAGGAATCAGGGGCAGGTGATAGAATATGCGCACTGGCACCATGCATGAAAATCATCTTTTCTGTCATTTCGCAGAAATCTGCGCACTAAGGCAAGCTCAATGAAAATCAAAACCCGTTTCGCGCCGAGTCCAACCGGTTACCTGCACGTCGGCGGCGCCCGCACCGCGCTCTATTCCTGGCTGTTCGCCCGCAATCACGGCGGCGAATTCGTGCTGCGTATTGAGGATACCGATCTGGAGCGTTCCACCCAGCAGGCTATCGACGCCATTATGGATGGCATGAACTGGCTGAATCTGGACTGGGATGAGGGCCCTTACTATCAGACCAAACGCTTCGATCGCTATAACGCGGTGATCGATGAGATGCTGGAAGCGGGAACAGCCTATAAATGCTACTGCTCGAAAGAACGCCTGGAGCAGCTGCGCGAAACGCAAATGGCGAACGGTGAAAAGCCGCGCTACGATGGTCGCTGCCGTGACAGCCATGCGCATCATGCCGACAACGAGCCGCACGTCGTGCGCTTCCGCAATCCGCAGGAAGGTTCGGTGGTGTTTGACGATCAGATCCGCGGTCCGATCGAATTCAGCAACCAGGAGCTGGACGATCTGATTATTCGCCGCACCGACGGTTCGCCGACCTATAACTTCTGCGTGGTGATCGACGACTGGGATATGGGCATCACCCATGTGATCCGCGGCGAAGATCATATTAACAACACACCGCGTCAGATTAACATTCTGCAGGCGATCGGCGCGCAGGTGCCGGTGTACGCGCATGTATCGATGATCCTCGGCGATGACGGTAAAAAGCTCTCGAAGCGTCACGGCGCGGTCGGTGTTATGCAATACCGCGATGACGGCTATCTTCCGGAAGCGCTGCTGAACTATCTGGTGCGTCTGGGCTGGTCCCACGGCGATCAGGAAATCTTCTCTATTGATGAGATGAAACAGCTTTTCTCGCTGGACGCGGTCAGCAAATCCGCCAGCGCCTTCAATACCGAGAAGCTGCAGTGGCTGAACCACCACTATATTAACGCGCTGCCGCCGGAATATGTGGCGACCCATCTGCAGTGGCATATCGAGCAGGCGCAGATCGACACCCGTACCGGGCCGGAGCTGGCTCAGCTGGTGAAACTGCTCGGCGAGCGCTGCAAAACGCTGAAAGAGATGGCCGCTTCCTGCCGCTACTTCTATGAAGAATTCGATGCCTTTGACGCCGACGCGGCGAAAAAGCATCTGCGCCCGGTGGCGCGTCAGCCGCTGGAACGGGTGCGTGACAAGCTGGCCGCCGTCAGCGACTGGACGGCGGAAAACGTGCATCACGCCATTCAGGCGACGGCGGATGAGCTGGAAGTCGGCATGGGCAAAGTCGGCATGCCGCTGCGCGTGGCGGTGACCGGCGCCGGTCAGTCGCCTGCGCTGGACGTGACCGTTCAGGCCATCGGCAAAGCGCGCGCCGTGGCGCGTATCGAAAAAGCGCTGGCTTTTATCAGCGAGCGTGAAGCGCAGGGTTAATTTTTCTGCGGCATAAAAAAACCGGAAGCCAGCTTCCGGTTTTTTTTTATTTGTCTTCTATATCCAGCCGCTGCAGCAATCCTTTCACGCCTTCGCGCAGCAGAAGATTTTGCAGCTTCTCCTGTTCAGGCGGCGTCATCTGCTGAGCGAAAGAGAGCAACAGTGCCGGCAGGGAATTGGGCTTCGCCAGATAGGTGGCTGCGGGTTCGGCGGCGTGACGCGCGGCGTTCAGGTAATGTGTTACCCGCTCATCGATTTTCACTATACGCGCTTTGCCGCCCTGTACGCCCGGTTTGGGCTGCGTAATCCAGCCTTCGCGCTTAATCCATTTATTGATTGTCTGGCGCGTGTAGCCTGTGCGCTGGGCAAGTTCATCCGGCGTTAACCATTCCTCTTTCACGTTTCAGTCCCTGTAAACTTAAGCAACAGGCGGACATATTACATGAAAACGTGACGTGATTAACTAACGCGGATCACTAACGGAAAAAGTGATCTCCTTCGCCGGCAGGCGAAGGAGAAGGGGAATCAACGCGGGGTGGTCGCCGCTTCCGCAGCAGGGCGGTAGGCGAGGAAATAAGCGAGGGCAACAAACACAGCACCGCCGACAGCGTTGCCGAGGAACACAGCGACAAAGTTCGGCAGGTAGTCCGCCCAGCTCAGCTGACCGGCGAAAATGGCCGCCGGGACGATAAACATATTCGCCACCACGTGCTGAAAGCCGATAGCGACAAACGCCATCACCGGGAACCAGGCACCGAAGATTTTACCCACCACATCTTTACTGGCGAACGCCAGCCAGACCGCCAGGCAAACCAGCCAGTTGCAGCCGATGCCGGAAATAAAGGCGTGCGTGAAGTCAGCGTTAACTTTCGCGCTGGCGATAGCCACGGTCTTATTCAGGTAATCCCCTTCGGTCATGCCCAGGATATGGCCAAAGAACCACGCCACGGCGATGCTGCCGATAAAGTTGGCGATGGTGATCCAGAACCAGTTACGTAGCAGACTGAAGCCGCTGATCTGGCGCGCGAACCAGGCGATAGGCATCGCCAGCATATTGCCGGTCAGCAGCTCGCCGCCGGCGAGAATGGTCAGGATCAGGCCCACCGGGAATACTGCAGCGCCCAGGAAGCCGCCGAAAGATCCCCAGTCGGCAGGCAGTTTGTTAATAACATGCAGATCGAGCAGGAAGCCGATGGCAATAAATGCGCCGGCCATAAAGCCGAGGATCAGCAGCGAGGAAACCGGAAGACGGCTTTTCGCCACGCCGGACTGAATAGCGATGGCGGCGATTTCTTTAGGTGAATGCAAGGACATAGTAGCTCTGGTGTTAGTCAGGAAGTCATGCTGGTTTTCACTTCTCAGGGCCGCAGAACGCAGCCGGGGCGGAAGCGATTAACCGTTCGATTAATTAGCGTGCGAAGTTTTGCATAGCGAATTAACAATAACAAGCGACTTTTTATAATGATATTAACGCCGAATTAACATTGATATTCCCCGTGCAACGACGGCCAGCGGGAAATCTTTCCACAACAGCAACTGGCCTCATTAAGCGGCTTTCCGGCGGACGATTAAGGCGGATTATGCCGGGCGCCGTGTTCTTCTGCTATGTAACGCCACGCCTTGATTGACGCCTTTTTCAGCGATCAAACACAGATTTTAAATTTGCCGTTGACACCCTGGGGGCGGTTTCATATCATGCGCTCCGTCAACACGACACGATTATCCGGTTTGGGGCTATAGCTCAGCTGGGAGAGCGCTTGCATGGCATGCAAGAGGTCAGCGGTTCGATCCCGCTTAGCTCCACCAAATCTTATCCCAAAAGATTTGGCAACGGTTAATCACTATCTCTGATGTGGGGGTATAGCTCAGCTGGGAGAGCGCTTGCATGGCATGCAAGAGGTCAGCGGTTCGATCCCGCTTATCTCCACCATACTTTCTGTTCCATTCTGTTGTTTACCTGCAAATTTTTATTCCCTTGCGCTTTACTGTGACCTGTCTGTTATCCGTGCTGTATGACACCTTTAGCGCTGCTTTGCCGCGTTGATAATGCGTCGTGCGCGGGGTTTATTTTGCGCAGGACAGCGAGTGCAGCGGTTGACCTTGATGAGGCCGACGGGTGTACTGCGGTGTTAGCTGGCTGAAGCCCTGCTGCGGGGCCGCCTTGTGCGCATCGGTTTTGCCTTCGGACAGCGCGCTGGCGCCGAATGTTGCGGGTGCCGGGTCTGTACGCCGCTATATGGCGGCCATAAAAAAAACCGGGCCTGGCCCGGTTTTTTTTCATTAGCGTAAGCGTTAGCCCAGCACCAGCCCGGCAATAGAGGCTGACAGCACGCTGACCAGCGTAGAGCCGTACAGCAGCTTCAGGCCAAAGCGCGACACCACGTTGCCCTGTTCCTCATGCAAACCTTTAATCGCGCCGGCAACAATGCCGATAGAAGAGAAGTTAGCAAAAGAGACCAGGAAGACAGAGAGGATGCCTTCGCCGCGCGGTGAGATCTGGCCGGCGATTTTCTGCAGATCCATCATCGCCACAAACTCGTTGGACACCAGCTTGGTTGCCATGATGCTGCCAACCTGCAGCGCTTCACTGGTCGGCACGCCCATCACCCAGGCGAATGGGAAGAAGACATAGCCGAGTACGCCCTGGAAGCTGATGCCGAAGATGGCGTCAAACAGCGCGTTAATGCCGGAGATCAGCGCGATAAAGCCAATCAGCATCGCCGCTACGATAATCGCCACGCGGAAACCGGCGAGGATATATTCGCCCAGCATCTCAAAGAAGCTCTGACCTTTATGCAGATCGTTCAGCTGCAGATCTTCTTCGCTGTCGACGCGGTACGGGTTGATCAGCGACAGCACGATAAAGGTACTGAACATATTCAACACCAGCGCCGCGACCACATATTTGGGCTGCAGCATGGTCATATAAGCGCCGACGATCGACATGGAAACGGTAGACATCGCGGTCGCGGCCATGGTGTACATCCGGCGCTGCGACATCTGACCAAGGATATCCTTATAGGCGATAAAGTTTTCTGACTGTCCCAGGATCAGCGAACTGACCGCGTTAAAGGATTCCAGCTTACCCATGCCGTTGATTTTCGACAGCACGGTGCCGATGGCGCGGATGACGATCGGCAGAATGCGGAAATGCTGCAGAATACCAATCAGGGCGGAGATAAAGACAATCGGGCAAAGCACGTTGAGGAAGAAGAACGCCAGACCTTTGTCATTCATCCCGCCGAATACGAAGTTGGTCCCTTCAGCCGCGTATTTCAACAGGTAATCAAACAGGCCGGCAAAGCCTTTTACGAATCCCAGGCCAGCTTCAGAGTTCAGGAAGAACCACGCGAGCAGTACCTCAATCACTAACAGCTGTATGATAAAACGGACGCGAATGTTTTTACGATCGCGACTGACCAGCAAGGCCAGCAAGGCAACCACAGCCAGCGCCAGAATAAAATGCAAAATGCGGGACATGTATGCTCCAATTTTGAGGCAGATTATATTTCGCTGCGTATTCTATGTAACACCGGGCGTAAAAACGAGATCAACTCCACAATATAACAATTGCCTATCGCCGCTTGCGTCAGAAAAGGCTAGCGGATCACAACTGTAACACTGATTAAAAAACCCACATATTCATTGTTAACATTCTGACCATGGCATACAGTTAATGCGTTGCTGAAATTTTAACAGTCGGCTATTCTGGAATTAAGTATAGCCATTGCTATACTTTATAGCGCGAGCTATCACAGCGATAACGACAATCATATTTTACCTTGGTTAATGTCCCTTTACGCTGTAGGGGTGACACAACGTTCAGACAGGATAACGACTATGTTAGAAAGCCGCACCGCGGAACGAGCAGCACGCGGAGCCCGTAAGGTTAAGCTGGCTCTGTTGGGACCGGCTTTCATTGCGGCGATTGGCTATATCGATCCGGGCAACTTCGCCACCAATATTCAGGCCGGCGCCTCCTATGGCTATAAGCTGCTGTGGGTGGTGGTATGGGCCAACGTGATGGCGATGGTGATCCAGCTGATGTCCGCCAAACTTGGCATCGCGACCGGGAAAAACCTCGCCGAACATATTCGCGATCGTTTTCCGCGTCCGGCAGTCTGGTTCTACTGGGTTCAGGCGGAAATTATCGCTATGGCCACCGATCTGGCGGAATTTATCGGCGCCGCGCTCGGCTTTAAGATGCTGTTCGGCATCTCGCTGCTGCAGGGCGCCGTGCTGACCGGCGTCGCCACCTTTTTAATTCTGATGCTGCAAAATCGTGGGCAGAAGCCGCTTGAGCTGGTGATTGGCGGGCTGCTGCTGTTTGTCGCCGCCGCCTATATTGTCGAGCTTTTCTTCTCGCAGCCGAAAATGACCGAGCTGGTACAGGGGATGGCGCTGCCTTCGCTGCCGACCGCCGATGCGGTGTTCCTCGCGGCGGGCGTGCTGGGTGCGACCATTATGCCGCACGTTATCTATCTGCATTCGTCGCTAACGCAAAACGGCGGACGCGGCAGCTCGCGCGGTGAACGCTACTCGTCGACCAAGCTCGACGTGGCGATCGCCATGACCATTGCCGGTTTTGTTAATCTGGCGATGATGGCGACGGCGGCGGCGGCTTTCCATTTTAATGGCCATTCCGGCGTGGCGGATCTCGACCAGGCCTACCTGACGCTGAAGCCGCTGTTAAGCGACGCCGCGGCATGGGTCTTCGGCCTGAGCCTGGTGGCGGCCGGCCTCTCCTCTACGGTAGTGGGCACGCTAGCGGGGCAGGTAGTGATGCAGGGCTTTATTCATTTTCATATCCCGCTCTGGCTACGCCGCGCGATCACCATGCTGCCTTCCTTTATTGTCATTCTGGCGGGCTGGGATCCGACGCGCATTTTGGTGATGAGCCAGGTGCTGCTGAGCTTCGGCATCGCGCTGGCGCTGGTTCCGCTGCTGGTGTTTACCGGCAAGCAGGAGCTGATGGGCGACATGACTAACTCGCGCATTATGCAAAGCATCGGCTGGGTTATCGTAGCGCTGGTGGTGACACTGAATATCTATCTGCTGATAGGTGAGGCGATGGGGCTGGGTTAAGGCGGAGCGCCGCTGGCGCTTTCGCGACGGTTCGCACACGTCGCGCCGGTTAGCGCCGCACAGCCAGAAGTAAAAAGGCCCGCGTTATGCGTAACGCGGGCCTTGCTTTATCCTGCCGCTACCCGTCGTGATGATGGCGGCGTTCCCACTGCTGGTGATGGCGTTCGCGGGCGCGCTCATGGTGCCGCCACTCCCGCTCGCGGCGTTTATCGCGCTCATGTTCGCGATGACGCCATTCCCGCTCCTGACGCCACTCCTGGCGCTGCCATTCCCGATTGCGCTGCCATTGCTCGCGACGCCACTGTTCATGACGCCACCAGCGGCCGCGCTGCCATTCATAGCGGTCGTTCCACCAGCGCCCGTCGCGCCAGCGGCCGCCATCCCAGTAGCGACCGTGCCGATCGCGGTCGCCCAGTTGCAGAGTGATGCCCGGCGCAAGCGTAATAGCGGCGCCGTCGGCATGTGCTGTGTGTATCGCGAAAGGTGACAAACTTGCCAGCAAAGCGGCAATAATAAGGGCGCGTTTCATATTTCTCCTTATCAGTGCGCAAACAGCAGCACTGTGGCGCCAGCATATAAATATTGCGCGCAAATAGCAGCAACGGCGTTCTGAAAAAGATCGGGTTAATCTGAATTGAGAATTTTCTGGCTGTGCGGACACAGCCAGAGGAGGGAGTTAACGCAGCAAGGCGTCAATTTCCTGCAGTTCGTCATCGCCAAGGCGGCTCTGCTGCAACATCTGCACCGCATCATCGATTTGGCTGGTTTTACTGGCGCCGATCAACACGCTGGTCATCGCCGGATGACGCAGCACCCAGGCCAGCGCCATCTGCGCCAGCTTCTGGCCGCGACGCTGAGCGATCGCATTCAGCTGCTGCACCTTCGCCATTTTCTCCTGCGTCAGCTGTTCGCTATTCAGGAAACGGCTACCGCTGGCGGCGCGCGAATCTTCCGGCACGCCGTGCAGGTAGCGGTCGGTCAACACGCCGCCGGCCAGCGGCGAAAAGGCGATGCAGCCGACGCCTTCACGCTGCAGCATATCCAGCAGGCCCGCTTCCGGCTGGCGCTCGAACAGCGAATATTTCGGCTGGTGGATCAGGCAGGGCGTGCCCAGCTGGCGCAGGATGGCGATCGCCTCGGCGGCGCGATCGGCGGGATAGTTGGAAATGGCGGCATACAGCGCTTTGCCCTGACGCACCACCTGATCCAGCGCCATCATCGTCTCTTCCAGCGGTGTTTCCGGATCGGGGCGGTGGTGATAGAAAATATCAACATACTCCAGGCCCATGCGCTTCAGGCTCTGATCGAGGCTTGCGATCAGGTACTTACGCGAACCCCAGTCGCCGTAAGGGCCGTCCCACATGGTGTAGCCCGCTTTGGTCGAGATAATCAGCTCATCGCGGTAGCGGTGAAAATCCTCGCGCAGAATGCGGCCGAAGTTCTCTTCCGCCGAGCCCGGCGGCGGACCGTAGTTATTGGCCAGATCGAAATGGGTAATGCCGCGATCAAAGGCGTGACGCAGCAGGGCGCGGCTGTTGTCGACGCGCGTGCTGTCGCCGAAGTTATGCCATAAGCCCAGCGAAACGGCGGGCAGCTTAAGGCCGCTGCGGCCAGAGCGACGGTACGCCATCTGCTGATAGCGGGCGGCATCAGGTTGATAATGCATAGCGATTCCCTGAGAAAGAGGATAAATGAACGAAAGCAGCTTAGCAGTGTATACGTTTACACAAGATGAAAAGCGCGCCACGGCTCGCAATTACAGAAAAATCTCCAGGCGTAACGCCCGGTTGCCAGCGGGCGGCAGGGGATAACAATATCGTATGTCGACGCGCCGGCAGAATAATCGATACTGAAATGACCTGATTGCGCAAGGAGTCTGCTATGTCTGCCCTAACCGTAAGTGATTATCTGCTGCAGCGACTGAATGAAATCGGTATCAATCATCTGTTCGGCGTGCCGGGCGACTTTAACCTGGCGTTTCTCGACCATGTGATCGCGCATCCGCGCCTGGCGTGGGTCGGGTGCGCCAATGAACTCAATGCCGCCTACGCGGCGGACGGCTATGCCCGCAGCCAGGGCGCGGCGGCGCTGCTGACTACCTTCGGCGTTGGCGAACTGAGCGCGATCAACGGCACCGCCGGCAGCTATGCTGAGTACCTGCCGGTAATCCATATCGTCGGCGCACCGTCGCAGCAGGCGCAGCGCCGCGGCGATCTGATTCACCATTCGCTGGGCGATGGCGATTTCAGCCACTTCCTGCGCATGCAGCGCGAGGTTACCGTGGCGCAGGCGTCGCTGACTGCCGATAACGCCTGCGCCGAAATCGACCGGGTTATTACAGAAGCGCTGACGCAGCGCCGCCCCGGCTACCTGCTGCTGCCGGTGGATGTCGCGGGCGCGCCCGCGCAGGCGATAACGACGCCGCTGACGGCGCGCCACGAATCTGATGCGCAGGTGCGGCTTGCCTTTCGCGCCGCGGCGGAAAAACGTCTGGCGGCGGCGCGCAGCGTATCGCTGCTGGCCGATTTCCTCGCCGATCGCTTTGGCGTGCAGCAACAGCTGGCGCACTGGCTGGAGGCGGTTCCGCTGCCGCACGCCACGCTGCTGATGGGAAAAGGGGTGCTGGATGAGCAGCGGCGCGGCTTTGTCGGTACCTACGCCGGCGAAGGCTCTGCCGGCGAGACGCGACAGACGATCGAGCAGGCCGATCTGATTATCAGCGTCGGCGTACGCTTCACTGACACCATTACCGTCGGCTTCAGCCAGCGCATCGATCCTGAACGCCATATCGATCTGCAACCGTTTAGCGCCACGGTCGGGGGCGAACGCTTTGCGCCGCTGGCGATGGCGGATGCCGTCGATGAGCTGCGGCAGCTCTGTTTGCGCTACGCCGATCGCTGGACGCTGGCCTGCTGCGATCCTGCGCCGCTGGCGCCGCCGGAGCAGCCAGGCCTGACGCAAAATGCCTTCTGGCAGGCGATGCAGGCGTTTTTGCAGCCGGGCGATCTGATCCTGGCGGAGCAGGGCACTGCGGCTTTCGGCGCGGCGGCGCTGCGCCTGCCGGCCGGGGCGAAGATGGTGGTACAGCCGCTGTGGGGATCTATCGGCTATACTTTGCCGGCAGCCTTCGGCGCGCAGACGGCGGAGCCGGATCGGCGCGTCATTCTGCTGATTGGCGATGGCTCCGCGCAGCTGACGGTGCAGGAGCTAAGCTCCATGATGCGCGATAACCTGAAGCCGCTGATTTTTCTGTTGAATAATGAAGGCTACACCGTTGAGCGCGCCATCAACGGCGCAGCGCAGCGCTATAACGATATCGCCGCCTGGAACTGGACGCAGCTGCCGCAGGCGCTGAGTGAAAGCTGCCCGGCGCAGTGCTGGCGGGTAGTGGAAAGCGTGCAGCTGACCGACGTGATGACGCTGATTGCCGAAGCGCGCCGTCTGTCACTGGTGGAGGTGATGCTGCCGCGTCTCGATATGCCGCCGCTGTTGCAGCAGGTTTCCGCTTCGCTGCATCAGCGCAATTCGGCATAGCGATTTCAGAAAGATGGTGCTGTTCAGCATGGGCTTTCACGGTTAAGGTAACGGGCGATTTGCAACGCGCTCACCTTTCTTCACGGTGAGCGTTGTTGTTTTACCGGGGGAAATTTATAGTGTCCCGTAGAGAATTGACATAAGCGGAGCAGCAGAATAATGACTAAATACGCTTTGGTGGGCGACGTTGGCGGTACCAACGCGCGCCTGGCGCTGTGTGAAGTAGAAACCGGCCTGATCTCTCAGGTAACCACCTATTCAACATCGGAACACCACAGCCTCGAAGCGGTGATCCGCCTGTTTCTGGAAGAGCAGCAGCAAGATATTAAGGATGGCTGTATCGCCATCGCCTGCCCGATCACCGAAGACTGGGTTGAGATGACCAATCATGACTGGGCCTTCTCCACCCAGGCGCTGAAGGCGAGCCTCGGCTTTGATCATCTGGAAATCATCAACGATTTCACCGCCGTTTCGATGGCGATCCCGATGCTGACTGAAAACGACGTGATCCAGTTCGGCGGCGGCGCCGCGGTGAAAGATAAGCCGATCGCCGTTTACGGCGCGGGCACCGGTCTTGGCGTCGCGCACCTGGTGCATGTCGATCGCCGCTGGGTTAGCCTGCCGGGCGAGGGCGGTCATGTCGATTTCGCGCCGAACAGCGTGGAAGAGGATTTAATTCTGCAGGTGCTGCGCGAAGAGCTGGGCCACGTCTCCGCCGAACGCGTACTGTCGGGGTCGGGGCTGGTCAACCTCTACCGCGCGATCGTGAAATCGGATAAGCGCGTGCCGGACAACCTGAAGCCGAAAGATGTCTCTGAACGCGCCCTGGCCGACAGCTGCATTGACTGCCGTCGCGCGCTGTCGCTGTTCTGCGTCATTATGGGGCGCTTTGGCGGCAACCTGGCGCTGAACCTCGGCACCTTTGGCGGCGTCTATATCGCCGGCGGTATCGTGCCGCGCTTCCTGGAGTTCTTTAAAGCCTCCGGCTTCCGCGCCGCCTTTGAAGACAAAGGCCGTTTCCGTGACTACGTGCATGATATTCCGGTCTATATGATTACCCACGATCAGCCGGGACTGCTGGGCGCCGGCGCGCATCTGCGCCAGACGCTGGGCCGCGTGCTGTAACAGGGTCGGCGGGCCGCGCGCCCGCCGCTACAGGCGCATCAGCTGGCGAAAGGCCTTGACCTTGCTGCGGCTGACCGGCACCTGAAAATCGAGATCGCGCAGCCGCAACAGATAGGTGTTGTTAAACCAGGGCTCGATCTCGCGAATTTTGTTGAGGTTGACGCAGAAAGAGCGGTGGCAGCGGAAGAACTGGTTTTCCGGCAGCCGGCTGCAGAACTCGCTGATCGCCACCGACATCACATACTCTTCCCGCCGCGTATAGACAAACGTCAGCTTCTCGTGCGCTTCCACATAGTAAATATCGTTAATGTCGGTCACGATAATCCGTTCATCTTTCACCAGATTGACGGTCTGCGCGCCGGCGCGCGCGGTTGGCGTGCCGGGAGGCGGCTGCTGCGCCTGCTGCCCGTGCGCCTCCAGCTTGTGCAGCATGCTGACAATGCGCGATTCATGGTAGGGCTTGAGAATATAGTCAAACGCTTCCAGCTCGAACGCCTCCACCGCATGCTCTTTCCACGCGGTGATAAATACAATCTGCGGCCGGTGGGCGAATTTACTGATGTTCTGCGCCAGCAGCACGCCATCCAGCGACGGAATATTAATATCGAGGAAGATCACATCCACCTCGTTATGCTGCAGAAACTTCAGCACGTCGAGCCCGTCGTCGAAGCAGGCGACAATCTCAATCGCGCTGTGCTGCTTAATCATCCAGCTCAGCTCCTGCTGCGCCAGAAACTCATCTTCCACTATGATCGCTTTCACTGGCTTCTCTCGTTCATGCCGTCAGGGACAGCGTTTTTTCCGGCAGCTTCTCGCCGTTTTTGCTGATGTAAAAGGCGATTTCCGTGCCGGGATGCAGTTGGGTTATCTGCAGCCCGCCGCCGTAGAGCAGCTTAACGCGGTGATGCACGTTCAGCAGGCCGATTTTATTGCCGGGCATCTCATTACGCGCCACGCGCTCAATCACCTCGTCGCTGATGCCGTTGCCGGTATCGCGCACCGCGATGCGTACCCGATCGCCATGATCCTCAATCGATAGCGTTACCACGCCTTTGCCGCGGCAGGGCTGGATACCGTGAACGATGGCGTTCTCTACCAGCGGCTGGATCAGCAGGCTCGGCAGGGTAAAACTCAGCTCTTCATCGATATGATAAATCATCGTCAGCTTGTCGCCGAAGCGCGCCTGCTCAATCGCGATATAGTCCTTTACCTGATAAAGCTCTTTTTTAATATCGATTGGCTCGTCGTCGTTCAGCTCCAGGTTGTAACGCAGGTAGCGCGACAGATTGATAATTAACTGGCGGGCGGTGTCGGGATTCATGCGGATCGAGGAGGAGATGGCATTCAGGGCGTTGAACAGGAAATGCGGGTTGATTTTGCTTTGCAGCGCGCGCAGCTCCGCCTTGTTGGCCATTTCACGCAGCTGCTCGGTACGCGAGACCTCCAGCTGCGTGGAGATAATCTGCGACAGGCCGACCGCCATCTCTTTCAGTGACCAGGTGATGCGGTGCGCATGGCGGTAGTAGATTTTCAGCGTGCCGGTCACTTCGCCTTTTTCCCACAGCGGGATGACGATCATCGAATGGATATCGCGCGTGCGGTAGGCCTCATCGTTATTTTTGATAATGATTTTGCCGTAGTTGATCGCCTGGCGCGTGGTAGGGCTGAGCGCGTCGTCGCCCTCACGGTAGTGCTGTTCGCCGTAGCCGACATAGGCGAGGATCTGATGCTTGTTGGTGATCGCTACGGCATCGGCATTGATGTCGCTGCGGATAATCTCGCACACCCTGCGCAGCGAATCGCTGTTAACGTGGCGGAACAGCGGCAGGGTCTTATTGGCGATATCCAGCGCCAGCTTCGCCTGCCGCGCGGCAATCGCCTCTTTCTCTCCCTCGACGCTCTGTACCAGCAGTACAATCAGGCCGATGCTGACGGTGCCGAGGATCATCGGAATGGCGATCTCGGAGACGATATCGATACCGAGCGCGGTCGGGCGCGCCCAGAGGATAATCAGCAGCATGGTCAGCGATTCGCACAGCATGCCGCCAAGGATCCCCAGCCGCCAGCGATGCGCCTTCGCTACCTTCAGATTGATCCAGCCTGACACCACGCCGGCGATGATGCTGGTGATTAAGCAGGGCACCGAAGAGACACCGTGGATATCGATCAGGAAGCGGTGCAGCCCGGCGATGATCCCGGTGGCGATGCCGACCCAGGGACCAAACAGAATGCCGCCCGACATTACGGCGATAATGCGCACATTGAGCAGCGACCCCTCAACATTGACCCCCGACCAGGTGCTGAACAAGGCGAACAGCGAGAAGATCGCGGTGACCGCCACCAGCTCCTGGCGCGAATGCTCATCTTTTTGCAGCAGCTGGCGGAAGTGACGCGTGCGCGTCAGAAAGAACAGGCAAATCAGCATCAGGGCGGCGCGGTCAAACACCGCCAACAGCATATCGAATATGGATTGCACAGGCATCTCGTGGCTTAACGCAGAGGCGGACATGATAGGAAATGTCGTACAACGACGCCATGATCTTTCGCATGGTCGCCGGTGCGGCCGTTTATTTTTCTTTCCCTGTCGACAAACTGACCGCCGCCAGGCTATGTTCATTCTTCGACCACATCGGTGGTCAGCGTCGCTCGGACGGTCCGGGCGCTTACGTACTCCAGAGGATGCTATGGCTGATAACAGCTCGTCTCGTCGTTTTTCCCGTATTGAACGCCTTCCCCCCTACGTATTCAACATTACCGCTGAACTGAAGATGGCTGCGCGCCGGCGCGGCGAAGATATTATCGATTTCAGCATGGGCAACCCGGATGGCCCCACGCCGCCGCATATCGTGGAAAAACTCTGTCAGGTGGCGCAGCGCGACGACACCCACGGCTACTCCACCTCGCGCGGCATTCCGCGCCTGCGCCGCGCCATCTCCCGCTGGTACGCCGATCGCTACGCAGTCGATATCGACCCTGAAGCGGAAGCGATCGTTACTATTGGCTCAAAAGAGGGGCTGGCGCATCTGATGCTGGCGACGCTCGATCATGGTGATACCGTGCTGGTGCCTAATCCCAGCTACCCGATTCATATTTACGGCGCGGTGATCGCCGGCGCTCAGGTGCGTTCGGTGCCGCTGGTGGCGGGCGTCGATTTCTTTAACGAGCTGGAAAGGGCGATCCGTGAAAGCTATCCGAAGCCGAAAATGATGATCCTCGGCTTCCCCTCCAACCCTACCGCGCAGTGCGTTGAGCTGGATTTCTTCGAGCGCGTCATCGCGCTGGCGAAGCAGTACAACGTGCTGGTGGTACACGATCTCGCCTATGCCGATATCGTCTACGACGGCTGGAAAGCGCCTTCGATTATGCAGGTGCCGGGCGCGCGCGACGTCGCGGTCGAATTCTTCACCCTGTCGAAAAGCTACAATATGGCGGGCTGGCGCATCGGCTTTATGGTCGGCAATAAAGAGCTGGTGGCAGCACTGGCGCGAATCAAAAGCTACCATGATTACGGCACCTTTACGCCGCTGCAGGTGGCGGCCATCGCCGCGCTGGAAGGGGATCAGCAGTGCGTGCTGGATATCGCCGCGCAGTATAAACGGCGGCGCGACGTCCTGGTGAAAGGGCTGCATGAGGCAGGCTGGATGGTGGAGATGCCCAAAGCCTCGATGTATGTCTGGGCGAAAATCCCCGAGCAGTACGCGCATCTTGGGTCGCTGGAGTTCGCTAAACGGCTGCTGCAGGAGGCGAAAGTCTGCGTTTCGCCTGGCATCGGCTTCGGCGACTACGGCGATACCCACGTACGCTTCGCGCTGATTGAAAACAGCGATCGCATACGACAGGCGGTGCGGGGGATTAAAGCGATGTTTCGCGCCGACGGCATAGCCGCGCCGGGCGCAGTAAAAAGCGGCGATGCGCCGCAGGCGTAACGGTAAATCGGGCGACGCGATGTCGCCCCTATTTCCGTACGATTACAGCATCAGCACGAAGGTGCCAACCCAGACTAACAGGAAAAAAGAGATTCCCATCAACGCGTATTTCACCTGAAAACTCCTCTGAGCGGTTACGACGTTGGCGATCCCCGGCCAGCGCAACGCGAACAGAACGGGAACAGGAGGCGCTTTCTTCAGTGCGGCAACGCTGCTCCCCGGTAGCCCTGAGCAACTCAGAACGGGATCGCGCGCTAATTTACGCGGATTCGATCACAAAATAAATAGGCGCAATCTGCGCTTTACGCCAGCTTATTCCACCTTAATTTCCGGGATCACTGACATCCCGACGCGCAGGCGCGCCAGATCGGGCTGCTGCGCATCCAGCACAATCTTCACCGGCAGGCGCTGTACCACCTTCGTGAAGTTGCCGGTGGCATTATCCGCCGCAATCGCCGAGAAGGTCGCGCCGGTCGCCGGCGCGATACTGTCAACGCGGCCGTGGAAACGATGGCCGGGCAGGGCGTCAACCTTGATCTCCACGGGCTGGCCTGGCTTGACATTATCCAGCTGCGTCTCCAGATAGTTGGCGATAATGTAGCTCTGCTGCAGCGGCACCAGCGCCAGCAGGCGGCTGCCGGCGGAAACATATGCCCCCTGGCGCAGCGCACGCTGGCCCACCATGCCGCTGACCGGCGCTACGATGCGCGTATAAGAGAGATTCAGTTTTGCCTGATCGACCGACGCTTTGGCGGCGGCAATATCCGCCTCCGCCTGTTTTTGATCGGCCAGCAGGATAGCGGTCTGTTTTTCCGCCGCCAGCGCCGCGGCACGGCTCTGATCGACCTGCGCCGCAGCGGATCGCATGGTCGAACTGGCCTTCTGCTGCTCGTCGGCGGTGGCGGTGCCGCTCTGCAGCAGGCGCCGGTAGCGCTCGGCGTTCTGGCCGGCGTAGCTGAGCGTCGCCTGGCTGGCGTTGACCGCCGCCCGGTTCTGCGCAATCACCGCCTGCTGCTGCTCGCGCTGGGCGAGAATGCCGGCGAGCTTCGCCTCGCTCAGCTGCAGGTTGGCTTCGGCGCTCTCCAGCGCCACGCGGTAGTCGCGGTCATCCAGCGTGGCAAGCAGATCGCCCGCTTTCACCTGCTGGTTGTCGCGCACCCGCACCTCGCGGATATAGCCGGCGACCTTTGGCGCTACCAGCGTATAGTCGGCGGTCACCCAGGCGTCGTCGGTGCGGTAATCGGCACGCGTCATGGCGGACCAGATAAAGAAGGCGATAGCCAGCAGAACAATCAGCAGCACCGCCAGCAGGCCGGTGCGTTTAGCAGGTGTAAAAGAGATCATCAGGTTTCCGGTTTCGGCGTAACAGGTTGTTGTAGTAAGGTTTGCGGCGGCCAGACGCGTTTCGGCAGCCAGGCGGTCAGCAGGATCAGCAGCAGCGCGCAGGCGATCAGCATCAGCCAGGCGTCGCTAAGGCTCAATACCAGCGCCTGGTGCTTAACCAGCGTGGCGAAATGGGCGAGATTTTCCGTTGAGCTGACGCTGCCGTCGGGCAGCAGCGGCGCGGAGGCGCTGGCTTCGCCGGCCGAGGGCGCGCTCAACAGCCAGCCGCGGCTGGCGGCGCCGTCAAGCAGAATATGGGAGTGGAACTGTTCGCGGTGGCTGATAAACCACTCCACCAGCGTTCCGGCCGCCACGCTGGAGAAACCGCGTACGGTGTTGAACATCGCCGACGCGAACGGGCCTTCCGGCGGTTGCACCACCGAAGTGGCACTCATCAGCACCGGCAAAATCATCATCGGCTGACCAAAAGCCTGCATCGCCTGAATCAGCCAGAAGTTTTGCCGCGCCCAGTCGCTGGTCACCTGCGCCCCCATCAGGCAGGATCCCGCCATCAGCAGCGCACCGCAGGTCAGTACCCAGCGGCAGTCGAGCCAGCGGATATTAAGCAGCATGGCGATAAACGGAGCGATCAGCAGCTGCGGTGCGCCGATGGCCAGCGCCAGCGGCGCAAACTGCGCAGTGCGGAACCCTTCCACCTGAGCGAAGTAGGCGGAAGGCAGCGCCGAGCCTGACAGCGCCACCAGCAGCACCCCCGCCAGCGTCAACAGCCCGTGGGTGAAGTTGGGGCGCGAGAGCATCTGCAGCCGGAACAGCGGCAGCGGATGAAACCATTCATTAATCAGAAAGACAATCAGCAGCGCCGCGCTCGCCAGCAGCATGCCGGCAATCAGCGGCGAGCTAAGCCAGTCCAGGCGCTCGCCATGATTCAGCGCCAGCACCAGCAGCGCCACGCCGCTGCAGCCGGTCACCATACCGAACAGATCGATCTGGCGGAAGCGTTCGAAGCGCGTCGGATCCTGTGGAATACCCCAGGCGATGAGCAGCATGGCGATCAGCATCGCCGGGATCACCTGCCAGAAGACAAACGCCCAGCCGACGCTGTCGGTCCAGAAAGCGGCAAGCGTCGCCGCCATATTGGGGCCGAAAGTGGCGGTCAGGGCGTAGGCGCTCAGGCCGTAAAGCTTAAACGGCGGCGGCAGAAAACGCAGCGCGACCGTCATCAGCAGCGGCGGCAGCGCGCCGCCGAAGATGCCCTGCAGCACGCGCAGCGCCAGAAACAGCGGATAGTGCGTGACGAAAGGCAGCAGCGCGGCGACCAGACCGAAGCCAAACGCCACGCCAAGCGCGAAGCGGCGCAGGGAGAGCGTAACGGCGAACCACGGGGCGATCATCATCGCCGCGACCTCCGCCGCCTGATAACCGGCAATCAGCCAGCTGCCCCGATCGTAACTGATACCGAGCGCGGCGCGAATATCCGCCAGTGCGATATCGGTGACGCGATCGTTCAGACCGGAAGAGAGCGCGGCGATCAGCACCCCGACCAGCCCCAGCGCCAGACGCAGGGTAAAAGGATGGGGAGCCGGTGCAGCGGCAGGCTGACCGTTCATAGCAGGTACTCCATAATGTTTTTTTATAATGAGGTGGTGTATCGGGATGCGATGCAACAGGCGCGCAATCTTACATTGCGATTACATGTATTGCAATGTGGTACAGGGTGGGAAAGCGCGATAAAACGCGCTACAGTATCGGCGCCTTTCATGGAAAGAGAAGATCATGTCTGAAAAACCGCATCATCGCGACGATGAAAAAACGGGTGGCATCCAGGTTATCGCACGCGCAGCCAATATTCTTAATGCGCTGGGCACTCATCCCGGCGGCATGAGCCTCGGTGAAATCGCGCAGGCGGTGGAGCTGCCGCGCTCTACCGTCCAGCGCATCGTGGCGGCGCTGGACGCCGCGCAGATGGTGCGCAGCCAGGGCGCGGGCGGCGTGCGCCTGGGGCCGGCGCTGCTGCGCCTGATCTCCAGCGTGCATACGGATGTGGTAGAGGTGACGCGCCCGGCGCTGCAGGCGCTGAGCGACGCCACCGGCGAAACGGTCTCGCTGGCACGCGCCAGCGGCACGCAGCTGGCGATCGTGCATTTCATTGTGGCCGATCGCGAACTGCGCGTGGTGCCGCGAATGGGGCTTAACCTGCCGCTTTACAGCACCTCTGGCGGTCGGGCGTTGCTGGCGCTGGAGTGCGATGAGGATGTGCGCACGCTGGTGGGCGAATCCTGGGACGCTATCACGGAAAATACCATTAAAACCCTGCCGGAGCTGTTGCGGCAGCTGAAGGCGATCCGGCAAACCGGCGTCTCTTTCGATCGCGGCGAAACGCTGGAGGGTATCTCCACCATGGGCGTGGCGATCGATACGCTGCTGGGGCGCTTCGCCGTTTCGCTGCTGGTGCCGGCGGCGCGCTTCCATAAGAATGAAGCGCTCTATCGCCATGAAATACTAAGATGTAAAGAAGCGATGACGCGTGAAATCGGTAAACATCTGGCGCATGACTGAGGAACAGACAAAATGGCAATGATACTGGTCGCAATCGATAATTCGGACGTCTCCCGCAAGGTGGTGTCGCTGGCGGCGGAGCAGGCGCGGGCGCTTAAAGCACAGGTGATGGTGCTGTGCTGTATTGATCCCGCCTACGCCACCTATGGCGAGCCGCTGGAAATTACTGCCGGTGAAGATCCGGCCGATTTCGGCGCGGCACTGGATGAACAGAATACCGCCGAGCTGGTGATCCGTCATGCGCTGGCGCAGCTGCTGGGCGCCGGCATCGAAGCGCGCGGACGCGTGGTGGCGGGCGAGTCGGCGGAAACGATCGTCGCGCAGGCCGCCGCGCTGGATACGCAGATGATCATTATGGGACGGCGTCATCTTTCGCCATTTAATCGCCTGTTAAAAGGCTCGGTCAGCGCAGCGGTCATTGAGCGCGCGCACTGTCCGGTGCTGGTTGACGTACGCGCTCAGTAAACGCCACTGCGCGGGAAGCCAATTTTGACGCATTATTTGATTATCGCCGCCGTTTTGCTGGCGGCGCTGGGATTAGCGCTGGGACGGTTATACTGGACGCGGCGGCTCTCGTGCCGGGCTGCGCTGCTGCTGGCCTTTTTCGCCGTGCTGTTGTGCGGCGGCGCGCTGGGGCTTTGCCGCTACGTAATATTGCCAGAGCAGCAGCTGCAGGCGCGCATCGAGGCGGCCCAGCAGCAGATGCAGCGCCTGCCGGGCTATCGCCTTGTGCAGCAGCAGGAGCCGGCGCTGTGGCGTCAGCTCAACGCGGAGCTGGCGGCGGAGATCCGCGATGGCGCATCGCCGTCGCAGGCGACGGGCGCGTCGCGCGCCATGCTGGCCGATCTGCTTAATCAGCGCATTGGCCGTGCGGGCGACGCGGCGATCAACCACTATATCAGCGTATCACTCCAACAGATGGAGAGCCTGCGCGCCCGCAATGTGCAGCTCTGCTTTCGCTTTCTTTTTCCGCAGGTTGGGGGCGGGGTGAATCTGAATGACGCGCTGCCGCAGAGCCTGGTGCAGGCCGATCTCAGGGGGATCGATCAGCTGCTGCGCGACAGCACCGGGCCGGAGCAGCCGATCGATTTACGCGCCGCCCACCAGCACCTTAACGACGTGGTGCAGCAGCTCTACCTGAAGTGGGGCAGCGATCTGCAATGGCTGAATGCGCCGGCTGACGCGCACGTCAACCGGCAAAAGATGTGTGATATGACCATCGATCTCTATCGCGCCATCCTCGCACTTCCGCACAAACAATCCGCTAACGTTCTGCGTATGATGCTTAGCGCCAACGCCGGATAACCGACAAAAAAAGCCCGCATAGCGCGGGCGTTAATGATCTATTTTATTGATATTAGTACTGATAAACCTGGTGTATGGCACAGACATCATCTTGTCTGAAGTGATAATCGCACCTTATCGGCAATAGCACTAACTGTTAACCTGAATCGATTCAATCGGCAAAACCGCCCGCGTCTTCGCTTTGGGCGAGATTCCGATTGTGCGTTGATGCCTGCCTGTTAAGATGCCGCACCAGCATAAGGAAGAGAAATGAAGCGTAAAATTTTCGGCGCTCTGGCGCTGTTTTTATTAGCAGGCTGTACGTCCAACAAACCAGGCGCTTTTGAGCGTGTTGACGAAGATCCCGTATCGCATACCGTGCAGTATCGTTATCAACCGCAAAAAGTGGATAAAACGGCGATGGAGCTGGATGTGGCGCGCTACTGCGATGCCCAGGGCTTTGATTTGGTCGACCCGCTGCCGCCGCAGGACAGCCATATTCCCGGCCTGAAAACCGCCTGGTATCAGTGTAACTACGCATTGAAAGGCTGATAAAAAAGAAAAGGGCGAGAATATTCTCGCCCAATTTTTCCTGCTTTATATTTATTATATTGCTGTGTGCAGGCTTTGCCCGCGAGGCGCAGTGCGCCGTTTAGAATTTTTTACCATCCGCGATGGTGATGATGCCAACCGTTATGGTTGCCGCGATCGTGATGCCAGCCCGGCCCAGGCCCGCGGTCATGAGCAATTATACAACCGCTTAGCATGCTGACAATCGCCAGAACAGAAGCGGTTTTTATCATTATTCTCATCGTCAATTCCTTCTTCCTCTTAATGACCGTAACATTACGATCTAAAAGTGAAGGAATAACGGCACCATTGTAGAGATAATTAGGTAATTATTTACAAATGTTTCACCGCGATTAAGAGTAGGTGATAAGTGCCAACGGAAAATATAGGAATCAACCGAATGCC
This sequence comes from Mixta gaviniae, assembly GCF_002953195.1. GTDB lineage: Bacteria > Pseudomonadota > Gammaproteobacteria > Enterobacterales > Enterobacteriaceae > Mixta > Mixta gaviniae. The sequence goes on along the minus strand of NZ_CP026377.1, from coordinate 3,255,873 downwards.
CGCCAATTATGACAGGAATTATCTGAAAGGCAATATAACCGCTATTCTCATTCTCATTTGCCGTCCAGCTTATTTCACCGTCGTTTAAAAATCACGTTCATTCCGCCCTGCAATTTCTGGAAATATTCAGAGGTTATCTGCGCAGCCTTAAGAAATTTCTGTATATCCCGTCAGACTGGCCGCACTACGACACAGCCAGAAAAATGCAGTACGTTCGAATATTACCGGTTCGTTGATTCAACTTATTGAAATATATCTATTTTAATTGGTGCTAATGACAGGTGGGACAGCATTTTTTCTATAAAATACCGTCGCAGTTTCTTTTTCAATGATTATTGCTGTTTATTTGGCTTTAGTCGCGATTAAGCAACGTTTGTCGCTTTATGCTTTATCGCCTCATCGCGTTCAATGGCGTGTCCAGACTGTTCCTGACCGCGATAGGTGGCGTAAAAATTATTTCCACCGCCTTGCCGCGCGGCTCTGGTTTCACCGCCTCGTAGTGCGCCATAGCATTTTCCTTAGTCGGCGCCGCCGCATTATCCACGCAGACCTAAAGTGCCAAAACGGCGCTATTTCCGGCGTGCTGGCGATCCGCTTCACGTTTTCATCAACGGCATGTTGAGCAGGCGGGCAAAGTCGGTAGAGTAGAGAGGCTGGATTGTTACTGCACCCGCAGGCAAAACCTGATCTTCTGGCCTGTGCCGGAGGTCAGGTTTTTTTGTTTTTAAGGACAGTATGAAGATCGCTAAGGTACTTAATAATAACGTAGTGGTCGTTCTGGATGATCAGCAGCGTGAACAGGTGGTGATGGGGCGAGGCTTAGGTTTCCAGAAGCGTACAGGCGATCGCGTCGATAGCAGCAAAATCGAAAAGGTGTTCGCTCGTCAGGATGATGCGCTGGTCGCCCGGCTAACGGAGCTGCTGAGCCAGATCCCGCCGGAGGTGCTGGCCGCCTGCGATCGCATTACCGAACATGCACGCCAGCGCCTCGGCAAACTGCAGGACAACCTCTGTATCGCGCTGGCCGATCACTGCTTTTTCGCTATCGCGCGCCACAATGACAATATTCCGCTGCCGAACGCGCTGCTGTGGGAGATAAAACAGCTCTACCCGCGCGAGTTTAGCATTGGGCTGGAGGCGCTGGCGATTTTGCATCAGCGGCTCGGCGTGGCGCTGCCGGAAGATGAGGCGGGCTTTATCGCGCTGCATCTGGTCAACGCGCAGCTGAACAGCGAAATGCCGGAGGTGATGCATATCACCCGGGTAATGCAGGATATCCTGCATATCGTGAAATATCAGCTGCGGCTGGAGTATGACCAGCAGTCGCTTAGCTATCAGCGGCTGGTAACGCACCTGAAGTTTTTTGCCCAGCGTATGCTCGGGCGAACTCAGGTGAACGACGACGACGTGATGCTCTATCGCTCCGTCAAAGAAAATTACGCCTGCGCCTGGCGCTGTGCGGAAAAGGTTGAGCAGCATCTGCGGCAGCACTATCAATGCGCGCTGAGCAATGAAGAGAAGATGTTCCTGACTATTCATATCGAGCGCGTGCGTAAAGATAACCAGCTTATCGCACAGTAGAACGCTATTCGGATTGTTACTGCTTCGGCAGGCAAAACCTGAATGCCAACCCCGGTTAGCGGGGTTGGCATTCAGGTTTTTTTTTGATTATTCGCTGCCCCAGGCAGCCGCCACAAAAGGATGGGATATGCCATATCAACAGCTCGCCAGGGATATTATCAACGGCGTGGGCGGTAGCGAGAATATCGTCAGCGTCGTCCACTGCGCCACCCGGTTGCGTTTTAAACTTAAAGATCACGCGCTGGCCGACAGCGAAGGGCTAAAAGCGCATGACGGCGTAATTATGGTGGTTATCAGCGGCGGTCAGTTTCAGGTGGTGATCGGCAATCACGTGCATGAGGTGTATCAGGCGGTACGCCGGCAACATACAGGCGGCGAAGCCCCCCGGTACCGGCCGGCGCTGCGGGGGCGGAATCCCTGTTTGCCCGGCTGATCGATATTATCTCCGGTATTTTTACGCCGTTTCTGGGCGTGATGGCCGGATCGGGAATATTAAAAGGCGTGCTGGCGCTAAGCGTTGCCTGCGGCTGGCTGCAGGCCAATAGCGGAACTTACAAAATCTGGTATGCCGCCAGCGATGCGCTGTTCTATTTCTTTCCGCTGGTGCTGGGCTATACCGCCGGGAAAAAGTTTGGCGGTAGCCCCTTTTTAACCATGGCGATCGGCGGCGCGCTGGCGCATCCGCTGATGATTCAGGCCTTCGAAGCCAGTCTGCAGCCGGACGCGCCAGCTTTCTGGTTTCTCGGTATTCCCGTGACCTTTATCAACTACAGCGCCTCGGTGATGCCGATCATTTTCGCCGCCTGGGTCAGTTGCCGGCTGGAGACGCTCTGCGCAAAAGTGTTGCCCGACGTGGTGAAAAACTTCTTCACGCCGCTGATCTGCCTGGTCATCACCGTCCCGCTGACCTTTCTGCTGATCGGCCCGGCGGCTATCTGGCTGAGCCAGGCGCTGGCCTATGGCTATCAGGCGATTTACGCTTTCGCGCCCTGGCTGGCCGGGGCGGTGATCGGCAGTATTTGGCAGGCGTGCGTGATTTTCGGCCTGCACTGGGGGCTGGTGCCGTTGATGATTAATAACCTGGCGGTGCTGGGCTATGACACCCTAACGCCGCTGGTGCTGCCGGCGGTGATGGGGCAGGTGGGCGCCAGCCTCGGCGTAATGCTGCGCACCCGCGATGCGCAGCTGAAGGTGCTGGCGGGATCGGGCGCCACGGCGGGCCTGTTCGGCATCACCGAACCGGCGGTCTATGGCGTGACGCTGCCTAACCGCAGGCCGTTTATCTTCGGCTGTATCGGCGGCGGCCTGGGCGGGGCAGTGGCAGGCTTCTGCGGCACCAGCGGTTACTCTTTCGGTCTCGCCAGTATTTTCAGTCTGGCGCAGTTTATTCCGCCGGCCGGCATCGACAGCAGCGTATGGGGAGCGGCGATCGGCGTCCTGTTAGCGCTGCTGGTCAGCATGATATTAACCTTTATCGCCGGTCTGCCTGCCGCGTCCGATAAGGCGCAGACTTCTTCTTCTTCACCGGTGCCGTCCGATAAGGCGCCAACTTCCTGCCCGGCGGCATTCGATAAACCCGCCGTTTCTCCTTCTCTGCCAGAGGGCGATAAAGCGCAGGACGCTTCCGGTGACGCGTCAGCAGAGATACAGCCTTCCTCTTTGCCCAGCCGGAAAGCGGCTGACGTCGCGGAATGCTGCAGCGATATTCTGCTCGCGCCGCTGAGCGGTAAGGTGGTGGCGCTGGACAAGGTGGCTGACGTCACCTTCGCCAGCGGGCTGTTAGGCAGCGGCGCGGCGATCGTGCCCTGCGAGGATGTGGTGCTGGCGCCGTTTCACGGTGAGGTCGCCTCGCTGTTCGCTACGCGCCACGCCATCGGATTGCTGAGCGACAGCGGCACAGAGGTGCTGATCCATGTCGGCATCGATACCGTCAAACTTAACGGAAAACATTTTACCGCGCACATTAAGCCGGGCGACCGGATTAAACCGGGCGATCCGCTGCTGACGTTCGATCGTAAGGCGATCCTGCACGCCGGTTTTGATCTCACCACGCCGATTATGATCGGCAATAGCGACGCGTTCAGCCAGATCGTTACGCTGGCCGAAAGCGACACGATTCATACGGGCGCGCCCTTCCTTGGCGTACAACATCAGACAAAGGAGTCACAATGAAACGTTTTCCGGATGATTTTCTGTGGGGCGGTGCGATTGCCGCCAATCAGGTTGAAGGCGCATGGCGGCAGGGCGGTAAGGGGATCTCCACCTCCGATGTTCAGCCGCAGGGCATTTTTGGGCCGGTAGTGGAGCGCGTCGAGGGCGACTGGTCGCTGAAGGATATCGCCATCGATTTTTATCATCGTTACCCGCAGGATATCGCGCTGTTTGCCGAAATGGGCTTTCGCTGCCTGCGCGTCTCCGTTGCCTGGACACGCATTTTTCCGCAGGGCGATGAGGCGCAGCCGAATGAAGCGGGGCTGGCCTATTATGACCGGCTGTTTGATGAGCTGGCGCGCCACCATATTCAGCCGCTGGTAACGCTCTCCCACTATGAAATGCCGCTGGGTCTGGTGGAGAACTACGGCGGCTGGGGTAATCGCCAGGTTATCGACTTTTTCCTGCGCTACGCGCGCGCGGTTTTCCAGCGTTATCAGCACAAGGTTAAGCTGTGGCTGACCTTTAACGAGATCAATATGTCGCTGCATGCGCCTTTTACTGGCGTTGGTCTGCCCGGCGACAGCAGCAAGGCGGCGGTCTATCAGGCAATTCATCATCAGCTGGTGGCCAGCGCGTTGGCGGTAAAAGCGTGTCACGATCTTATCCCCGATGCCAGAATCGGTAATATGCTGCTGGGCGGCCTGATGTATCCGCTGAGCTGTAAGCCGGAAGATGTCTTTGAAACCCTGCAGCAGAACCGTAGCTGGCTTTTCTTCGGCGACGTGCAGTGCCGCGGCGCATGGCCGGGTTATATGCTGCGTTACCTGCGCGAGCAGGGCATTAACATTGACATCACTGATGAAGATCGTCTGGCGCTGCGTGAAACCGTTGATTTTATCTCTTTCAGTTATTACATGACCGGCTGCGTCACTACCGATGAGACCCTGAATCAGCAGGCGCGCGGCAATATCCTGAGCATGGTGCCCAACCCGCATCTGCCCAGTTCGGAATGGGGCTGGCAAATTGATCCCATCGGCCTGCGCACGCTGCTGAATATGCTCTGGGATCGCTATCAAAAACCGCTGTTCATCGTGGAGAATGGGCTGGGCGCAAAAGATACGCCGCAGGCGGACGGTAGCATTGAAGATGACTACCGCATTCGCTACCTGAACGACCATCTGTTTCAGGTCGCCGAGGCGCTGAAAGATGGCGTGGAGGTGATGGGCTACACCAGTTGGGGGCCGATCGATCTGGTCAGCGCGTCGAAAGCGGAGATCTCCAAGCGCTACGGCTTTATCTATGTCGATCGCGACGATCGGGGCGAAGGAACGCTGATGCGCAGCCGCAAGAAAAGCTTCTTCTGGTATCAACAGGTGATCGCCAGCGGCGGCGCCAGTCTGACTCCCTGGAAATAGCCGATTTTGTTTCGCGGTCAGGACGCGGCGTGCCAATTTCCGCTACAGTTTATGCACGAATCTGGTAGCGAAAAGGAAGCATAATGAACTGGCAGGTAGAGCGCGTGTTACCCATTGAGGCCGAGCTGGGCGAATGCCCGCTCTGGTCAACGGCAGAGCAGGTATTGTGGTTTGTGGATATTCTGGCGCCGGCCATCCATCGCTTCGATCCTAAAAGCGGCGAGCATCAGGTTTTTCCGCAGCATGAGGAGGTCGGCTGTATCGGCCTGCGCCGCGAGGGCGGGCTGGTGGCGGCGATGCGCAGCGGCGTCTGGTTCCTGGATGCGCAGGGCAAGCCGCAGCGCAAAGTTGCCGATAACCCCGGCGAGGCGAGCAAAAGCCGCTTCAATGACGGGCGCGTCGATCCCTTTGGCCGCTTCTGGTGCGGCAGCCTGTGGGAGCCGCAGGATCGCAACGGCGGCAAACTCTGCCTGCTGGATAAAGATTTGCAACTGCAGGTGGTTGACGATGATGTGCAAATTTCAAACGGCGTGGCGTTTTCGCCCGATCGCCGTTGGGTTTACCACAGCGATACGCCTAATCATGTTATCTGGCGCTATCCACTCGATCCTGTCAGCGGCGAGGTAGGCAAGCGGGAAGCGTTTCGTCGCTTCAGCGACGGCCTGATGCCGGATGGCGCGGCGGTGGATGCGGAAGGCTTTTACTGGTCGGCGCTGTTTGATGGCGGGCGCATCGTACGCATCGATCCGAATACGGCAGAAATCGTGGATGAGATCCCGCTGCCGGTACGCTGGCCGACGATGGTGGCCTTTGGCGGCGAGGATCTGAAAACCTTGTATATCACCAGCTCGCGCGAGAACCGTAGCGAAGAGGAGCTGGCACAGTATCCGTGGTCTGGCAGCCTGTTGGCGGTGCGCATGCCGGTGGCGGGGCAGCCGGAACCGCTGTTTGGCTAAACGATATCGGGCGAACCGCTGGCTCGCCCGATATATTCTTTATCTGCTTATCTGCTTATCTGCTTATCTGCTTATCTGCTTATCTGCTTATCTGCTTATCTGCTTATCCGTATTTCCGAATATCCCTCAGCTGCGCTGCCATCCTGCGGTGCTGACTGTGGCTTATGCGGCATACGGATGATCATCGACATAATCAGCGAAATTACCAGCAGCGTCATAATCAGGCTAAAGGTGACGGTAAAGCCACCGAACAGTGAAGCAATCAGCGAGCCCAGCACGCTGCCGATGCCGAAGCCGAGATAAATTACGCCATAGTTTTTCGTCAGGTTGTTCAGGCCGAAGAAATCGCTTACCAGTGAGGGATAAACGGTGATGGTGCCGCCAAAGCTGAAGGCGATGCAGGCGACGGAGATAAAGAAGGTGGTTTCGCTCATATGGGTAAACAGCAGAATGCTCATGCCCAGCAGTGAAACCATCTGCGCCAGCGTAATGACCCGCATGCGCGCCATTTTGTCTGACAGCACACCCAGCACCAGCCGGCCGCTCAGGTTAGCAATCGCGATCACCGTCACCGCGCTGGCAGCGGTCTGGGTGCTGAGATGCACCAGGCCTTCGCCGATATCCTTCGCTACACCAATCACATACAGGCCGCTCATGCAGGCGGTTAAAAACATCAGCGCCAGCATCCAGTACTGCGGCATGCGCATCGATTCCGCCAGGCTGTAATCACGCGCCGCAGATCCACCGTTGCACTGTGCGGGCTGCTGTCGCGGCGCATCCTTCATCATCAGCGCGCCGAGGATTACCATGCTCATTGCCAGCGCCCCCCAGATTAAAAAGGTGGTCTCCAGGCTAAAGCGGGCCAGCAGCGCGCTGCAGATAAATTTGAAGCCCAGGCTGCCAAGACCGTAAGCGCCAATGGCGCAGGCAGAGATCACGCCTTTACGTTCCGGGAACCATTTCACGCAGTTGGAGAGCGTCATCAGATAGCCGGCGCCATCCGCCAGCCCGACCAGCACGCCCGCGCTGAGCCACAGCATCAACAGCGAGTTGGCCTGTGAGGTGAGATAAAATCCAACCGCCATCAGCACGCCCGCGCCAATGGCGACGTTGCGTACGCCAAAGCGCTCCTGCAGTTTGCCCGCCACCGAGGAGGAAAGCGCCAGACCCAGGCTCAGCAGGCCGAAAGAGAACGCCACCTGACTTATCGGCGCGTCAAGCTTTTGCGCCAGATGGCCGTTGAACAGGCTCCAGGTATAAACCGAACCCAGCGCGAACTGGGTGATAATGGTGCCGACCAGCGTCAGCCAGCGAACGCGGTTAGTAAGGTGTGACGGGGTTGCTCTGCTCATCATTTCTCTCCCAACGGGGAATGTCTGAATTAACCCAATAATAAAGTGCGCCGCGACAGCGACGGGGTAAAACGACATGAATGGCCGCTGACAGGGAATGAACTGCATCTGAACGCGCATGAACGGCATCACAACGCTGAAATGCGCAGCAGAGGGAGAGAAAAAAGGTGTTAAAAACAAAAGGTAATGGTTAGCGGAATGTCAATTTCAGGTGAAACAGGTAAAGAATATTAATGCGGTAACGATCGCTGCACAGCCGGCAAAAAGTCAGCGCCGGATGAGCGCGGCATTAAGCCGATCGAGATAAAACTGACGCAGCGCGCGCTCAAGCTGCTGGCGACGCGCCGGCGGATACCCTTTCAGCCAGCTTTCGGTAAACGGCCTGCACAGCAGAAATGCCTGGTTAACCACGGTATCTGGCGCAGCATCTCTGCCATACTGCGACAGAATATGGCTATTAAGGCAATCGGTCATCGGGTTGCTCTGCGTCAGCGGGCTGGCGTAAAGCGGCAACGCCAGCGTGAAAAGTAACCCGGACAGCAGCGGCAGGCGGCAAAAACATAACGTCATAACCTCTCCTCAAGCGCTCCGGCGCTAACTTTTTGCCTGATTACCGCAGGAAATCGCAAGCAAAGCTCAATAAGCGTTGCAATATATTTCATATGCGAGACGGTTGCAGCACGAAATTATTCTCTGTGCCAGGCTTAATATTTACATACAGGAGGAAATATGAAAGACCGAGCATATGAATCCATCATGAAAGAAGAGGATGACGTCTGCTGTTTGATCGGTCGGGCGGTTGTTGAACTGAGTGAAGCCAGCCAACCGGTGAATAAATCAACCCTTTCACTGAAACTGCTCTCCATGGCCGATCATGAGGGCGACGATGACCGAGTACTGCTTTACTGGCGGGCAAGGAAAGCGATAAACCAGCCACAGCGCGCTAACCTGAGCGCCTGGCGCCAGGCGCGCTAAGCTTGATCGGCAGGCCAGGAGGGCCTGCCAAAAAGCGTTGCCTGCAGGGTTGCGCCGCACGGTTTCATCACTTTACTCTGGTCTGCATCGCACCGCTTTCTTAACCTTACGCCAGCATGTAGCGCATCGCATTCGCAACTTTACGCCGTTCTGCGCCACACTCTTTTCGCCATCTTATGCCAGTCGGTGTTGTGCCAGCCTATTACGCTGTTGCTGCCTTCTCAATTTTAAACACGCTGACACTGCCCAGCAGCTTGTTCGCCTGCTCGCTGAGAGAAAATGCGGCGGATGACATCTGCTGCACCATCGCCGCATTCTGCTGCAGCACGGTTTCCATCTGGCCTACCGCCACGTTCACCTGATCGATACCGAAGCTCTGCTCCGTTGAAGAATGCGAAACCTGGCCGATAATCTGCGAGGTTCCGGTCACGGCATCCAGTGCCTGAGCCATTTTTCCGGAGACGCCTTCCGCAAATTTTACCCCGGTGCTGATATTGCCGAGCGCTTCATCGATCAGCCTCTTAATATCTTTAGCCGCGCCAGCCGAACGCTGGGACAGGGTGCGCACTTCGCCCGCCACCACAGCGAAGCCGCGGCCGTTTTCTCCAGCGCGCGCCGCCTCGACCGCCGCATTCAACGCCAGGATATTGGTCTGGAAGGCGATGCTGTCGATAATCGAGGTAATTTCCGCAATACGGTTAGAGGAGAGGGAGATCGCCTGCATCGACTGCTGCAGTTTTTTTAGCTCGGCGTCACCCTGACGGAAGATCGATTCGGCATCACCCATCAGGCTGTCAGCAGATTTGGCGTTATCGACATTATGGCCAACGGTCACCGCGAGCTGGTTCATGCTGGCGGCGGTTTCTTCCAGCGCCGCTGCCTGCTGCTCGGTACGCGAAGAGAGATCTTCATTGCTGGCGGCGATTTCTGCCGAAGCGACATCCACCTGCGTACTCGCCATCTGGATCGTTTGCAGGATTTCCTGCATGCGGCCGATCAGTGCGTTAAAGGCTCTGGCGGTCAGGCCAATCTCATCATTTTTATCCAGCTCGACGCGAATCCGCAGATCCATGGAATCGTTGATCAGCTGCATGCGCGACTGAAAATGGGAGAGGCTGGCTGAGATATAGCGCAATACGGTCAGCGCCAGCGCGCCGGCCAGCGCGCCGGAGACCACAATAATTGCGATCAGCAGCAACAGGGTGTGTGTGAAGCTGCGCTGGTTCTGCTGATTGAATTTCTCTGCAATCTGATAGTTATAATCGATCTGCTGCTGCAGACGGCCGGAGAACAGCCGCGAGTTTTCCGCCACTTCGCCATTTTCCGCCAGCAAAGGACGCACCGCGTCCAGCCCCTGCCGCTCATAGCGCGCAAGCAGCTGGTTGACGATCGCCTGATAGGCGGCCAGCAATTTGATGTTTTCCCGGGTCAGCTGCGCATCGGTCGCATCGCTGATATAACGCCCCTGATAATCATTCAGCAGCTTGCCAACGTTTTGCAGATCGCTGCGGGTGGCGGCGACATACTTTGCCGTTTCCGCTTTTTCCGCGCTGATCAGCGCCATATAAATATTGCGTCGGGCGCTTTCGCGCGCCTGCAGAATTTGATCCAGTACCTGTACGCTCGGCAGGCTGTTATCCATCACGTACTCAAAGCGCGTATTGGCGCCCTTAAGCGCGTAAAGCGCGAATGCGCCGACGGTAACGACCGCACAGCCGAAGATAACGAAGGTGACCAGAAGCTTTTTCACAATGTTCATAATAACCCTAAGATCCGTGTGGGGAGATTAACGTTATCGGTCGTTGTGCAGGCTTCTTGAGAGATAGTTAAAGGTATCTAATGCTTTTTAGCGCCCTGGAAAATTAACCTGTTGATTACAGGGGTATTATTCGGCGCCAGTGGCTGACTTTTTCTGATGCGTTATCGCCAGCGCGGCGAAGAGAAGGGAAGGCTGGGGGCAGGTGTGCGTGAACGCGGAGCGAAGGCCGCTATCACCGCACCCAGGCTTTAACGTGGCCGCAGCTGCGCCGGTCACGGCGCAGGATGACGGCACGGCGCCATGCTGAATGGCGTCAGAGCTTAAGCATCTTCACCGTGGCGTCCACGTCAATCTCATCTTCAGAGAAGATTAATGTGCTGCCCTGGAAAGTGGTGATCGCCAGTTTTTTCAGCGAGCGCATTTCACCCGGCTTCGCGGCGGATTTCGGCCTGATGCTGTTCATCAGCATCCCCACAGACAGCACCGTATTTTCTTTATCAATCGGCGCATCGGCGGGCACTTCTTCGCTGTATACCAGGTAAGATTTGATCGAGGTAAGCTTCAGACGCTCGCCGGCGATATAGATATATTTGCTTTCCGGGATGACCTTCACCGCGTAGGCTGACAGGCCCTTGTTGTTTGTGGTGGGTTCAAACGTCACCGCCGCGTCTTTCTTAATCAGATCAGGGTTAGCGACCTTAATCACATGAAAATAACGGTTATCGCCGTTTTCATCTTTGATAAATCCAAAACCTTTATCTCCAAACCACGTTGTGATCGTTCCGTTCATCGCCATTACCGCCTGATTAATCGTTTATCTACTCAATTTTTGCAGCGCGCAGTGTAAAGCACAATGCCCGCGCGCACTACGTCTTTGCTTTCAGTCTGGACGATTAATGTGCAACAGACGAGGCGCAGCGGCTAAAAACCATGAAATAACGGAAAGGCTCGCCGCAACTGCCAGCCATCTAACAGCCAGATTCGCCAGCGGAGGGATAATTGGTTATTATCCGCCCCCTTTCTCTGCGGGCAGCCTGATGTCTACCATTTCCGATACTTTTATCGCTCCGCCGTGCCATGACCCGATAGCGATCATCTACCAGGACGATCACCTGGCGCTTATCAATAAACCTGCCGGGCTGCTTAGCCTTTCGGGGAAAAATGCCTGCAATCTTGATTCGGTGCATTACCGACTGGTACAGATCTTTCCCGGCTGCACGCTGGTCCATCGCCTTGATTTTGGTACGTCCGGCGTGATGGTGATTGCCCGCAATAAGGCGATCAACGCTGCCCTCTGCCAGCAGTTCAGCCAGCGTACGGTAAGTAAGCGCTACCACGCGCTGCTCTGCGGCCATCTGCGTGATGACGAAGGGGTGATAGACGCGGCGATTGCCAAAGATCCGGCGCTGTTCCCGCGTATGTCGATTTGCGCCAGCCGCGGCAAGCCTGCTCGCTCCCGTTACCAGGTTATCGAGCGCTTTTATCGGGAGGGGAAGAGGGCAGGTTACTGCCGTTGACGCGGGTAGCGCTTACGCCGGAGACCGGGCGGACCCATCAGCTACGCATTCACTGCCAGCATCTGGGCCATCCCATTTTAGGCTGTGACTTGTATGGCGGACGCCTGCTGCCGGGATCCGCGCAGGCTCCGCGGCTGATGCTGCATGCCAGCGCGCTGCATTTTGTGCATCCTGTCAGCCAGCAACCGATTAACGCCCATACCGCCTGTCCGTTCTGAAGGCGCCGCAGCACGAACGCGGCGCGTGCCACAGGGCTTTATAGCGCCTGGCGGGCCCAAGCCCGCCAGCATCGCCGCTTACCACATCAAATCATCAGGTACCTGGAAATCGGCATACGGATCGTCTTTCTCTTCCTCTTCCTGGCTCAGGGCATTATTTAATACAATCGCGTCCGCATCACGCTGCGCAATTTTATCGGCTACGCTGGCGGGGATAATCGCGTATGCGCTCTCTCCATTGTTATCAACCGCCAGGCGCGCAATGGCGAGACGACCGCCGATCAGCTGAGCCTGAGTCAGCTTATCCACCATCATTTTTTTAATGCGGTTATTGTCAGTAAAGTTAAAGGCGATATCGCCTTTTGGCAGGCTGATTCGGTTCATTTCAATCAGCTGCTTAACCTGCGCTTTATATTCTTTGGCTAACACCGCTTGTTTTTGCTGCTCGTTCAGCTGTTTATCACGCTCAAGCTGCGCTTTTTTATTCTCTTCTACCGCTTCCCGCGCCTCGCGCGCCTGAACGCGCGATTTTTTCGCCGTTCTCTGGACTTTGGCCACTTTTTTGCTGGTGACTAATCCTGCTTTCAGCATCTGCTCTTGTAAGGTGAGTTTGGTCATTTTCGCTTCTGAATCCGTTGAATAGTTATTGGGATTATATCGGTAAAAATTGAGGCTATTAAGCAAATAATGAACGCTACAGAAGATGCATCGGACACGTATCAGGTTGTGGACAATGGCGGGACGCAACCTGTTCGGAACAGCAGTGGTAATAACATGACAACAGTCTAAAACCCGACTAAAGATGCCGATGAAAACAGGGCGGCGGTGCGTTTACTGAACGGAGAATAACGGGCATGGCGAGGCGTTGAAGGCAATAAGCTAATCGATTTGCTTCCTCTTGTTCGACTTTCCCGTTAGGATTTATCTTACTTTCAGCATAGGGACTGCGAAATGAAAAGAGTAAAGATCAGTAGCATCTGTGATGTCGTGCCTCAGGATGATCTGTGGTTTGTCGTAACGCTGGATGAACAAGGCTACGTTGTTTATCCAAAAAACTCAGATGATCTGTTTGGGCAGGGTAGCATCAACTATTCAGGCGATGCCCGGCGTTATGCGTTCAAACGCTATTGGTCAGACGAGGGGATTGCCGGCACAGACTGGCAGGATCGCCATGACAAAGCCTGCGACCTGGCAATTCTGGACCGCAGGCTCGCTGTAGGAGAAACCTTTAAATCTGTTTTTTTCTTCATTAAACTAAATGATGGCTTTAATGTTATGAGTTTTTAATAATCATTTAAATAATACTTTATGTTAAGTAAATTTCTATTTTTAAGACAGCTCAATCGAACATGCGGAACAAAACTACTGGTTAACGCGGTATACTGAGAGTTATTCTACAATTAGCTTAAATTATAACTGAGGATAAAGTATGGAAGCTATCCCAGGCGATATACAGTCAAGGCTACAATTAGTCATCTCGAAAGCGGCGGTGCTTTTACCGGCTGACATTGGCCAACAGCTTCTTGCAATGGTTACCCCCTCAACTCTCGCAACTATGGCGGGGGTAATCGTGGTTTGGGCTGGTGCGCACTTTTTTGGGGTTGGTGAAATCGCTGATTTAGTGCTTCTCATTGTAGGTTGGGTGGCTGTAGGGGGCGTGGCGCTTGAAGCGGCTCAGAAGCTGTTTGATTTTGCAACGAAGACTAACTCTGCTCGTAACGAAGGCGATCTGGAGGCTGCTGCTAAGGATTTGGCAGACGCGATCACTCTGCTGGGAATCAATACTGTCCTTGCGCTTCTTTTAAAGAAGAAGCCTGGCGACACATTTAAAACTCCTTTCAGAGGAGTAAAAATGCCGAGATACAGCATTGATATTAAAAGGAAAATGAACCTGCCTCGTAATGGAGGATGGCGGTATACACCTAAGATAAAAATTACAAAGAATCGTGACGTTATTCAGGGGGAACAAAACCCTGGGGGACGTAGAAGTTGGACGTAACTACTACCCTGGTGCAATGTCGAAGGATGACGCTTACTTGCAGATGCTTTCTACTCTTTACCATGAGCAAGTTCATATGGCGATTGCGCCTAAGTTCTATCTATTGAGAGAACTCAGAGTATTTATGAGGCAAAGTGCATACACTAAATCGTATATACTTAGATACCTGGAAGAGACACTGGCTGAAACTATTGGCTTATTAAGGGCCAGAGGAATGAGCAGGGAGTATATCATTGAAGGATTTAAATTTCCTCTTGGCAATACTTATGAAATCACTTATACAATGTTGCGGCATGAAGCTGCAGGCATTCTTTTAGGCCCGGTGGTGGTTGGTGGGTTAATGTATAATGTCTGGTATGGAGTTCAAAAATGATAAGTGACAGAAAAGCTATTGAAATTGCCAAAGAATATGCAAACAAAGCTGGTTATGGTTGGGATGAAGGCTTTCATGAGGCTGAAAGAACGTCTTTTGATGGTAAATCCGTTTGGGTTATTTCAACCTCAGATATGAAATTTTCTGAGGAACTCCCGTGGATGATGGAAAGTATGCCTAATCCAATAAAGTATTACATAGATATGTCTTGCGGTGAATGTATTGCAGTTGGGGGAAGAGGTAGTGCGATTCTTCGCTTGAAAAAGTGAAAGTTTTCATTAGCGATTTTATAAAATATAAAAATGCTTTCTCAAAACTTTAAATGCTTTATATGCAGGATTTAATGGAATGAAAAGATAAAAAATGGTGAAGCCTGTAAACAAAGTTATCGAATAAGATACAAGGTTTTCTTGTGTGCCGATATTAATTGTATAAACGAGCCCGCTAAAAAGAATGACTATTAATATCAATGCAACTAAGAATCTTTTTTTTAATTGGGGAAGAAGCCATCTATACGAGTAACCCAATTTTTCAGCTTGTTGACGTATTATGGAAAATTCTTTAGATGTAAAGCCCTCTTTGAAAAGGAGTTCTTCTATTTGCATCTTATTCATAATGAATTTAACTCATTTTATCTGCGATAAATCAATTGTAATTCATTATCCATGCCTCATACAAATCTGTGAAAGGCTTTCTGTATTTTGTTTTCATTAAAGGCAGAGTGATATCTGTATCTACTTTGCAGAGATACGTACCTTTTACCTCTGCCTCTTTACACGAAACCTTCTCAGCTTTGTTTAAAGTCGTGAGCATGTCTTTACTGTTATCACCGAAGCGAGTTCGAGGTGACCTGTTGCTTCAGTCTTTTTTAGTAGAACCAGTAAGTCACGGGTTTTGAGTTCTGTGATATTACGATTGCCAATGATGGGGAATAAATGACTCACAAGGCTGTTTATTACAATAATCCTGTGGCTTTCCGACCTGGTTCTGTTACTGGAATACCAGTCTTGAGCAACTTATTCAAATGTCAGCAGCCCTTTAATTTCCACCTTTTCGGCTTTACGTTTTTCGCCTGGAGCGACCCCGTTTGCAACGAGTTATCTGGCTTCGTCTCTTCTGCGTCTGGCTTCTGATAACGTGACCTCAGGATAAACCCCGAGAGCAAGAATCTTTTGTTTGCTACCAAAGCGATACTGAAAACGCCACTATTTGGAACCGTTTGGGGTGATCAAAAGATGCATACCATTACCGTCTGTCATTTTGACGGGCTTCACAGCAGCCTTCGCATTCCTTACCTTTAACTCAGTGAGCGGCATAGTAAAAATCCTCGGCTGATGGTATCTGCATTATCGAACCAAACATACCAACAATTGTAACAACATGACACTGTGGATTTTGTGAGCCGGCTGGAGACGCAGGTGGGCTATTAAACTGAGTTAAGCAACTGAATGGAATGGGTAAAAGAGACTTTGAGATACGTTGGGAGACTAACATTTGGCGTCCCCTGCAAACATCAAACTAGCGCCGCAGGGGGTTGGTTTATAATGGTTTTTATTGGTGTGTAAAATATTATGCCCGCATATATGCCCGCAATGCGTCAATTTACGGTTCTGCTTGATTGGGTGTAGGACTGCTTCCAGGATTTGTAATCGCAATACTCCCAGCGGGAGGCGCGACCAATTTTTGTTGGCGGCTTGAGTTTGCCGGCCTTGATTTGAGAATAGAAGAACTTCGGGGTAAACCCAGCATCCTCTACCATGAACTTCATGTCAACAAGGGAATCGTCACGTAGCTCGCGCATGATGGCTCCTTAAAAATAATTAAATATTGCTCTGGCGATGATGATCGCAATGATGGTGATGAGAAGGTGGAGTGGGGTGATCATTCTTCGTCTTTCACTGAGTGGAGCTTTCCACCGCAAAAGGGACATACGTTAAGGATAATCGGGTCATCTTTTCCTGAGTGATAGCAGACCTTTTCCCCTAGATGCTCTCCAGTAGAGATGCGCACAGGAGATGAAGAGTAAATCCCCTTGCTGTTTCTTCTTGGTATGCCATTTTGTAGGTAATCACGAAGAATCCAGCAGATATTTGATGCATATCTGACGCCGCTGCTTTCGCATGGCTTGAACAGGTCTTTTTCAGACATAACAACTCCTCACGCATAGCGCGATAGTTAATGGAATAAAAGTGAATTTATGGTTTAAAAGATTAAAAACAGGCTGGAGAGGTTAAGTTGCATTTAACATGCGTTAGATTTGCTTTCCTCATGACAAAGCCTATAGTTGACAGGCCTTAACTCATCCTCCACAGGCATACGGCGGTCTTTCCCTTCTATTTTTTCCAGGGGCATTATGAATACACACACAGCCGTACCAGTTCAGCTAACTAATATTATTCAATCACTTACGAATGGCAAGGAAGAGCAGGTTAGCACAGCTTGCAAAGAAGATATTTTGGAGATGTACCTGATTATAGGTGCGCTTCTTCAGTGGAAATATCAACTTAAATTCGATGTGAATGCTTAATAAATGGTATTGATATAAAAGATTCCCACCTAAGTAAAGACCCGGTGAGGCTGGGTCTTTCTGATAAAGTATTTCTTGGGCGATTCCACTCCCTTCAACACTTCAATCATGCCAATCTCCGCTGCTTCTCCGCCCACACCATGCGCTCATGGTCGGTTCGGCACTCATCGCTGCAGAAGTGCCCCTTGGCTATCGGCTCCTCGCAGTAGTGGCACTCGCCGGTGTATGTCATCTGCGGCGCCGGCCGGTTAGCCAGGGCTACCGCTATCAGCTGCTGCTCGCGTTCTGCGGCTTCATCAAT
The DNA here is from genome assembly GCF_002953195.1 of Mixta gaviniae. Taxonomy (GTDB): domain Bacteria; phylum Pseudomonadota; class Gammaproteobacteria; order Enterobacterales; family Enterobacteriaceae; genus Mixta; species Mixta gaviniae. Next base: position 3,238,746 of record NZ_CP026377.1, on the reverse strand, counting down.
CGGGTCTGCAAAATTCATGTTGTTTCTCCGAAATTTGGCAATAAAAAACCCCGCCGGAGCGAGGTCGTTATCGTAGATGTGATTATCTTGCTGCTGCCGGCCTTGGCCTCTATTGTTCAATTAATTCTTCAAGAACGTCATCTATTAAAAGTTCATGTGACGCCACGTTATAACGATGCCCATGGACGATATAAACCCTAACCGGCAACCTTACCTTATCTGTAGATGGCGCGCTTTGGTCGCTGCTATTGCTGGATATAAGGGCAGGATTCTGAACAACCTCTATAAAGTCCAAGCCCCTGTCAAATTCACGAATTTCGCCGTCATAACCAGCGCCAAAAATCAGGTAATCCTCGGTCATTTTGGTTCCTCTTTTTGGTAAATCGGGTCGGTACCTTTCGGCAGCTGCAGAGCCACCTGCCTGTAATGCTGCAGGCGCTCGCGGAAATACTCCCTCAACTCTTCCGGCTGCTCCATTTCTACCTGCTGCGGGATAACTGGCTGGTTCAGGCGCTCTTTGTAAGCCACGCCTGACGCCGCTAAATCCACGTTAACCTTATCCCTTTCTTCTTTGCTGCGTGCTGCGAGATTGTGTGACATGGCGATTCCTCCTGAGTGGAGTATATCGCCATGAATCGCTAATTTGGTATCATCACGACGACAGTGTTAACCATCGTTCCTGATGACTTGAATGAGCCCTCAGGCAATTCTTCGATATGACCACCGCGGTCTTCAATCAACTGGCGGAAATCAGAAGTAAGCTTGTTGCTGCGGAAAACTACCGGTGAAGCCATGACTGAGACCAACAGCCCGTCAGTTTTCAGGAATTTCAGTGCGTGAGTTACGTGCTTGATATCAGCCTGTCGACTAAATGGAGGATTCATTACAACCCGGTCATAGACTGGATTGGGCTCAACAGTAAGGAAATCAACTGGTTTCCCAATACCTGACAGGCGCAAATTAAGAGCATGCAGCGCGTCATTGTTGGCTGGCATCAGTTCATACATATCAATCATCACATCTGCTGCTGCGCTATGAGCGGCTTTAGCAATTGCTCCTTGCCCTGCGCTGGGCTCAAGCACATGCATGCCATCCCGAATATCTGCCAAATGAATTACATGCCTGACAACTTCTGGCGGAGTAGGGAAGAACTCAAAATCATCTTTGGGAACCACGACATCTCCGGTCAGTATGATTTGTTCAATGCGCTCGGATGCATCGATATCGAATACATGCGCCTTGCACTTGCGACTCCATTTGCCGCCGGCAGCTTCCAGAACTTTATTAGTGCGTGTGTATAAGTTTCGGTCAAGCTGACCAGTCAGCACCAGATTTTTACCATGGCATTCCGCAGCACTCAGCACATTAAGCACTTCTTTATCAACTCGCATTTATTTTTCTCCAGGCGAAAAAAACCGCTTTCGCGGCTATCGGTAAACAGGTGAGCAGTCGAGATTTACCAGCGGCCGGCGCTCATTCAGCCTGACTCTGATGGCTTCGCATTCTGCTTTGGTGGGATAGATGGTTTCAGTAACGGGCAGGGCGTGAGAGTGAGAGGTAATGAGGAGGATGAAGCCTGCTAACATTTACCCTCCTTTGCCAGCGCCTCATACTTCTGCGCGGTGTTGTCGATGGGTTCGCTTAACTCTTTGCAGTGTGCAATCGCCGTGTTGTAACCTGCAGCCCAGTCAACGGAAAGCTTCAACCTAATCGCGTCACGCATGGTGAGTTCATCCGGCACCTTCACAGGCTCAGCGGTTAATGCCGTCAGAGCCGTTTCCATCAGCGCAACCATATATTGCTTATCCGGTACCGCCTGCCAGCGGCGAATTTCGATGCGGCACAGCGCCGCCAGTTCCTGATTATTCATCTGCCACCTCCATGTCAGCGGCCTTCAGTGCTTCGATAACGTCATCCTTGTGTAGCCAAACGCCATCATCATCCGTTTCGAGCCTGCCGAAACAATCAAGAATGTGCCCGCGAGGCAGCTTAACCGGCGCTGGCGGCGCGGCGCGCGCATACAAAGGTTTGTAATCACTATTCCACCCGGAAGGCTTATGTCGCCCATCTAAATAAAGCGGCTCGCCCAAATCGCGGATGGCGTTTTCAACTGCGTACCATCCAGAAGGCTCCTGCTTCGCCAGCTCTGCCAACTGCGCCCCTGCCGCCTTCAGTCTATCGACCAGCGCAAGAACAGTGTGCGGGTTAACATCCTGCATCAGCGCCGCAACGGCGTCGGCACGCTCAGCATCCCTAATCAGTTTCTGAATATCCTTCATTTCCCCACTCCTTCCACTAATTCCATATCGATAACCCGATAAACGATGTCGTCATGCTCAAGCGACCACAGAGTGCCGCCTGTTATGAATGACACACGTTTGCCTAGGTGCTTAACGCCATTAACCTGCACTGCCAGCCCATCCTCTAGCTCAATCATCCATCCATCGCGTACACGGCCGGCTTCTGTTTTTATCCTGCGTTGATGTTTGCGCATGGTTAACTCCCGGCAGAGATAGCGCGATGCATTTGCCGAACATCTTCCGGCGTCCGGTCGAGCTTCTGAGCCACAGTTCTGAAGTTGATGCATGGGTTGCGTTCGGCGAGGTACTGAATCTCGTAAAGTTGCCACGCCTGCTTTTTCTCGCTCCGCGCTGCTTCCGTTTCTTCTGCGATGCGAGCTGCTTTTAGCGGGTTTCTCGTGATGGTTTTATCCGGCAGCATCCAGCCGCCGTAAGCGTCGTAATAACGGATAACGGTACGTCCGCACCGGATGTTGTCGAATGGCTGCTTCATCGTTATCTCCACTGGTCGCCAAACGAGAAGCCAATGGCCGCCAGTGATTCGTCCATCTTCTCGATGAACTCCGGCACCATCTCTTCAAAGTCGGCCATGAATTTCTCGTCGCGTTCGACGATGACGTGGTGTATGCCTTCGCGTTTCATGCGCGGGTCATAGTTAGCGAAATACCAGGCATCCTTTCCCGTGACCCACATGCTGAATTGCACCTGAGCCATGTACTCTGATTTGATGGCATCGAAGCCACCGAGGCGGAACTTCATGAAATCGCGGGAAGTGAAAGGGCACTTAAGCTCAAGCCCTTTGCCGTCACTGCACAAACCGTCAGGAGAGCATGCTGTCCTTAGCGTCTCATCCCTGTAGATAATCGGTGCTTCCGTAACCTTAACGTCCGTGGTGAATTCAAACAGCGTCCTTGCTGATTCCTCGTGCGTCTTTCCCCAAGTGAGCGCTTTTGCATTTATCTCCAGCGCCTCCCCAGTGCAGACCTCACCGAGAAGGGTGTAGAAATAGGCCAGCTTCATGTCGGTCCATTTCTTGCCACTACGTGGTTTGGCTATAACCTTTGACGCTTCTGAAGCTGTTATCACTCCCAGCCTCAATCTCTGCCACTCATAGCTTCCCTGCTCAACAGACAGCACATCTATCCCTGTGTGCTGCCGTATGCATTCGGGAGAAATCATGCCGCCGCCTTAGCCTTCCTTGACAGGAAATCGAGAGCCTTAACCGCTTCCGTTTCGGTAAGGTCAGATGCCTGCTTTATTGGCCGGCGGAATATCTGTGAGCAAACCGGCAGGAGGTCTTCTTCCCATGTTTTATCCATGGTCATCAGCAGGTCGGTAATGGTCTGAAGTGTCTGCTCTGTAGAAGGTGTAACGTCGCGTTCCTGCCCGCGCTCCTGGGTGAAGTTGATACCCTCGCCACCTTCCGTGTTGACGTAGTCGATCGCACTATCCAGGCGCTCACGACGAGGCCAGTACTTAGCGGCCTGCTTAACTACCGTTTTGAGTATCATCTGCTCTTCATCAGTGACCCACGGGCATTTCTTACTGTTGTCGGTCAGATACTTTTTCCATGCTTCTGACCGGTCTCGGATGGCAAAGATGTCCTCCGCGCGCATCGTATGGGTCAGGTAGTCGCCTTCATCAGTTTTAACAACGGTGTAGGCACCGACGATTTCCCCACGCTGCTCAATGGTGTCGAACTCATTAAATTCATGCGTTGGCGTACGGTCGATTCCTGTACGCATGAATCGGTCATTTTTCCTGACGATTGCCGACTGGCACCACTTAATCGCACCCGACTGCTGAGCAATATGCATCAGGCCCATGTAGCTAATATCCAGGCATATGGCGCCTTTTCGTGGCACCAGATAAGCCAGTTTCTGAGCCGGGTTCAGCGTGATACCAATGGCGGCGATATTCATCACCGCGCTGCGAGTTGACGTGCTGTTTTGGGCAGCAATCTTTGCCAGATAGTCGTTGTTAGCGAATATCTGCATTGCGAATTCCGATTCGCGCTTGAATGTGATCGAGGGCTCAGCACAAACCTGCTCGAACTCCATTTTTAGCGGATTAACAATTTCGAATACCTGATTAACCAGCTGCTGGTTCATTTATGCCACCTCGTTAAAACTGCGCCGGCCCATAAATATCTGCAGCGCGTGTTCGTGCTTCACGTAATCCGTCAGGCTGTCCCATAACGCGTTATTCAAACGCTCCTGAAAGTCGATCGTGTCGGCAGCCAGGTCGAACGCGTTGATGTTGTCGCACAGCGCGCGCAGAACAGGCGTCACAGGGTTTGATTTAAACTGCCGGTCCATTGCCTCAACTTCTGCATAGATGCGCTCGTTGTCGCTCTCATCGAAGCCAGCGATGATTTTTTCAATCTCCTGACGGTCTTTGAAATTCAGCCTGATATTCATGGGTTCACGCTCCTGTTGAGGAACTCAACCAGTCGCTGAAGCAGGCTTTTACGCGGCGGCGGCGTAAAGCTGGCGCTGGTCAGAATGTTTTTGGGGTGAAATTCGATAGATTTGAATGCGTCAAAAGTGGGGCAGCCCGATGCCGCCCCTGCAAATGCTAGTGCTTGCATGGGGATACTCCGTTAATTTGGTTGGGATAAAAAAGATGGGCGCATCGCGCGCCCAAGAGTTCTCACGGCTCAACGGCTAGTAATTACCGCTGTAGCGTTGGTGCGTAGCACCTCAAAGCCGTCTAAGCAGACAGCTTTACGGTGTCACTCGGTGGGCAAATCGGGGTAAGGCATCCAGTGAGTAATCCCCTGACTTAAATACCATTTCGTGTAAAGCTGATTCCCTTCACCATCCCGCCCTGCAGTGATGTCTGCAAACCAATCGGGGATATAAACAAAATCATACCCGCCCTTAGGAAACCCTCTGCCATCCTCAGTCCCTGTGATGCTGCAAACTAGGCACGAGTCATCGGTAATCTCTGGTAGCCGGTCTTTTACGCTAATCCACTCCATCCTCTTCTCCTGTTAGTGGTTGCCCAGCGCCTTAGCAATGGCGGCCTTACATTTGTCGATATCTGACTGATTCATTACAAAACCTTGCTCAGTCTTTGATGTGAAAAGTAGAAGCGCCTCAAGCAGCTCAGGAGCCGCAGCTATAAGTGCGGCATTATGCTCGCGCTTTGGCCCTCCACATGAGGCAATATTCCTCCTCACTTTTGGCGCGCTTTCAGATATCACTTGCTTCCCAGCCGATAAACCATCAACAACGGCCCACCTTCCTTCCGTGCCCTTAAATCCACTCATCTCAATCTCCTCAGTAACCTGTCACGTAAGCACCTGCCATAAGCAGCACAATCACCGCCCAGCCAAGTGCGTAATCTCTTTTGCTAACCATGGTGTTGGCCTCAACGGGCGTAAAAAAAACCGCCCTTAGGCAGCTGATAATTTGTGTTCTGCAATCAATCCAGCAACATATGTCACGCCCTTCGTTGTGAATCGGGCCTGCGTGAAAGCGTGGCCGTTATCTGCCTCACCCGTCTTAACGGTAAAGCGTCCGGCATCAATGTGATTCTGATAAGGCGTAAGCTGACCACCCAGCCGGTACATGACACTTTTCTCAACCAGTACCGTACGAACCAGATGCTCTTTCTCACCCAGCGCCTTACACACCTGCCGAAAGCCGAAAGTGCCGGAGGCGTCTGCGTAGCGGTCGTAGAATTCTGCTTTGGGGGCGGCGATTGCCAGTTGCTGCTGCGCTAGTTTCTTCTGCTCGAATTCAGAAGCCCATGCTCTTGCTGCCTCTGCCGGATTAGTGAAGTCAGGTAATTGATACTGCTTAGCCTGCATCTCTTTCAGGGAGGACAACACTGAGCGGCGAACTGCTTTAGACTCCCTCATGCCGATCAGGGTCATTTGCTCCATGTTGAGCATGGTGTAGTAGGTTTTATGTCCGGTTTTGCCAACTACGAAATTTTCGTAGTTTAATTCTTCATCAATCTCATCATTGACTCGTTCGTGGAAGTCCGATGGACGAACTGCGTTTTGCCCGGACTCGATCCGCGCTGGATTGATGATGTTATTCAGGAAGTCCAGGCTGGACATCTTCAGCTCTTCGTTTGCTGCAACAGTTAACATGCTTACCTCACTCTCACGTTATGGTGTTGGCCTGAATTCAGGTAATAAAAAAGGCCGCCCTTAGGCGACCTCTGATGCCCACTGCCGGGCCTGCTGCCTGTTGCGCCAGGCCAGCTTGACCCACAGGTCGTGTACGCCATCACCGCGGACAGTTGCTTTGCACTTGGCACGGTAGCGAACAAACTCCGACCGACACTCTGCTGCGTATTTCTGTTGAGTAGTCATACTCACCTCAAATAAGTGGAATCGATTTGCCGCGCATCTTCTGGCGGGCGTTAACAATGTGCGTTGCACCCGGACGCACAGTTTCGAAGTTCTTACGCTTACCAAGCGACAGCGTTACGCGCTCTGCGGCTGCTTCAATCTGTAGCGTGTACTCGTTAGGCGTCAGCTTGTCCGCCTGGCTCATTGGCTTGCGTTTGCACTGAAGCTCAACGCGGCTAGGGGTAGGACGGTGTAATGTATCCGCGCTTTTGCTAACTTCACTTTGCAGATGTGCGCGGCGCTCACGGCGGCGGCTTTCTGCTGAACCGGTAAATACTGTTCTGCGTGTCATAAATCCTCCTGTGGGCTTCCGGTTGCGCTGTCATCAACGCATTCGGAAATCCGCATCGGTATATGAATTTGGCCTTTCAGCCACGTAGGTGATCCGTCACCGTTGTATAAAGAGCGTGTTGTCCGTTTCGTTACTGCCTCAGCGTCGTGCTGATGGATGTAATATACAAAACGTATTCATGCAGTGCAATACGAAATGTATACAAATTTGATGTGGATACATTATGTGTATGATTTGAGTGTGAATTTATTTTTGAAATGGATTTGCCGGGGTGAGGAAGGTTTTCGGTGCGGGTTCCATAAATTGTATGAAGCACATAGAGAGGCGGTTATGAATATAGATTCGTGGATAGATGGGTTGCGCTGGCTTGACGTTGACCAGAAGGTGCAAGTGCACTTTGAATTACAGGAGCAGATAAAGCATCACTACCGGCTCAGGGGTGAAGGTGATCATCTGCAACGAGCCATTCACTTGTGCGAACAATCAGTAGCGTTTGCTGAGCTGGCGCTGCCTGCGCTTAAAGAAAAATGGGGGCGGGATTTTGGTGGAGATTTCTATCCCCCGAGTCATTACGGATACCGGCAGCTGATAACTATCATGAAAAAGCAGAAGAACTTGCAGCGAGTGTCGGAACTGGAGCGGAAGCGAGAAAGGGAAGGTTGGGCTAAGTGACAGGCACAAAAAAGCCCGCTCGGTGGCGGGCTATCGGGGAAGTGGGTACAAAAACCGACTCAATGTCCGGGTTATTTGATGAAGTATTTTGAAAGTACGGCTATGAGTACGGAGACAACTAACGCAATAATAATTTTCCAGGTTTGGCCGTTAAGCTCTTTCTGCAGATCTTCTTTAGTGCATAAAGTAGCTTTAATGACAGCTATATCGGTGCCAATGGCAGCAACTTGTTCTTCAAGTTTTTTTACTCGCTCTAACATGTCATTACCTCCGCCATTTCCACTTCCATGCCTGATCGTATCATAATCATCGGCTGTTTCATGAGGTTTGACAACCGTTAAATGCGAGCTGGGGTTTAGCCTAGCTTCAACAGTCTCATTAATCATGTGGCTTTGCTCACTCTAAAATAAGCCCTGTTTGAATGTATTGGCCGCTCATCTTCAAGCAGAGTGGCATCGATGTAGTAAGAGCCCTCTTTATCAAACCTACATTTCAATAGGCTGATGTCAATTGATGCCGCGATGTCTGTCGTGCGACCGTTATTATCGCTCAACCTCACCCACATCCCTCTTTTTGGTGATATGGGAACATCGCCACCTTCTTCAGATCTAAGCACTTGGACCTCAAGGTAGTAAGGTTTCTTGTGCTGCAAACCAATAAAAAATACACCTGCGCTCATAGCAAATTCTGATGGAAATTCCTCACAATCATAAGCGAGGAGTGGAGGTGGTATGTCTCGCATCCCTGTTTCGCCGTTATAAGGAAAGAGAAATGCTATTTTTTCATGTGCCATTTCATCACCCAAACGTCTCTTCCGGCCACTGCGCCTTAAACAAGGCGCATCTTTGTTTCGATAGCCACGCCAATAATTCTGCAGTTGCCATTGATAGGTGTCATTGGCCACTGAGGGTTTAGCCCTTTCAGGTACTTCTGGCTGCCATCAATGATCAGCTTTTTGAAGGTTGCCTCATTGCTATCGGTAAGCTTAGCTACAACTAAACTACCGTTTACTGGCTCCCGGCCTGTATCAAAAAGAACATATGTCCCTTCAGGGATGCTTAACCCCATAGGCGCGGTCATTGAATCCCCGTCAACCTCAAGCCAAAAAGCTTCGCCCTGAATATGCGAATCTGTCTCAAGCCATAAGTCTATGTCTTTTATGGTATAAGGCTCGCAGGCCTCACACCAAGCCCCCGCCTGAACCTTGCTCAAAACCGGATACTTATTGCTGGGGACATAAGTTTCATAATTGGTGACGTTTGCCATATGGTCAGGCGATCCTATTGTTCCGTCACTATTTACGGTGAACTCACGCATACCCAAGTAGCGGAGGATTTTGGCTATATCCTCGATTGCCGGTTCACGCCTTGCATTCAGCCAATGGCTAACCGCACCTTTGGTTAGACCAAGATGCTCAGCAAGCTTTTCCTGATTAACGCCCCGATCCTTCATGAGGGATTTGGCGAGCTCATTCCATTTCATGTTCATCACTAAATCATACATTCTGTATTTCTTTTATCGAGACACATTTTGTATATTAAACTTGCTTGCTATAAATACGAAATGTATACTATTGCTTTAAAGGAGGAACCCATGAACAACTTGCGAAGCATTCGAAAGCAGTTGGGATTGACGCAAGGCGACCTTGCTACCGAGCTTGGGCTAACAAAGGGTGCAATTGGCCATTACGAGAATGGACGCAGAAGCCTCAATGTAGCCCAGTGTCGCCTGATTGTAAGCGTGCTGAACAAGCACGGCGCGTCAGTGGGAATTGATGATCTTTTCCCCCCAACAGCAGCATAAGTACCAACGCTCTTTTCAAAACGGACACGAAGTCCTACGTCGCTGAAAAGCGAATTCCAAACGAAACAACAAACGTTCGTGGCAATAGCTACGGCTTTGTCACGTCTAAATAACTAACCAACAAGGACATTATCAAAAATGGACACAACAACCGCCCGCAACAAAGCGCGAGCAATTGAAAGCAAATTATTAAACAAGATCGCAATCCGTGGCGTCACCAACGTAGCGGAGGCAGTAGGCATAGATAAATCGCAGATTTCCAGGTGGAAGGAATCACTGATACCTCGTATGTCGATGCTTCTGGCAGTGCTGGAATGGGGCGTAGAAGACGAGGAGTTAGCTGTGCTGGCTAAGCAAGTAGCGCGGTTACTCACAAAGCAAAAAGCCCCAACTGCGGGAACAGTTGAGGCTTCTCAAATAACCATCGAATTTTGAACCAATTCAACGAGGTAATTATGACACAAAAGCATATTTCAGGGAACTACCTGAACCACAAAAACCTTGCCCGTCTCGACTCCATCCGCTCTATCAACCCGGTCGTTGCTGAGAAGCTGAAAGGCATGATGCAGGAGCATAAAGCGAAGGAGAAGGGCAAATGAGTAACTTAGCAAGACTAGCAGACTACCGCCCTTCACCAGAGGGCATGGAGCGCAGAGTGGCCGATACCGATGATGGATATACCCGCATCGCTAACGAGCTACTGGAAGCCGTTATGTCAGCCGATTTAACAGCCCGGCAGCTCAAGATCGTTCTTGCGGTAATCAGAAAAACATACGGTTTTGGCAAGAAGCTGGACCGAATCACTAACACACAAATCGCCGCAATGACCGGCATTCATCACACCCACGTTTGCACTGCTAAAAACGAGATGATTGCAATGAACATCCTGATTTCCAGCGGTAATCAAATTGGCGTGAACAAGGTAGTTTCAGAGTGGAATTCAGGCATTAGCCAAGTTAGCGAAACATTAGCTAAGTCAGCTAATAAAAGTTTAGCCAAAGTAGCTAATGACCATTCGCCAAGTCAGCTAAACACAAAAGAAACTATACAAAAGAAAAAAGAAATAACCCCCTTACCCCCTTCGGGTGTAAGCGCTGGGGAAGGAAAATCTTCAGTCAGAAAGTCAGTTCCCTACCAGGCGGTTTTAGAAGCCTACAACGAAGCAGCTGCAGACAGACTGCCAGCTGCTGAAGCCCTGAATGACAAACGCAAGCGCGGTATCAAACGCCTGCTGAACGAGCTGAAGGAGCCTACCGTTGAGGCGGCAGGTAATTACTTCAAAGCCTTCATGAATCAGGCCAAGCCGTTTTACTTCGGTGACAACGACACCGGCTGGCGGGCTAACTTCGATTACCTGTTGCGCAGTGAGACGCTGATTAAAACCCGGGAGGGAAGCCTGTGAGTGATTATTTAACCCCGCCACACAACACCGACGCTGAGCAGGCGGTGCTGGGCGGCATCATGCTGGACGGCGGCGAAGAGCGTAGCCAGAAGGTGCTGGCGATGCTGAAGCCGGAAAGTTTTTACAACAAGGCTCATGGCGCCATCTTCGAAGCTGTGCGTGACCTGCTGAAGCGCAATCAGCCGGTAGACCTGCTGACCGTATCCGATGAGCTGGGGCGCCGCGGGTTACTTGAACAGACAGGCGGATTTGCTTACCTGGCTGAAATCAGCAAAGGCGTACCGTCAGTAGCGAACATCGTTCACTACGCGGCCGCAGTTCGTGACTGCGCAATGGAACGCTACGCCATCAGCAAGTTGGCTGAAGCAACTGAGATGCTCTATACCCGCAGCACGATGAACGCTGTTGAGAAGCTGGAAGCCGTCAGCACCCTGACCAGTCAGATTAGCGACTATGCCAAGACGGGCAACCGCCGCGGAGCCAGAGCTCTGATTGATGTGATGGATGACTGGCTGCGAGAGGTTGAAGGCCGTTTTGATAACACCGGCGCACATCGTGGGCTGTCTACCGGAATCCCTTCGCTGGACGCCATGCTTGAGCCCAAAGGTCTGGTCAAAGGCTCGCTGTTCGTCATCGGCGCCCGGCCAAAGATGGGGAAAGCAATGGCTCTGGATGCAAAGATCCTTCTGCAAGATGGCACCTGGACAACGCATGGGGAAATCAAAGTAGGTCAGAAAGTTGCATCAGTTGACGGCAGCGCCTCCCTGGTTACAGGGGTGTTCCCTCAAGGGGTTCGAAAAATGTATCAAGTCACTTTTGAAGATGGGCGCACCGTTAAGGCAGCAGATTCGCACCTGTGGGAGATAAGCTCATCGAAATTTGATGGCAATCGCATCGTGGACACTGAAAAGTTAGAAGAGATGCTTCAGAGGGTGAGGTATCAAGGGCGGCTGTGCATCCCTTCATTGTCCGGAGATTTTGGAGCATCGGCAGATCACGTTGACGGATGGGTATTGGGGGCGCTTCTTGGTGACGGCTCGTTAACAAAGAGTGTCAAGTTCACCAACTCAGAAGACTACGTTTTGTCTCGAATGGCGGCCAGCGTAGCCCCTCTGAACCTCTGTCATGTAGGTGGTAACGACTACACGATAACGCACCATCGTGGATGCAAAAATCCTCTTCTCGATAAGCTGAGAGAATACGGATTGGTGGGGAGAACTGCGCAAGAAAAAGAAATACCAGAATCTATTTTCAGTGCAGAAAAAGAAACTCGTATCGGTGTCTTGATTGGCCTGCTTGAGACCGACGGGTGGGTTGAGAAATTCGGATGCATTAGGTTCTCATCGGCTAGCAAGAAGCTTTCGCAAGGGGTAGTGAAGCTTGTTCACTCTCTCGGCGGAACAGCCAGAGAAACAATGCGCACTGACATTTCTTATACCTACAAGGGAGAAACTCTTCAGGGGTTAGATGCACAAATGGTTAGCATGAAGTTGCCTGACGAAATTCTGGAGTGCATTAAGTCGCCTCGTCTACGCGCCAATCTTGGCATAAATCGACTCGGAAACCGTGGTGTCGGGATTAAATCCGTTATCGAAATTGAGCCGGAAGAATGCCTCTGCATCATGGTATCCCATCCTCGACATCTCTATGTCACCGATGGCTATATCGTGACCCACAACACAACGCTTTACAGCCAGATGGCGATTAACACGGCGATGCGCGAGAAGCTGCCGGCCGTTCTGTTCTCTCTGGAAATGCCCGATAAGCAAATCTTCGAGCGTATGGTGGGTCAGGCATCTGGCGTGAATACGGATATTTTCTACCGTGGCAGCGATAACGATACCGACTTTGCGTTGGCGAACGGTCACGCAATGGAGCTGGTTCAGTCTGGCAATCTGTTTATCGACGATACGCCCGGCATCACGCTGGCGCACATCGTTGCAGAGTCCCGCCGCATTAAGCGTGAGAAGGGCGCCGTCGGCATGGTGATGGTTGACTACCTGACACTGATGACTGGCGAAAAGGCCGACCGCAATGACCTGTCATTCGGCTTAATCACGAAAGGGCTGAAGAACCTGGCTAAAGAGCTTGGTTGCGTTGTGGTGCTTCTGACGCAGCTTAACCGCGACCTTGAGAAGCGCACCAACAAGCGACCACTCCCAAGCGACTCACGCGACACCGGACAGATTGAGCAGGACTGCGACTACTGGCTGGGTATCTACCGCGAAGGCGCCTACGACGAGAACTATCCGCAGCATGAAACAGAGCTGCTGTTGCGACTTAACCGCCACGGCAAGACCGGCGTTGTGTACGCAGAACAGAAGAACGGCGCCATCTACGACGCTGACCAGCTGGCATATCAGGCTAAGGCCGCAGAGCGCGAAGCCAAGCCGCAGAAGAGAGGGGGATTCTGATGAATAAGTTAACCGCTGAAGTGGCGCGCATGGACATCGTCCATCTGCGTGAGCATCAGGCAGACCCGCATGTAGGCCTGAGCCTGAGGGAAGAGAAGTACCTACAAGCCTTAGAGATAGCCCTGCCAGTGCTGGAGCAGCAAGAGAGTGATGGCTGGATTGAGTGGAAGGGCGGTGAGTGTCCCACAGACATCAGAGATAGAGTAGATATTAAACTCCGGGATTATGGACAATTCACTGACAGGGTATCTGGACGATTGAATTGGGAACAATTCGGAGTGTCAACTGACATCATCGCCTATCGGGTGATTGAGAATGATGGGAGTGAAGGGTGAGGCTTAAAGTTGGCGAAAATGAATGGGCAAATTATTTCCCCCAGGAGAGGCCGTTAAATGGCAGAAGACTGAAGGTATGGGCAGAGCATAGCGGATTTCTTGGTGAAGGGCTGGCAACCGAACGTCGTAAAAGTGGAGGTGGAATATTCGCTGCTGGAAAGCACTTTGATTCCAATTACATTCTGCACTGGATTTACGATGACGAACCGGAGGATGTATGAGCGACAAAGATGAGCATGTACGCGACCTTGAGCGACAGAAGTTTGAATGCTGGTTTGATTCTGAATACAAGCACCTCGAATCTTCCAAATACACCGATGCAGTGCCGCATATTAAATACGGCTTCTGGATGGCATGGCAGGCAGCAATAGCGAGCAAACAGGAGCAGAGCGATGGAGAAACAAACGTATCTCATCAGAGATAACCGAATACGCCAGAACTGCATAGAAGCCATCTATAACCTCCAGACAGACCCGCAGCACCCCATCGAAGTAATCATCCAGGAACGAAAAAGAACAATCTCACAAAACAAACGCATGTGGCCTCTGCTGCAGGATTTGTCGCGTCAGGTGGTTTGGTTCGGCCAGAAGTACAGCCCGGACGACTGGAAGGATTTGATTACTGCCCTCGTAGCGAAAACGAAAAACGAACAGCAGCGCACCGCACCAGGTATCGGCGGCGGCGTTGTCATGTTCGGTTCACGAACGAGCAAGATGCGGGTAAGCGAGATGGTAGAGGTCATTGAGGCTATCTACTGGTTTGGCACAGAGCAGAACGTGAAATTCAGCGACGAGTCCCGCCTCGAACTGGAATGGGCTAAAAGATTTGGAGATAAAGATGGAAAAAATCCTGAGAAGACTAAGAGAAAAGTCAGAGCTAATGCCTAGCGGCTGCATTGAGTGGAGGGGAAGTTATGTATGGGATGGATACGGACAAATAAGCTGGAACTACAAAAAATATCGAGTTCACAGGCTTTCATATGAACTAAATGTTGGCCCTATACCTGAAGGTCACGTCGTCAGGCACAAATGCGATAACCCCAAGTGCATAAACCCAGATCATCTATGTACAGGGACTATATCTCAAAACAATAAAGACTGTAAGGACAGGGGTAGAAATGCCCGTGGGGAGCGACATCACGGAGCGAAACTCACTGAGCGCCAAGTGCTTGAGATTTACCACTCAAAACTGTCAAACATTAAGCTCGCAAAAATATATGGGGTAACAGAGATGACAACCGGACGCATAAAGCGAGGGCAGCTTTGGTCTCACGTTACTAAGCGCTGGGGAGAACAGAACAGGAGCGCAGCATGAGTATCGTCAGAGAAGAAATCCACAACGTACTGTCAGACGGTTTCTGGTACTCGTCTACCGACATCCTCGACGCAGTATGCAAAAAGACCGGCGCGAGCAGGGTACAGGTTAACTCCGCTCTCCACACCATGTCTGGCAGTGGTGAAATCATCAAAGAGCGAGAAGAGACCGGCGCCCGACACTGCCGCTTCCGCATCGGGAAAGAGAAGTTCGCCTTCGGCCGCAGCGCCAATATCTCAATGTTTGACACTCTTCTGAAATCAGTGAGGGCAGCATGAACGCAACCATTCAGACCATCCCAGAGCTACTCGTTACCAACCGTGGCAACTTATCAGACCTTGCTCGTCAGCTTAACTCCAATCGCCGCACTGTCCGGAAATACGCCCGCGACTTCAACGCGACCCAGCATGCCATTGTGAACGGTGTCCTGATGGTTTTTCGCGGTCAGCTTGGCGCGCACAAGAGGGAAGGGAAATGCGACAAAGAGTGAGCCTTACCCAGCGCGCTTTAGACAACCTGATATTCCAGCCCACGAAACGCTCCCGAAACAAACCCAAGCCAATACCTCCCGCCAGCCAGGTCACATCATACGACCACGGCTATCGGCTGCGTGTTGCTATGTGGAATCGGGTGAGGACGGCGCGATGAAACTAACACCAAAACAACGTGGAATTCTGCGAATGAAATTTGGTGGGCGCTGCGCCTATTGCGGTTGTGAATTACCGGAGAAGGGTTGGCATGCAGACCATGTCGAAGCCGCATTGAGGAAGTGGGAGTTCGGGCCGCGCCGCGCAGATGGTTCTCGGCGGACGGTAGCCACAGGCGAACATTGGCGCCCTGAGCATGACGTAATGGAGAACCTGTTCCCGGCATGCGCCCCATGTAATCTCTTCAAAGCCACATTTAGCCTAGAAACATTCAGGGAGCAGATAGCTGAGCAAGTGGAAAGAGCCAGGCTATATAGCGTCAACTTCCGCACAGCTGAGCGTTTCGGCCAAATCCAGGTAACGGCATCGCCAATCGTTTTCTGGTTCGAGAAATATCAGGAGCAATCCAATGACGCAGCATGAAGATCCAACCTGTGCTGACTGTGGAATGCCCCTGTCACCAGACGAGACATTCGTATGCAGTGACTGCTGTGCTTTCTACACGATATTCAGAGACCCGAACTATTACGACATAGGGGGTGATAATGCCAAAGGCGATTAAACCGCCGAAGCCAAAGAAGTTCCGTATCTGCCCTGAGAAGTTTATCCCCCGCAGCACCACCCAGACAGTTTGCTCCCCTAAATGCGCCATCCAACTCGCCAACCAGTTATCTGAACGCAACAGAAAGCGTCAGGAGAAGCTACAGCGCGATGAATTACGCATACGCAGGGAAAGACTCAAGACAAAATCGGACTGGTCTAAAGAGGCTCAGGTTGCGGTTAATCGGTATATCTTCTGGCGCGATTATGGGAAGCCATGCATAGCTTGCAGTAGGACACTTAACTACGGCGTCCGGGGCGGGGCAGTAGACGCAAGTCACTACCGGTCACGAGGCTCGGCATCACATCTTCGGTATAACGTTTTTAACATCCATGCGGGCTGCGTTCGGTGCAACCGCGAACTATCCGGGAATCTCATCCCGTTCCGCATAAACCTCATCGAGAAGATTGGCGCTGATCGCGTCGAGAAACTCGAACACGACAACACGCCGCGCAAATTCGATATCGACTACCTGAAGCGAATGAAGGCCATCTTCACGCGCCGGGCCCGTCATTACGAAAAGCTACGCAAAAGACATCTGGAGGCAGCATGAAATGCAAGGTTGATGGGTGCGATCGTGAATGCAATCACTATCCCGGCAAGGGGTATGTCAGATGCATTACTTCAGAATGATGCGCTATGGCACGTATGAACTCACAAAAAATGGAAAGAGGAAGCCCCGCTCGAAAAATGCAAAGGGCTATCAAATGCTTCACCTTCCAGACCATCCGCTGGCTATGGCAAATGGCTCAGTCTATGAACACCGCAAAGTGGTGTACGACCAATATGGCGAAAACCTTCCCCCATGTGAACTGTGCATGAAAGTCGTTGACTGGAAAACGGCACATATCGATCACAAAGATGACTCTGTAGACAACAACCGCAAAGGAAATCTGAGGGTTTTATGCAGAGCCTGCAACGTCATGCGCTCACGCGTTCATATACCTCAGCACACTGTGAAGCGCCGACATGCCATCACATTTAACGGGGTAACGAAAACAGCAACTGAATGGGCAAGAGACCCAAGGGTTACCGTCGCCGGGAAAACGATAATCCTGCGTCTCAAAAGAGGAATGACGGTTGAGCAAGCGCTCTTTGGCGAAAAGATAACTCACCGCGGCACCAAAGCTAAATCTAGGACTCCTCTTTACGGCGAATACCAAGGGCCAAAAACTTCGGAGGCAGCATGACCGAATACCTCAAAGAGAAGTGGCTGAAGCTTCGCATCATGAAAATGCGCGGCATGGCAGAGATAAATTACCGGATCATCCGCAACACAGCGAAAATCATGGGGGTTAAGCATGCACGCTGAAGCACTGACTCAGTTAGCACAGGTTATGCGAAAATCCGACCTGAAGAAGCGTTACCTCAAGCCCGTAAAGCTCATAACCCCTTTGCAGTCAGCATGGGTTCGTTGCCTGCTTGATGTGTGGGGCGAGAAGTACGGCGGAAGAGTAGGGCCGGATAGTGGGAAATGCAGCGTAATCGGCCGCCTGATGATTCGGCAAGAGTGGAACGACAGGGAATCAGAGCGGATTATGGATGTTGTGAACAATCTGCATAAGCAGGGCTATCGCGGAGATGAGCTGTTCATCAAAGCGAAGCAGCTCATTAACCCACAGCACTCAGTAAGCAATCTTCTCGACCGCGCCAACGAGCAGGAAGATGCTGACCTGGTTGAATCCGTCATCTGCAGTACGTTCGCACCTGATAACCCGATTCGTCATGTAGCCATTAAATACTACTGCGATCGCAAATGCGCGCAAGATATTGCGTACGAGCTTTCGCGGCTAACCGGCATTCACCCTGAAAACGCTAAAACGCGTATCAAATGGTGTCGTCAGTTGCTTGAGGCTTCCGTATATCACGCAATCAGGAATGAAGTGGAAGCTAAAAGATTCGATAATGCTGCGTAAATGCGATAAATCGCAAAAATATTTACCGATTCACTTGAAAACGTCACTTGGGCCTGGTACATTTCTGTTATGCTCGTGACAAAAGTCGTTGAGCAACAGAATCTCAGCCCTGACATAACCCGTCGGGGCTTTTTTGTTTTTGCTATCGTAGCTTAATTGGTTAAAGCACCCGACTCATAATCGGTCGATTGAAGGTTCAATTCCGTCCGATAGCACCATATCTATAAGACCAGCCATAGAGCTGGTTTTTTCGTTTTTGCGCACGACGAATCCCTTACCACACTCCTCGTGATCCCTTGTCGTCGATGCGCATTTTGTTCCTTTCAACAATGACACACAGCCACCCCGAAGGCGGGAGGTGGAGATGAAACGTATGCCCGAAAAAGATCCTGGGTTCTGGGCAAGCCTTATAGCCTGGCTCTATGCCCACAGAAACGAATCCGGTTATGCAGGACTTGCGGGCGTAATGGCTCTCCTCCGCGCGACATATCTCGGTAAAGAGCCGTGGCCTCGTCGTCTTCTCGATGCGGCGATGTGCAGCTTCTTTGCTTTCTTCCTTCAGCCAACGCTGCAGGTGATTGGCTCTGTATTTAACTGGAACTTCAGTGAAGACACGACTCGCGTTGCTGCTGTTTTCCTTGGCTTCCTTGGTGTGGATTACATCTCGTCGAAAATCCGGCGCCAGATTGATAAACGATTTGGAGACAGTGATGTTAACAGCCAGTGAGTTTCAAAGAGCTGCCGGCGTCAGTGATGTTCTGCGCGATGCCTGGTACACAAACATTGCAATGGCGATGAGCAAATACGGCATTAACACGCCGCTGCGTCAGGCTCATTTCATTGCACAGACCGGCCATGAATCTTCTGGCTTCCGCAAGGTGGAAGAGGGACTGAACTACAGCGAAAGCGCACTGCTTTCCATGTTCAGTAAGCGCATTACCCCGACACAGGCCAAGAAGTACGGCCGCAACGAGCTTCACGCTGCCGACCAGAAGATGATCGCGAGCATCATTTACGCGAACCGGAACGGCAATGGCGATATCGAATCAGGTGACGGCTATCGCTATCGCGGGCGCGGACTGATTCAGATTACCGGCAAGGCTAACTATGCCGCTCTGGTAGAACAGCTTGGTGCTGACGTGGTTGGCAATCCTGACCTGCTGACCGGATACAAGCTGGCTGCCGAATCGGCTGCGGCATGGTGGAAGAATCACGGATTAAATGAACTTGCTGATTCTGATGATGTTACCCGCATCACCAGAATCATTAACGGTGGCTCTAACGGTTTAGATGACAGGAAATCCCGCCTCACAAAGGCTAAGGGGATTCTATGCTCAACGTAATCAGCTTCATCCGAAATTACTCACATATCATCATTATCGGTCTCGTCTGCATTGCTTTGTGGGGATTGAATGCCCGCAACGGCCAGTTGATGGCAACCAACGACAGGCTGGAAAAGCTCGCAAACAGTAAAGACGAACAAATAAACGACCTGCGATCGAAAAATGATGACCTGGCATCCAGCGTTGATGCTCTGGTCACTGCAGTAAATCAGCAAAATGCCGTCATGTCTCAGGTCACTGAGCAACGGGCTTTAACAGCACAGCAAAACAGGAAGCTCCAGAATGAAATCAAGCGCTATCTGGCGGCGGACAAGTGCGCTGTCGCTCCTGTTGACAGCAATGCTGTTGACCGGCTGCGCGAAGCCGCAAAATCCGCAGGTGGAATACAGGGCGATAAAAAGTCCGCAAATCAGCCTGCCGGCGGAGCTTACCAGCCCCATTGATGTTCCGTCCGTGCCCGAGACGCTGACATTTGGCGAAAGCGTAGAGCTTAATGCAGAGCTGTATGGCGTGCTTGGTCAGTGCAATATTGACCGGGCAGCTATTCGGCAAATCGAAATTTCCAGATCACAGTGACAAACCCCAAGAAGATTCACCTTCAGTAACAGAGCAACATCAGCCTGACTTCGGTCGGGCTTTTTTATACCAAAAAAAAGCGCCTCGCCCGGCGTCAAAACCACCATAGATCCGTTTGGAAATGCCCCTCAGAGGAATGCCGGTATAGCTGGTGAGCTTCTATGGGCTGTCATTTCTGGGCACTGAGGGTCATCTCCAAAAGGAATACACAATGAAGTTGTTAACTCATGAATATTTAATAGATAACCTTTATTACAATAAAGAAACTGGTTTGTTTACATGGGTAAAGCCTCGTAAGCGAATTACTGTTGGAAGTTACGCGGGCTGCCAAAATCTAGCTGGTTACATCACTATATGCCTTGATAAAAAGATTTATCGAGCGCATAGACTGGCTTGGTTCTTCATCAATGGGTCATGGCCAGACGGAGAGATTGATCATATCAATGGAATCAAAACAGATAACAGGATTTCCAACCTTCGTCAGGCAACGCGATCAGAAAATCAAAGGAATCAAAACGCCCCGAAAACTAACACTTCTGGCATAAAAGGGGTTAGCTGGGATAAGAAACATAAGCGCTGGCATGCTCAATGTATGGTTGATAAAAAACTGTACAACATAGGTCGATATAAAGATAAAGCAGATGCAGAGATAGCGGTAAGGCTATTTAGAACAAGGCACCACAGAGATTTTGCAAATCATGGTATGAATGGCTCCTGATAAATAGAGAGCCTCTTTCACAACGGCTTTTATCACAATGCCCGTTTAAACAAGCGGGCATGATGATGACTGCCATCATCACTCCTGTGTCACGGTTAGCACTGCTGTGAAGCAGCGCGACATCGGTTTAATGGAAACGAATATGATAACTATCCCCAATACCCCAATGATTGGGGGTAAGCGTCGAGGCATCTGGACGCCGGGTGCAGTAACAATCGGCAGGGTGAAGGCAGGTTCGCAGAATGTGGTAATCGACCTCACTACCACTCAGCTTGATAGCCGCCTGACTTATACCGGTCCCGCCCACAGCTATCTCGGTTCTGACGGAAAGCTCAGCACCTCAGCAGAGAATGAATGGCCGCTTGAATATGTGAATGGCGTAGCAGTGGGGCGGCATGAGCCAGAACCAGCGGCAACAAACCTGTTTGGCTCTATCATGCTGGAGAATATGACCAGCCTGCCTGGTTCTGACGGATTTACAGAATATCGTGAGTCTGGTTCCGGATCTGTATTTCACCGGACTCAATTTCGGACGTCAGGCGCTCTGTCAGGGAATATTACTTACTCTCTGATGCTCATGCACAGGGGGCGCAATAATCTGGCGTTTCGTGCCGGCTTCTTGGGTAATACATTTCAAAACATCGGAATCAACAACCGGCAGGTTGGTTATGTAGGAAGCGGCTACGTTTCTGCTTCAACAACAATCGTGTCGGATGAGGCGTTTATATTCCGAGCTGCATTCCCGTACTTCGGAGCTAATAACGGGTTATTGACATCGCCCACATCCGTGACGGATGACTCTGTGCCAGTGGTAATCGCTGATACAGCTGCGGGGTTCAGTGCTGCTTATCCACAAATTGAAGCAGGCACGCTGGCAACATCACCGATTATCTCTGCGGCAGGCGTGCAGGGAAAGCGTGCCGCATCTTCCGTGACAGTGCAGACGGCTGGCTTCTCTTCGCTGCTGATTCATTTTAGCGACGGCACAAGCGACACGCATCAGATAACCGGCGATACATTCACGCTGCCCCCTGCAACCAATAACTGGGGCGAACGCTACATTCAACGGATTGAGATGAGGAAATAACGATGTCAGAACGCGTAGCAGTAACACTCACTCCGGTACAGATAACAGATGGCACGAACAGTGCGCATGTAACCGTGTCAGAGGGCTTCATTGAATATGCTGACAGCGCAGACAGTGATGCGTGGCATCGTGCGGATAGGATGATAAATGTCAGCCCGCCAGTGTCGCTATATCTGCGTGTCGCATCTGGTCAGAGCGCAGTAGCAGTAGTTACCAAATTTACGGAGTAGCCATGGCGGGAAATACCTGTCGAATGTTTTCAATCTCAAAATGAGGAAATTGTATGGCGAGCTGGAAAGTAACTTTGCGTCCTTATATGAAGCCTGTGCTTATGCTTGCATCTCTTACCAAATGCAACTGGCTAACTGATATTTGCTATAAAAGAGAGCCGGTAAAAGAAGGTGAAACGGTAACGCTCAATGGCTGACACCTACCGCATTACAGTAACCACAAAGTCAGGCGAGACGCATGAAGGCCTGATGAACCGATCGCAGCCTGAAATCGTTAATGGCTTCATCAGTATTGCTCGTGAAGATGGCGCCTGGGTATATCTGGCGCCTGATGACGTGCTGAAGATGGAGTACGTGCCTGAGCCGGTTAAAGAGGTTGAGCCTGAACCCAAGTCAGAGACTGAAACCGAACAATCAGCGCCGGCCGATGAAACTGATTCGGCTGAAGAGACAACAGAGTAAGGAATAATTATGGCGACCGAAGAAAGTAAAAATGAAATCGGCCGCCCAAGTAAACTCGCCGAATCGAAAGAGAAAGCGAGAGAATATTTGCTGGGCGGCTATGAGACCATTGGTGACGTAGTTCCCAGCGTGGCAGGGCTTGCCTGTTATCTCGGTGTCGCAAGGTCATCCATCTATAAATGGGCCGGAGAAGATAAGTCAGAAGATGGCTTTTCGGACATCGTAGAGGGAATTCTGTCCCTGCAGGAGAATAAGCTCCTGAATGGCGGGCTGAAGGGGGACTATAACCCCACGATCGCCAAGCTACTCCTTGCCAAGCATGGTTATGCCGAGAAGCAGGAAGTCGATAACAAGTCATCTGATGGCAGCATGTCTCCGAAGCCAACAACTATTCAGCTTCTACCTGTAGAGCCAAAGCATGAGTGAATCTGTCCAGCTTCCGATTCCTGCCAAACTCGCTCCGTTATTCACCGCTGCCAATAAGCGCTATCGCTGCTCACATGGCGGCCGTGGTAGCGCCAAGACACGAACATTCGCATTGATGACGGCCGTAAAGGCATATCAGGCCATGATGAATGGTGAAAGCGGCGTAGTGCTTTGCGCGCGTGAGTTCATGAACTCGCTTGAAGAGTCGAGCATGCAGGAAGTGAAGCAGGCGATCCTTTCAGTACCATGGCTGGCTGCCAACTTCGACATTGGCGAGAAATATATCCGCACCATCGATAAAAGCGTCAGCTACGTATTCTGCGGCCTGCGCCATAACCTCGACAGCATTAAGTCGAAAGCACGCATTCTTCTGTGCTGGGTCGATGAGGCCGAATCAGTCAGTGAAACAGCGTGGCAGAAGCTCAGCCCTACGGTTCGTGAAGAAGGCTCAGAGATTTGGGTGACATGGAACCCTGAAAGAGATGGCAGCGCCACTGATAAGCGTTTCCGCAAAGAGGCTGGTGACGACTGCGTTACTGTCGAGATGAACTACACGGATAATCCGTGGTTCCCTGATGTACTGGAAGGTGAGCGGCAAAACGACCAGCGGCGCCTTGACCCGGCAACCTATGCATGGGTATGGGAAGGGGCTTATCTCGAAAACTCTGATAAGCAGGTGCTGGCCGGAAAATACCGTGTTGCTGAATTCTCGGATGAACTGTGGAAAGAGGCTGAGCGCTTATTCTTCGGTGCTGACTTTGGCTTCGCTAAAGACCCTAACACGCTGACCCGCTCATTCATTCTGCATAACCGGCTTTATATCGAATATGAAGCCTATGGCATGCAGACTGAACTGGATCACATGCCGACACTCTACGACACGATCCCCGGCTCTCGTGAATGGCCGATTAAGGCTGACTCTGCTCGCCCTGAGACCATCAGCTACCTGAAGCGTCAGGGTTTCAACATCTCCGCTGCTGAAAAGTGGCAGGGCAGCGTAGAGGATGGCATTGCCCACCTCCGCGGGTTTGAAGAAATCATCATCCATCCGCGCTGCAAAAACGTTGCCCGCGAAGCTCGCATGTGGTCATACAAAACTGATCGCATTACCGGTGAGGTGCTGCCGAAGCTGGCAGACGGTGACGAGCATACATGGGACGCTATCCGCTACAGCCTTGACGGCCATATCAAGCGTAAGGGCCAGATGGCCGGAATGATGATACCTAAACGCCTGCAAGGCAGATAACCCCCAAACGGACAAACCATGACCGACAAACTTACATTAGCGGTGAATCACGCTATCAGTGATTTGCGGCTTGCCCGTGCGCGCATGGGTATGCTTAACCCCGGCATGGGGCTTGATGCCAAGCGCAGCAGCGCATGGTGTGAATACGGGTTCAAGGAAGATTTAGACTTCCATGACCTCTATAAACTCTATCGCCGCGGAGGAATCGCTAACGGCGCCGTAGATAAGCTGGTTTCCAACTGCTGGAAAACAAACCCGCAAGTTATTGAGGGTGAGGTTTCTGATAAGTCGAAGCAGCTTTCTGCATGGGAGAAGAGCAGCAACCAGGTGCTTACGCATCGTTTCTGGCGCTCTTTTGCCAAAGCCGATACGCGTCGTCTTGTCGGTCGCTGGGCTGGCATTCTACTGCACATCAAAGACAACAAGCGCTGGGATGATCCGGTAGTTAAAGGCCGTGCGCTGCAGAAGATTACGCCAGCATGGGCCAGTGCATTAAAGGTGGCTGCACGCGACGACAACGGAAACATCACCAAGTGGCAGTACACAGAAGTGCAGCCTGACGGGAGTAGAGTTCAGCGCGATATCCATCCAGACCGAATCCTGATTATCGGTGACATGTCCGATGATGAAATTGGCTTTCTGGAGCCTGGCTACAACGCGGCCGTGAGCCTCGAAAAGGTCGAGGGTGGCAGTGGTGAGTCTTTCCTGAAGAACGCAGCTCGCCAGCTGAACGTCAATTTCGATAAAGAGATTAACTTCAGCAACCTCGCGTCAATGTACGGCGTCAGCGTTACCGAGCTACAGGATAAGTTCAATGAGGCGGCCGCAGAGGTAAACCGTGGCAATGACGTCCTGTTAACAACACAGGGCGCTTCTGTCACGCCGCTGGTAACTGCGGTTGCTGACCCTTCTCCTACCTATGATGTGAACCTGAAGACGTTTGCAGCATCGGTAGATATCCCCTCGCGCATCCTTGTTGGCAATCAGTCCGGTGAGCGGGCCAGCACTGAAGACCAGATTTACTTCAACGCCCGCTGTCAGTCGCGCCGTGGTGACCTGTCATTCGATATCGAAGATATGGTCAACAAGCTAATCGACCTGCAAATCCTGAAGCCGGTAGCCAAGTTCAGCATTGTATGGGATGACCTGAATGAACAGTCACCTTCCGACAAGCTGGATAGCGCCAGCAAGATGAGTGACATCAACCAGAAGTCACTGGCAGCGGGCGAGCAGGTTTTTACCGCCAATGAAATCCGCGTCGCAGCTGGTTATGAGCCGCTGGGTAAACCACTGACTGAGGATGAAGATGACGAAGAAAGCGAAGAGGCCGGCGAAACCAGCGATATTACCGGCCAATAAGCAAGACCCGACCGGTGTAGATCGGCTGGAGCGCGGCGCAATGCGCGAGTTCAGCAAGCGGCTACGCAAAATCGGCAAGGGGTATATCGAGCTACTCAACCGCATCCCATCGGAACCAGCAGTAAACCAGCGCTACACCTTCCGCCTTGACCAGAATCTTCTCTCTATGCTGCTGCAGAACGGCGAATCGCTCATCGATGACATTTTGCTGCAGGGCGGGGAATTGAATCTGTGGTTCTGGCAGGATTATGCGTCTACCGCTTACCAGCGCGGCACGGCTCAGGAGTTCAGTAACCTGTCGCAGCAGTCCGCTGCATACGCCGCTGACCGGGAAAGCCTGGATAACATCCTGCTCAGTGAAGCGTACCAGTCCCGCCTGATACTGGTCAGGGCTCGTGAATTTGAAGAAATGAAAGGCCTGAGCAATCAGGTTAAGGCCAATCTGTCTCGTGTGCTAACAGACGGTATCGGACGCGGACTGAATCCTCGCGACGTTGCCAGAAATATCACTGCACAGACTGATATTGAGCGCAGCAGAGCTAACCGCATTGCGCGAACGGAAATCACGACAGCACTCCGGCGAGCGCGATGGGATGAGCATGACCAGGCAAAAGACGATTTGGGACTGAATGTCAGGCTGCTTCATATTTCCGCATTAAGTCCCACCACGCGTCGTACTCACGCTTTGCGACACGGGCACCTCTACACCTCAGATGAGGTCAGGGAGTGGTACAGCATCAATGGCAATGCGATTAACTGCAAATGCTCTCAGGTCACTGTGCTGGTCGATGAGAAGGGCGTCCCGCTCAACTCCAGCGTTATCGATATTGCCAGGAAAGAGTATGCCCAGACGTGGGGCAAGCGCATGGCTGCAAATAAATCACATCACTGCTGCAAACACGCGGCATAGACAAGAGTAATCACCCATGACAATGCAGGTTAACGTCACCACAAAGGTGAACAGCCAGTCTATTCGCCGTGAGACGTATAACGGGCGCGAACATCTGGTTCTCCCCAGCTATACGCTGCCGGCAAACGTAGTAATGAACGGCGGGCTTTATCCCGCATCTGAAATCGACGCTCACTATCAGGGTCTGGAAGGCACTCTGGCGCCGCTCGGTCACCCTACTGTTGATGGAAAGTTTGTATCTGCTTTCTCTCCAGAAGGAATCAACGTAGGCCATATCGGCGCATGGAACCGCAACGTGAAGAAATCCGGTAACCGGGTTTATGCGGAGAAGTGGGTCGATGTTCAGGTTGCTAACCAGAGTGAAGGTGGTCGCGAGCTTCTGGAGCGCGTGGCAGCTATTGAACGCGGCGATGATGTGCCGCCTATCCATACCAGTGTTGCTGTGTTCCTTGACCAGCTTGAAGCCAATGAGCAGCAGAAAGCTCAGGGCATTGAGTGGGTCGCAAAAATCAACGTAATGGACCATGACGCCATCCTGCTGCATGAGGTTGGCGCCGCGCAGCCTGAACAAGGTGTGGGCCTGATGGTTAACGCTGACCAGGCGCAATCCATCAAAACCAATTCCGGTGCGCTGGTAGGCGAGAGCTATCGCGAGCGTGAGCGCCGCCTAGAAAAGGCAGCACGCGACCAGTTTGCCAGTGGCACAGATGAATATTGCTGGGTGGCTGACTTCACCGATTCGCAGGCGGTCATCATCCGCAATGGCGGAGATGCGCAGGTATACGGGTACACCTCAGAAGGCGGAAAAATCACCTTTGATACTGCAGGCACGCAGGTTGTGCGTCAGGAGTCATGGGTATCCCTCATCGGCAACAAATTCAAATCACTTTTCACACCGCAGGATGCTCCTGCAACAAACCACAAAACGGAGGGCGACATGCCTTTAACCACTGAAGAGAAACAAGAGCTGATTACGGAAATCGGTAAAGGTCTGGCCGCTAACTTCGCTGAAGCGCTCAAACCCATTACTGAAAAGGTTGATGCGCTGCAGGCAAATCACAATCAGCTGGCAGAAGCGCTTACCGCCAATTCTCGCGCGGAAGAGCAAACCAAGCGCGCAGCAGTCGCTGCGAAGCACGGCGAGGTTGTTGCTAACGCCCTGTCAGGCGATGCGCTCGATGCGATGTTCAAATCGCTGGGTGAGGCGGCTCCGCTGGGTGCTAACTCCGCACAGAACCAGACCGAAACTGGCGCACCTGATTTCAAAACTTACTTTGGAGGTGCTGCGTAATGGCACGTTATCGTCGAGTCAATATTGACGGTCAGTCTCTGTACAAGACCGAAACCCGCGCCGCGGCCGCCGCAATCCTGCCAGGCACCGCTGCAGTAATTAATGGCGACGATGAGTTTGCACAGGCAACTGCGCTGACCGGTCGTCTGTACGTGATCGACTGCGCATACCATCAGGGGCTGGGTATCAACGACCCGATCCCCGAAGGCGATTCCGCTGTCGGTAATTATGTCGAAGAAGGGCGAGAGCTGGCATTGCGCTGTGTTCCGGGCACTTACCAGAAAGACACCCCGATCACGCTGGGCGATAACGGTCAGTTCGCCGCCGCTGCATCTGACACCGACTCGGTGATCGGCTACAGCCAGGACGAAGCGACTATTGCTGCTGACACTACCGATTTCATCCGCGTGCGTATGCGCGTTGGCACCGTTGCCGCAGCCGCTGGCGCTTAATCAGGAGAATAAGAATGTATTTTACCGCTGAAACACTGGCTGCTAACAGCCGACTGCGCGGACACTGGAACGAGCTGTGGGCGAACCGCAACATCTTCAATCATCAGCACGACATGATGGTTAATGCCTACCGTCCAAGCATGACCGCCGAAATGCTGGCAGCTAACGCTGTTGGCGGCTTTACTCGCGAATTCTGGGCTGAGATTGACCGACAGATTATCCAGATGCGCGATCAAGAAGATGGTATGGAAATCATCAACGACCTGTTAGGCGTACAGACCGTGCTGCCTATCGGAAAAACCACCAAGCTCTATACCGTTTCAGGTGATATTGCTGATGACGTATCAATCAGCATTGATGGTCAGGCGCCATATTCCTTCGACCACACCGAGTACGGTGGCGATGGCGACCCAATCCCGGTATTTACAGCAGGTTATGGTGTTAACTGGCGTCACGCTGCAGGCCTGAGCACCGTTGGTATTGACCTGGCGCTGGACTCGCAGGCTGCCAAGATGCGCAAGTTCCACAAAAAGCGCGTCGCGTACTACCTGAATGGCGATGACAGCATTTCTGTCGATGGCTACAAAGGTCAGGGCATCCGTAACCACCGAAACACTGCGAAGATTAACCTCGGCAGCGGCGCGGGCGGTGCGAATATCGACCTGACTACTGCCTCGCCGGCTGACATGCTGGCATTCTTCGGCCCGACTGGTGCTTTTGGCCTGACTGCTCGCCGCAACAAAGTCGCTGCCTATGATGTCCTGTGGGTGAGTGCTGAGATTTGGGCAAACATGTCCAAGCCATACCTCATCAACGTTAACGCCGGCAGCAATGCGCTGGTAAGTGGCACCGTGGCCGATGCAATTTCTCGCTTCATCCCGGCCAAAGAAATCCGCCCGACCTTCGCGCTTAGCGGCAATGAGTTCTTCGGCTATCAGCGTCGTCAGGACGTTATTTCACCGCTGGTTGGCATGGCTGTTGGTGTTGTTCCGCTTCCTCGCCTGATGCCGCAGAGTAACTACAACTTCCAGATCATGTCTGCTGAAGGCTTGCAGATTAAAAAGGACGGCGAAGGCCTGTCTGGTGTGGTTTACGGCGCTAATCTGGCATAAGGAATAAATCATGGCTGATAAATACGAAGTAACCCGTCCGTGGCATGGTGTTGCCCTCGGTGATGTGGTTGAGCTTGAAAAGCTGCATCCTTCGCTGAAATCACATGTCCGCAAGCTTTCCGGTAAGGCATCAGCAGAGCTGACTCCGTCCACGCCTGATGCATCTACCGATAAGCAGGCACGTAAGCAGGCGATTACCAAACGACTGGATGAGCTGGGCATTGAATACAAAGGCAATCTGGGCGCCGATAAGCTGGCAGAGCTGCTGCCGGAGGGCGAACTCGATAAGCTTTTCCCTGCTGAATAACAGCCGCCGCGATGGCGGTTTTTTTATGCCCTCTGCGGAGGGCTGATATTTGAGGTCAGCATGATTACCACAGCACAGGCGAAGGAATATCTGGAGTCGGTTGGCATCACGCTGCCCGATTTTATTCTTGATGCGCTGATTGAGCAGGTTAACAGCATTCAGGAATGTCTTGATGCCAACTATCCGTCAGCGACAGCGTTGCTTATCCAGATGTATTTGTTAGGACTGATGGGGCTGGGGCAGGGCGATCGCTATATCAGCTCTCAGTCAGCCCCGTCAGGTGCTTCGAGGTCGTTCCGCTATCAGTCTTTTGCCGACAGGTGGAAGGGTTCCTTAGCACTGTTGAGAGGTCTTGATAAAAATGGCTGCGCAACGGCATTAATCCCCGACGACCCCACTCAGCAGGCTTTTGCAGGTATCTGGATTGGGAAAGGTGGCTGCATGTGCAGTGGGGGGCGCTAATGACGTGGAATGATGCCAATCAGAAGCAACCAAAACCATTCGCTCGTGTCTGGATAAAAACCTCTGACGGCCGGCAGACAACCGGGCATGTGAACAACAGCGGCAAGTGGGTGATTCACTGCCCGCGCATTGCTGCTGCGAATCCGGCCGTAATCGCCTGGAGGGAATAGCTATGTCATCTACAGCAGCATGGGCCAACACTGCGCCATGCACGCTCTGGAAAAATCGCGGCATAGATGAGTATGGTGACTCGCTTGGTTTCGATGCGCCAATAACTATCATGTGTGATTACATTGGCGGCCTAAGCGAAAAGGTTGGCTCCATAGGGAAAGAGATTGTTGTTAAAAACACCTTTTTTACTGAGTTTCCGGGTGCTGATAAAGGTGATTACGTATTGATAGGCAACTCTACCGAGGCCGATCCGATTGCTGCGGGTGCGGATGAAGTGGCGCACGTTACTCGCTGGGGTGACACCCTTGATCGTGTAACTGATGACTGGGCAATAATTACCGGAGCGTAGCCATGGGCGTGAAGATTAAAGGTGTCCGTCAGGCTCAGCAAAATCTGGATGCACTTATCAATGATATTCAGGGACGTAAGGCGGTGCGAGCGCTGCAGAGCGCGATGATTATCGGCTCGTCTCAGGCTGCTCTTTTTACCCCGATAGATACGTCAACGCTACTAAACTCTCAGTATCGAGAATTATCAGCGAATGGAGCGAGACTTACAGGCCGCGTGGGTTACACGGCATCTTATGCGGCATATGTTCATGATCCAAATATCCCACAGAATTTCAGGAGAGCTACAGCTCAAAAGGAATTTTTAACCAAGGGATTTGAGGACTCAAAAGACGTAATCGACAGGGTGATTAAGAAAGAAATGTCGTTGTAATTTAGGTATAATTAAGCAGTGCCTAGGGTAGCTCCCGAAAAGGCGGAACGTAGACCGCTCTGGCACAACCTACCATCTACGATAAGCCAACTACGAGGTTTATATGAAAACTACAAAATTAGAAATTAACGCTGATTATCTTCGTGAATGCGTATCCTATAATCCATATGCAGGGGTGTTCACTTGGAATGTTAGGCCGATTGAGCATTTCAAAGACGCGCGCGCTCAAAAAATATGGAATACCAAGTATTCCGGCAAACAAGCTGGCGCTCTTATGAAGAGTGGTTACGTGTTAATTCGTATTCACAAGCAGTGTTACTACGCCCACCGGCTGGCATGGCTATACATGAACGGTTCTTGGCCTCAAGAGATTGACCATATAAATGGCTCGCCTGCTGATAACAGAATAGGGAATCTTCGATCGGTCAGTCATGCAGAAAATGGGAAGAATGTAAAAATTCCATCTCATAACTCAACTGGTGTCATTGGAGTTTGCATTCCCAATGATGGCGGCAGGATACAGGCTAGAATTCAGGTTGATGGTAAGCAAATAAAACTTGGTCGGTTTGACTCAATTGAAGAGGCAAAGAAGGCCAGACTTATAGCAAGCCGGAAATACGGCTTCCATGAAAATCATGGAAGGTGAAATCAAGGTCGCTTAGGCGGCCTTTTTTAATGGTGTTTTTATGACTCCTCAAATGCATGTCCGCGTGCGTGAGTTATTCGGTGTCGCTGGCCTTTGCGATAACTCGGTGGTGCAAATGCTGGTCTGGCGCGACACGGGAAATAAAGCTGACCGGTTCATCGTGTTCCGCCCCAATGGCGGCTCTGCAATTCGTAATGACCTTAGCTCTGAATATTACGTCATGGTCGATGTAATCAGCCCGGTTGATAACTTCCGCGTCACTGAAGAAGCGGTTAGCGACATTATCGATTACGTCCAGAAATACCCAATGCCTAACGATTGCATCGGGCACATCGAGAATATTGGCGGAATCCCTTCGCCGGTGCTCACAACAGAAGGCCGCCTCGTCTGGCGCCTGCAGTTCGCTGTTTTGTATGGGGAATAAAAGAGTATAATAAAGAAGTGGCTAGGCTGATCCCCGAAAGCCCGGTTTCGTCGCCGGGTTGCCACACCCATCAAATGACGAGCAACTTTGACGAGGTTGTAATGAGAAATTTAGCTGCAAAAGGAATCACGCCTGAGTTTTTAAAAGAATGCTTTGACTGCGATCCAGAAAATGGAACTCTTCTCTGGAAATGCAGGCCGCTCAGTCACTTTAAAACTAAGGCGGCACAGGTAAGCGTAAATAACCGATTCGCGAATAAGATCGCC
Organism: Mixta gaviniae; assembly: GCF_002953195.1. Classification (GTDB taxonomy): domain Bacteria; phylum Pseudomonadota; class Gammaproteobacteria; order Enterobacterales; family Enterobacteriaceae; genus Mixta; species Mixta gaviniae. The sequence continues at coordinate 3,206,473 of NZ_CP026377.1, read as the reverse complement.
GGATTCGAAAGGCCAGACACCTCAATATCAGTCAAGATAGGGTGCGACTGGTATTATTTACATGACATAATTTTCACTATTTTTCATGGAAGGTTGCCGACCTCAAAGGTTTATCACTTAAATGGCGATAAGCGTGATAATAGAGTCATTAACCTTTCTGAGTACGTTCCGCAATCATTGTCAGAAAGTCACATTGAAAATCCTGCAATGGAGAAAGATAGTTTTTCTCCATTGGATCACTTAGACGTCAAATATCTAAAAGAATGCTTGCACTACAATCCTGATACGGGCGCGCTAACATGGAAAAAAAGGCCAAGAAGCCATTTCAAGGGCGGTGCGGGGTTTGAGAACTATCACAGGCAATTTTTTGGTAAATTAGCTGGCTCTGTAAGCAAATATGGCTACCTGAAAGTGATGTTAAATGGTAAGCAATACCCAGCTCATCGAATTTGTTATGCAATCATGACTGGTTTTTATCCAGACGGGATGATTGACCATGTCAACGGATGTAGGACAGACAACAGATTTAGCAACCTCAGGGTTACTGATCGCGTTCAGAATATGAGGAATATGATCACTTACTCTAGCAACACTAGTGGTCATGTAGGTGTTGTTCAGAGAAAGGATACAGGGAAGTTCAGGGCGTACATAAATAGCCATAAAAACAAAAGAAAATCTCTTGGTAATTTTGACACTTTTGAAGACGCCGTGCAGGCCAGAAAGAAAGCCGAAATAGAGTATGAATATCATGAAAACCATGGCAGATAGCGATGGTTTAACAAACGAACCCGCCTAGTGCGGGTTTTTTATTGCCTAAAGAAAGAGGAATAACAGTTATGGCTATCTGCCCAACTGATAACACAAAACTTTTCGGACGAGCCATTGTGCTCGAAGTCGCGGACGGCTGCCCGGACGTCGTCCCCCAAGAGTCTGAATGGAAGGCGCTCGCTGCCGGGACTACAAAATCGTTCGATATGTCACCAAATTCTGTCACCTCTGACGCAGATGATACGAAAGGTTATGTTGAGAGCATTGTAACGAACGCTGACCTGACGATCTCGTTTGAAGGTGAAGTGCGCCAAAACGATAAACTCGACCAGTATGGAGTATATCGCCTCATTAAGTACTTCAATACCGAAATTCAGGCGGCGCGCCAGCCAACACTCTGGGTTCGCATGGAATTCGGCGCGGTAACCCTGCAGGGCTATATGCTCATTAATGCACTGAGCTCAGACGGTGGAAGCAATGACATCGTAACTTTTTCAACGGAGTTTAAAGTAGCCGATGCCAGCACTTTCCAGGTGTTCGATACTGATGCCAATGTTCCCGCTACCGGTGTAACGGTGACTCCGGCGACTACCTCACTTGCTGTCGGTGCAACACGACAGTTAACAGGCTCGGTTAATCCTTCTGACGCGACGGATAAGTCAGGCACATGGACAACTTCTGATGCGACCAAAGCAACGGTGAACTCTACCGGTCTGGTAACCGGCGTGGAAGCCGGAAGTGCAACGATTACCTTCAAATCCAATGACGGCAATTTTACCGGCACTTGCGCGGTTACCGTGACCGCTCCGTAACCATTCCAAGGGGCGGCGTGCTGCCCCTGATAATGCTTATGGAGAGCGTATGACCCCTTACAAAGAAATTGGCGAGTGCCTGATATCGCTGGGTGAACGTGACTACTTTTTCCGGCCGTCATTCGCAAACATGATGCGAATTGGCGATCCTGCTGCAATTGTTCAGGCATTTTATGACCTGCACAACGATGAATACACCTCGCTGGTTAAGCGCTCAATTGCCGCTTACGGCGGTGTCCCGCAGTGGCTGATGAGCTACATTGCTCGGCCACAGTTCAATAAGAATGTGGCCTACTCTGCGATGAATGTGCTTTCAGCTTGCTGCGATGATGACATTAGCCCTCTGATTGGCGAGCTACGGCTTGGCAAATCCGGTAAATGGCTCTTCGTGTACCGCAAAGGTGCAATGCCGGTAAGTGACATGGTTCTGATCGCACAGTCTCTGATTCAGCATGGAATCATCGGGAAGGCAAAAGTAAGGCGGTTGCAAAAGCATGAAGGGGCCAGCACTTCATCTGAGTTCAACGCCTTCGAGTACATCAGCGCAGCTCGCACCCATCTTGGCATGAGCCGCGAGGAAGCAGAGCAGCTGACGATGACGGAGTTTCAGATGCTGTTAGCGACGAAGTTCCCTGAACAGAAGGGCTTTACGAAAGAGGAATATGACACCGTTCAGGATGAATTCCTTGAAAGGCAGGCTCGCCGAAGGGCGGAGTGGGAAAGAAAGCAGGCAAAAACGACATAATCCGGAGAGAAATATGAACTTAGAGCAGCGTGTAGAAGCACTGGAAAAGGAAGTGAGCGAGGTAAAGCAGGTACTCACTTCAGTTAATGAAAAAATTATTCAGTTATCAGATGCGGCTCAGTTTGCTGTTGATGAACTGCGCGCGAGATTGGATGCTATGAGTTAACGCTCTTCTTAAATTGTTCTATTGCCAGCTCTTCTAATTGTGCAATAGTCATGTTTTTTATGTCGTATCCATGTGGGTCAAAACCGAAAACAGTAACCCCAGCTGGTGTTTGCAGGCCAAAACTTATGTTGGTGCGCAGCCCTTCTGGAAGATTGTCTAAGTTCCTTAGATCGCTAATGCTTGTAAGAAGATATTTAGCCACTTCGATTCCTTAACAAGAGGTAATCAGCCATCCCTCATTGCTGTGTGCGCCCATGCCCCAAACATGGACGGGCTGAGTACTGAACATATCCTCTAAAGTAAATCGGCGGAATCCTGACAGATGATCAGTGCTTATGGTTTTGCATTGTCTTGCGGCCACTCCATGCTAGGATTTATCCCACTGTTACTTTTGGGGATAGGGATATGAAGAAAGTTATTTTGGGTTCAGCTGTTGCAGTTCTTTTCGCTACGGGAGCAAGTAAGCCCCCTTACAAGCTACATGTTCCGTCAGATCCTAACGCTACCTATACCATTTTAGATATTGGCAGCAAAGGCAACCTCTACACTATCATTACTAAGCGAGAAGGTAAGTCGGGAACGACATATTCGCAGCGAGCCTACGACTGCCATGCAGGTAAAGTAATGTATTTAGGTTCAGGCGAGACTTTGGAGGAAATGCATTCCTCCAAACCCGATGATCACCTTTCACCAATAGTTGACGGATCAATTGCTGATTATGTAGGCAAAGAGGCCTGCAGTTAGATTTAACCCACAAATTCATCAACCCGCTTTGGCGGGTTTTTTATTGCCCGGAGATCGTGATGTCAGAGAAGGTTGGGGAAATTTACTACGATGTTGGCGCTGACATTGCTCCATTGCTGCAAGGTTCAACGCAAGCCAAAGCGGCTCTTGACTCCATGGGTAAAGGTGCAGATAAGGCTTCAAACAGTATGGATGGCCTTGAGCGTTCCGCGCAGAAAACCGGAAAAGCGGTCGCGCGATCTGCCAATGACGCTAGCCAAGCTTCTAAGGTTATGGAGTCTCTGGGAAACCAAGTCGCGATACTTGAAGAGAGGCAGCAAAACGGCGCAAGGGCCGCAGTCATGTTGGCAGCTGAGCTTCAGGCGGGCTCACAGGCGACCGCTGCACAACGAAAGGAGGTTGCTGCCTTAGCTGGTCAGCTCTATGACCTCAAGACAGCTCAAGATACTGCCTCATCATCCACTGAGAAGGCGTCCGCTTCATCCGGCAGGATGGAGATGATGATGAACCGAGTTGGTTTGGCAATAGCAGGTGCTTTTACGTTGCAAGCTGCCGGTCGCATCATTTCTATAGCGGATCAGATGTCCATTCTTCAGGCTAGGGTTGAACGGCTTTCACCTTCAATTGAGATTGCAAAGAGTACAATGGCCAGTTTAAGCGCTATCGCAGCTCAAACTGGCAGCAGCCTCGATGATACGGAAAGGCTTTGGGAAAAATTAACTCAGTCATTAAAATCTGCTGGCGTATCAAACTCTCAGATCCTCGCCCTTACAGAAACTCTCCAAAAAATAGGTACTGTTGGAGGCTCATCCAGTGAAGAAATGAGCTTAGCCCTTCGGCAATTTGGGCAGTCTCTGGATGGCGGAACTATCCGGGCGGAAGAATTTAACTCGATTATTGAGCAGATGCCGGAACTGGCGCGCCAGATGGCGGCCGGCTTAGGAATATCTGTTGGTGATTTACGCAAGAGGATGCTCGAAGGCAAGCTAACAGCAGAGGATGCGCTGAATGCAATAAGATCCCAGGCTGGGAAGGTGAGTGAAGAATTCGACAAAATGCCTTCAAGCGTCGAACGCGCTAAAAACTCATTGGATGTTGCATTTAAAAACGTGATTTCAGATTTGAATGAATCCATTGGGCTGACCAGGTCTCTGGCCGGTGCCATGACCCAGCTTTCAAACAACCTGAATTACTTCAATAAGAATGCAGGAGATGCAGGAAGGCTGCCAAAGTTGCTTGAACTTCAAAAGCAATATACAAGCGAGGTTCAGGAAGGGCAAAAATGGTGGGAGACTCAGTCTGTTTACCAGCAGCGCGTTGGGCAAGCGGCTTTTAACCTGAAAAATACAGAGTCTGAAATCAGAAGCATTCGAGCAGCTTCCACTAAGGAGCTTGAAAGCCAGTCCAAAATTGTTATTCCCAAGTCGACGACTGACAGCAAAGAAGCCAAGGATCTGGAGAAGAAGTCTCAGCGGCGCTTGGAGCTTTCAAAGCTGGAAGGTCAGGCTAAAGCAAGACTACAGGCACAATATGATGCTGAAGATGCCGGCATAACCGATAGTAAGCGTGTTAAAGCGCTGCAGGAAGAGTATGCAGCCACTGAGAAAAATACATCTGCAACTAAAGCTGGAAATGCAGAAGCGAAAAGGTCTGCATCTCAAGCAGAAACAGTAACGCAGAGGCTGGAGGCCCTCAGAGCTAAGTCAGAGCAGGTAGGAGATACCACAAAGGAACTATCGCGAGCTCAAGCCATTCTTGCTGCGGAGCAGTCTCTGGGCAAAGGCGCTACTGATACTCAGATAGAGCAGGCCGGAAAGTATGCGGCAAAGATTTGGGATCAAAACAACGCCCTCAAGCAACAGGCCCAAATAAAGCAGGGCATGAAGTTCGCTCAGCAGGAAATCGCTGCATCCGAGGTTATGCCAGATGCTAGATCGGGCGCGGTTCAGAATCCAACAGCTCAGATTGACCTACAGGAACAGCAGAAACTCGAGGCGTTAGCCAAATATCAGGCCCTAGATGTACAGAATGCGCAGCTTTATGAGGATGCCAAAACTGCCATTCAGCGACAGGCAGCCAATGCTCGCCAACAGATAGCAGAGAACGAAGCGAACATGCAGTCGCAGGCGATCTCTTCGATCATTGGGTCTGTGTCACAGGGTTTCGATGGACTGGCTAATCTTGCGGCCGGCGCCGCAGGTAAAAGCAGCGGCGCGTACCAGGCAATGTTCGCATTGAGCAAAGGCTTTGCTGTAGCGCAGGCGGCTTTAAACCTGCAGCTCGCCATCTCACAGGCAATGGCAGACCCAACTGCACTTACGCCAGCGCAGAAATTTGCCAACTATGCGGCGATTGCTAGTGCGGGAGCTTCACTTCTCTCCAGCATTGGTAGCATCTCATACGGCGGCGGACGCGAGCACGGCGGCCCTGTTAACGCCAACAGCATGTACCGGGTTGGTGAGGGTGGTAAGCCAGAAATCTTTAAAGCCAGCAACGGCAGCCAGTACATGATCCCCGGGGATAATGGGCGGGTGCTCAGCAATAAGGATATTGGCGGTTCAGGCGGTGGGGCGGGGTAATTGAGCAGCATAATTACTTCACTATCCATTCTGCAACTGGAGACCCTGAAGAGCTAACCAAGCAGATTGCTCAAATCTCTTACCAACAGTCACTTCGAGCAATGAAGGATCAACAGCGACCAGGCGGAATGCTGACGCAGCGTAAATAAAAAGTGTTTGAATTGTTTTATGCTGTCCGGGAAATTCTTCATTTTAAGGACAAAAATAATGGAAATCACAGGTAAACACGAGGGCGACCTCCTGCTAAGCAATGACGTGGTAATTCGTGGCATGGTGTGCGGTAATCTTATCGTTCCAAATGGTATTAAAGCGGAAGTGCCTGGCATGGTAACAAAAAGAATTACCGTTGAGCCGGGCGGAATTCTCATCTTGCGAGGGATGGCCTCTGGAGGTGTCACTAACAACGGAGGTTATATCGAGATTTATGGCATGGTTAACGGAGGTTTGATTGAAAACTCCGGCACCACGAAAGTCGACCCTATCGCACACATCAATTAAATGTAAACCCGCCACGGCGGGTTTTTTATTGAGAGCAATCCCATGCCAGAAACTTTCACATGGATCCCCCAAGCGGGATTCACGGGCGAGCGTACGCCTGATGTAGCGGTCGTTAAGTTAGGCGATGGCTATGAGCAGCGTCAGGTGAAGGGGATAAACCCTTTAATGGGGAAATACCCACTGACATTCATTGGCTATGACGATTCGAAGTGTGCCCGACCAAACGTGGCTAAAGCCGTCGATGCATTCCTGAAGGCGCGCATGGCGGTGGAATCTTTCTACTGGACGCCATCTGATACCGGCGTGCGAGGGCTATATGTGTGTCGTTCCTGGTCAATGCAAAAGACAGGGAGCGTTTATCAATTAACCGCAACGTTTGAGCAGGTGCCGCGATGAGAGACATCCCAGCAGAGTTAATCATCGAGAGCGTTGATGCAGGTATAGGCGCGATGCTCGACCTGTTTGAAGTAGACATGCAGTCATTTGGTGGAGATGTGATCCGTTTTCACGCGGGCACCAATGGCTATTACAACGATGTCATCTGGCAGGGGCGAGCTTATTCAGCCTATCCGATCGCTGTCGAAGGGTTTGAGGTTAAGTCTGAAGGAACGTATTCGCGCCCCACGATGACGGTGGCGAACATCTCCGGGTTAATTACTGGCATCAACCATGATTATGACGATGCGCTGGGAGCTGTAGTAACGCGTCGGCAGGTGCTGGTTAAGCATCTGGATGCGGTGAACTTCCCGAACGGCAATGCCGATGCAGATCCGACTATGGAAGCCGTGTCTCGCTATGTCATCGAAGAAATGTCAGAAGAGACTTTCGAGACGGTCACTTATAACCTGGCGACTCCGGTTGACTGCGATAACGCGATTATTCCGGCGCGAACCATTCTGGCGGATGTTTGCCAGTGGGTGTATCGCGGCGATGGCTGTGGCTACTCTGGCCCTGCTGTTGCCGACGAGAAGGATAACCCAACATCTGATATGTCACGCGATAAATGCTCAAAGCACCGCAGCGGTTGCCGTATGCGGTTTCCCAAACCAAGCCCGTTGCCGTATGGCGGTTACCCCGGCTCTGCAAAGGTGTCCTGATGCTTGAATCTGAATGTCTGAAATATGCAGCTTCTTCCGATGGGGAGGTCTGCGGGTTAATTATTGACGGGCAACAATTATGGCGATGTCGCAATGCCCATCCCGATCCGGCGCGTAACTTTCGCGTTGACGAAACAGAATGGCTTAAAGCAGAGACGGCGGGAGAAATCACCGCCGTTTTTCATTCTCACCCTGACTCAAAATTAGTGTTGTCTGCTGCTGACCGCAGTGCGCAGCTTAATTCCGGTCTTGACTGGTGGTTAGCCAGCGATGGACGTCTTCGCAAATTCCGGCCGGTGCCGCACCTGCTGGGCAGACGATTCGAACACGGGGTTATGGATTGCTACACGCTTTTTCGCGATTCCTATCACCTCTGCGGCATCGATTTGCCTGACTTCGAACGCACTAACGGTTGGTGGGTGCGCGGCGAAAACCTCTACTTAAAAAATATGGAAGCTAATGGCTTTCATGAGGTTGGTTTTGAGGACATCCAGCCGGGTGATGTGATTATCCGTCGCGCATTTCCTGAATGCGACCCGTGCCACGCGATGATTTGGTTGGGAGACAACATCATCCTGCACCACGAAGTGCATGGCAGGCTTAGCCGCCGTGAGCCGCTTCGCCAGATGCATGTCCCTCTGATTCACTCTATCTGGAGACACAAACAATGCTCACTTTTGGATTTGCGGGGAATTTACGACGACATTTCCGCCAAATCACTCTGAACGTCGACACCCCCGCGCAGGGGCTTCGGTTGCTGCTGGCGCAGTGTCCTGACTTTAAAAGAGACTTCTATCAAACCCGGTTACGCATGCGCATCGACGGCAGTGACATATCCGCTGACAACCTTGAATTCCATATGAACCGCCACGTTAAAGACGGTGCGCGAGTGCTGTTTGTTCCCATTGTTGAGGGTTCTATCTCAGCCGTGGCAGCGGCATGGATTATGGTCGCTGTGACAGTAGCTTCGGTGGCTTACTCGCTTTACATGACGTCGCACATGAAAACAAAAACTTCAGCGGATCAGGATACCAATTCCATTACTAACAACTCATTCACCAGCGCGGAAAACCGCATTGGCCAGGGTAGACCGGTGCCACTGTTGCTGGGTGAGATGGTCATTGGGTCAAACGTTATCAGTCTGGGCATCGACACAACGAATAATCAGGACTGGGATATTTCTATTAGCTAAGGTGAAATTATGGGCTCAGGCGGCGGAGGTGGTAGCACTCCCAAACTACTCGACGATAATCTCAAATCAAAACAATTCCTGCGCGTTCTTGACCTTTTAACAGAAGGGCCAATCTACGGCCCTGTAGATCAAAATAATCTCTCATCTTTCATGCTAAACAAAACGCCTGTTACCGACTCATCAGGTAACGCCACCATTAACGGCGTGAGTGTGGCATGGCGACCGGGGACGGAGACACAGACACCAATTAACGGCTTCAACACCATTGAGGCTACGACTGTGGTTAATGCTGACGTGACGCAGGCAACTCCCCTTGTCAGGACGGTTACTGACAGTGACATTGACCGTGTACGCATGAATATCGGCGTGTCAGCGCTGGTTGAGCAGGACAAAAAAGGCAACCAGAAGCAGGCGTCAGTGACGATGGTTATTGAAACTCGCATTGGTTCAGCCGGCTGGCAGATACAGAAGACGGTCACCATAACTGGTAAGCAATCAGGTGAATACCTTGAAGCTCACCTCTTTGATGCCCCGGAAACTAAACCATTTGATATTCGCCTGCGTCGCGTAACGCCGGACAGCAACAGTGACCTGCTCAACAATGGCACCATCTGGAACAGCTACACAGAAATCACGGATGACAACCTGTCATACCCTTATGCCGCTATTGCCGGTTGTGTGGTTGACCGAGACCAGTACACCGATACACCAACAAGAACCTACCACCTTCGCGGGTTGATTGTCGATGTGCCGGATAACTATGACCCGATCACGCGAACCTACACAGGAATATGGACCGGCAGTTTCAAGTCAGCCTGGACAAATAATCCGGCATGGTTGTTTCGCGCTCTGGTAAAGAATACGCGTTATGGCCTGGCGAAACGTGCTGGTTACATCGATGTGGACGATGGCAGCTTGTATGTGCTGTCGCAATTCTGCGATCAACTGGTTGATGACGGCTACGGCGGCAAAGAGCCTCGCTTTACCCTCAACGCTTATATCACAGAGCAGAAAAGCGCGCGCGACCTGCTGGATGATATTGCTGGCATGTTCCGGGGTATAGCGTTATGGGACGGCATGCGCTTCTCAGTGATGCTGGATAACCCACAGGATCCTGTTGCCTCAATCACTAACGCCAACGTGGTTGATGGGCTCTTCAGCTATAGCTCAATGAAGCGCTCAGAGCGATTTAATGCGGTTATTGTATCGTGGACGGATCCGAATAATGGTTGGTCTCAGGTCAAAGAGTACGTGTCAGACGATGAGATGATTGAGCGCTACGGCTACAACGAAACCACGCTTGAAGCATTTGGCTGTACATCGCGTGGTCAGGCATTCAGAACAGGCAAGTGGATGCTTGAAACCTGCAAGCGCGAGACTAAGAAAATCACTTTCAAGATGGCACGTGAAGCTATCCGCTTCATGCCTGGCGATGTTGTTGAGGTTATGGATAACAACTATGCAGCCACTCGACTTGGTGGACGCATTATCTCTCATGCCGGTCGTAGCATAACTGTCGATGCTGATGTGTCAGCTCTGGTAGGTGGCGGCGATACTATGTCGCTGATGGGTTCAAGCGGCAAGTTCGTTAAGTTTGAAATCGCCAGCGTAGCCAGCCGGGTAATTACGCTCAAAACAACGCCTTCATGGGTGCGTGATGGAACCGTCTTTGTTATCACCACTGGTGAGGTCGCACCAAGACTGTTCCGCATCATGGGTATTTCTGAAGATGAGAACAACTCGGTATATAGCATTTCAGCAACACTGCACGACCCTAATAAGCAAGCTGTAGTTGATGACGGCACCGTGTTCGAAACGCCCAACGATACCCTGAATGGATATCGCGTCCCGAACATCGAAAATTTACGCATCATAAACACGAATAGCGAAACCGTTCAGGTGACAGCTACATGGGAGACCGCAACGCTCACTAAAAAGATCGTGTTTGAGCTATATGTATACAGCGCTGACGGGAAAGTGGTGGCTCAATATGAAACAGACCAGTTTCGTTATGAGTTTTACGGCCTGAATGCGGGTAGCTATACACTCGGTGTCCGCGGCCGGAACGAAAATGGGATGAAAGGAGCGGAGACTCAGGTCAGCTTAGTTATCGGCGCCCCGTCCGCACCTTCATTTATCCAGTGGACGCCTGGCATCTTCTCCGCCGATATTGTGCCAGTCATGAACGTCGCGGCCACCACGGACACTTCCTTTGAGTTCTGGCATACAGGCCAAGTTAAAGCAACCAGCGCAGCGAACATCGTGAATGAGGCTCAGTTTCTTGGCCGCGCTTCACAATGGACTCTGCATGGGCTGAAGGCCGACACGACCTATTACATGTATGTGCGTACGAAAAACGCGTTTGGCACATCTGCTTTTGTAGAGGTATCAGGTCAGGCATCAGCGGACATCCCTGGCATGTATGATTACATTGATGACGCAATTCGTAACTCAGATACCTTCGAGCACTTAAGCAGTCAAATCGATACCAATATTGAGGGCATGCTGCAGAACGCCTTGGATAACAACTCATCAGTAGACCATCAATTCCAGCAGTACGGGGAGGTTCGCGCGGACATCCTGACTGTTCGCACCACTATCGCAGACGTCAGCAAAGCGATGGCAGAGCAGAATACGCTTGTACAAGCTCAAATCGGCGATCTGACATCTTCAGTTAACCAAAAGCTGACGGCCACAGTAAATTCAGATGGTAGCGCCAGTGCGTTCTATGATGTGGGTCTACAGATTCTTCGCAACGGACAGTATTACAAGGCCGGCATGGCTATGGGAATTGAGCCGTCGGGGGGCGGTTATAAATCAACGCTGGCTTTTAGTGCTGACCAGTTCGGTATTTATACCGGAAATAACCCTGGAAGTTATCAACTGGCTTTTGCAGCTATTAACGGGCAAGTATTTATCCGATCTGCACTGATACAGGATGCCAGCATTGATAGTGCAAAAATAAAGGATGCTGCTATCACCAACGCAAAGATAGCCGGGACTCTTGAGTCTGTCGGTTACGCATCTGGTAATGGCTGGCAATTTGGTAAGGATAACAACCAGCTCAATTTCCGTTCAGCAAACAGTGGCTTCTTTATTGACTCTACCGGCGCCGGCCTTAAAAGCAGTTCGGGTGTTATTCTTCTCAAAATGGGGTTCAAACCATAATGGCTGGAGAGCAAGGTTTCTGGTTGACCGCTGACAATGGTAGTAGCTATTACAACCTGCTTTCAGGAGGCGCACGGGCGATTACTTATCTGCAAAGGATAAGAATTGCGCCAGGCAGAAATAACACACGCATTAGCACTACCATTTCAGGGAAGGGCGCAAACACAACATTGCTGGTCGTTCCGGTCACGATGTACGGTATATTTCAGGACTCAACCAGCCTTGCCGTTGATACCGTCGGGGTTAACAGCATCACGGTTTCTGGCAGTGTTGTGACTGTTAATTTCAATACCTACTCAGTAGGGGTCGATATTGGAGGAACTACTGACAATGGATGGTTCCTGTTTGACGTATATGAAACCATTAACCCCACAGACTCATCGTATGGTTTTTTTATTCCTGATGGCACAAATTTCACAGGCATAACCGATGCGACGCGTGCTGGCTACTGCGTTTACCGAACCACGGTTACGTTAGGAAATGGTGGCACATGGACAGTGCCGGCCAGTGTTCAGGGCAGGGCTAACTGCTCTGTTTTCGCTAACTGGAACAGCGCAACCGCAGTAGTGGAATATACCAATAATAATAAGACAATTTATGTCTCAGGCGGTTCGGTAACGCTTAACATTGCCGTTTTCAGCAATGGGTTTGCGCTTACCATGCCTGAATATGGGTTCTACCTCTTCAACAATAGCGGGCAGTGTACATTCAACAGCGCATACATCCCCATGTTTATAAAAAACACCGTTACCGTTAGTGGAACCAGTGCTTCTACAGGCGTGACGAGGCCAATGGTTTGCCTGGGGATATATGGTGGAGATTCGAAAAAGGAGAGCGGAATGAACTGGAGTTTTTATAACAGAGGATTAATTATGTCCGGAAGTAATATCCGTTCATCGCGAGGGAAACAAACGCTGCTGGCTGACACCGGCGGATATCAGGCTGTTCTGCCTATAGCATCCGTACCAATCGTCGTTCTGGATGGTGAACAGTATTTTAACTAGCCGCCAGATTTCAACAATCATCATTCAATAATATCCGCTTCGGCGGTTTTTTTATGCCCGGAGATAATTATGCCAGCAGGCACTATAAAGCTAACCAATAATTCAACTGCCGTTACAGGTACAGGCACGTCATTTAGTAATGAGTTGGCCGCCAGTGATTTTCTGGTCGTTGTTGTGGGTGGGGTAACATATACCCTCGGTGTTAAATCAGTAGAGTCCAATACCGGGTTAACGCTGTTGGCAGCTTATAACGGACCAACCATTACCGGCCTTTCCTGGACGCCCGTTCCGAACGCAACGCTCGTCGGCATTACCGCTCAGGTAGCTGCTGATGTAGCCAAAGCCATTCGCGGAATGAATCTCGACAAGAACAACTGGCAACAGGTATTCAGCGGAACGGGCAACATTACCGTTACGTTACCGGATGGTAGCCAGTTTACTGGCCCGGCATGGAGCGCTATTACCACGCTGCTCAATAACAAAGCGGCCAAAGGTGATAACAACGATATTACGTCATTGTCCGCCCTGACGACGGCTATTTCGATTGCGCAGGGTGGCACGGGTGCCAAAGATGCAGCAACAGCCAGAAATAATCTGGGGTTGGGCACAGCTGCTATCCGTGATGCATATAGTAACAGTGGGAAAATGCTATCAGAAGGCGATGGGGGGTGGTTGACGACGACTCCCGCAACCGTTGATGGATTGTATAACAGGTATCCAAGCCAGATAAGAAGGTCTGGGGGAGCCAGCGGAAGCGTACCGTACGGTAGCGGCATCTATCTTGGCTACGATAACAACATATGTTTCCATATAAACGTTGAAGGCAGTGGCAACCTGAGATTTCGCTATCTTGCGAACGGGCTTATCACGTATGACTATACATGTTATCACACAGGTAACACGACCAGAGCTGCCGACGGCACCCTGAAAGCCGCCTCCCCAGTCGCTCGTATTACAAAATCACAGGAAGAAAACAAGCGCACCGATATTGATGAACAGGATTTTGAATGGTGCGGTGCTGGCACACGCAACGCAGAAGCAGCAGGTATCACTATTACACGAATGGACACCGGCGTTTATGTTTTGACTGGCTCCCTTGGCCTGGCGAAAGAAGGCTGGCAGCTGTCACCACCACGTGACCCAATGGGGTCAGGGGACATGGGGATTGTCGAAGCGGAAGAGACAGAGAGCGGAGGCATTACCGTTCGTCTCTATAAACGCAAGTACATGCTCAGCGATGATGGTGAAATCGTACTGACGAAAGGGCCATTAATCGACGTGCCGCCTACCAGCTGGATTGATATTCGTCTGCAGATGCCGGAGAAGGAATCTTCACCGGAAGAGAGCCCGGGAAGCGATGAGTAAGAGGTGAGACAAATTTGGGACATGCAAGGGTTTGTGACCTTTGCCAATCCTTTGCATGTCGCCGGATCATTTAATTTTCTCGTCCAGCCAATCCGCCCACCACTGCATCATTTCTATGCGCGTTTCCATATATGCTGCGTGGTTGTAGATTCCTCGCGTTCCTTTGCTGTTTGTGTGCGCCAGTTGAGCTTCTATAGCGTCGCTGTTCCAGTGCTTCTCATTCAGTACTGTACTGAACTGGTGCCGGAATCCATGCCCTGAAGTCTGCCCTTCGTAGCCAATTCGACGAATCACGCCAAGTATGGTGTTTTCGCTGATAGACTTTTTCTTATCATTGCGGCCAACAAAGCAAAGCTCGTACTGGCCTGTGACTTTCTTTAGAAACGTCAGCAGCTCGGCAACCTGATCAGACATCGGAACAACATGAATACGGCGCCCCTTCATTACAGAAGCATCGATAGTGATTAACCTGTTCTCAAAGTCGACGTTTTTCCATACCATCGACCGGAGTTCTTTGGTACGTAGCGCGGTATAGTGAAGAACCTGAGTTGCTATCTTGGCTATAACGCTGCCACCGTAACCGGTCAACGCCCGCTGAAACTCATGAATGCGGCTCATGGGAAGGAAAGGGAAGTTTTCTTTTCTGTATCCTTTAAGAGCATCAACTAAGTCCGGAGCCGGATTGTATTTGGCTCGTCCGGTGATGATTGCATACCGGAAAACCTCTCCGCACCTTCTTCTCGCTTTATCCGCCCGCTCCATAGCGCCCCGATCTTCAAAGTGGCGAATGACTTTCAGCAAAACCATCGGCTCTACTTCTCCCATCTTCATATGTCCGATAATTGGCAGAATGTCATCATCGAACATCCGTCGCATTTCATCGGCGTAGCCATGAGACCAGACCTTTGACTTGTGCGCATGCCACTCATTGAAGATGTCGCCAAACGAATCAGCAACGGCTTCTTTTTCTTTTTTCTTCACCGCCTGCTTTTGCTCTGCCGGATCGACACCGCTCAACAGCTTCATCTTTGCATCAGATTGCTTCGCACGGGCTTCTGTCAGGGAAATCTCAGGGTAGGGGCCAATGACCAGTGTTTTTTCTTTACCCTCGAAACGGTAACGAAGGCGCCAGACCTTTTTTCCTGACGGCGGAACGAAGAGGAACAAGCCTCCGGCATCAGCCAGGCGATAAGGCTTTTCTTTGGGCTTTGCTGCCTCGATTTGTTTTACGGTAAGCATGCGGGCATAAATCCGTGGTCATTTTTCACTATGCCCGCAATATGCCCACAAAGATTTGGTGTAGTCAATGGATGCGGGGTAACGTTGGGTAACGTCGAATATGCGCTTGGGCTTTGTTTAAAGGGTTTTTGGTGCTTTGGGGAAATGGCGGGTAATGTGAATGTGGCGTCCCCTGCAGGAATCGAACCTACAACTAGCCCTTAGGAGGGGCTCGTTATATCCATTTAACTAAGGGGACGACGGCGGGCAGTATAACGCAATTCCTTTCGCAGATTAACCACTTACCCGCCTGACTGCTTATTCTCTCGACAACCGCTAGCGGCCGCCGCGTTTTTCTTTCTCTTTCGCCTGCTTTTTGCGCTCCGCTTCAGCCTGCGCTTTTGCCTTATTGCTCATATCGTTACGGATCTGCGCATGGCTGAGCAGGGCAAAGATAAAGGTGCCGCCGATAATGTTGCCGGCCAGCGTCGGCAGGGCGAAAGGCCAGATAAATTCCTGCCACGGCAGCGCGCCGGTAAACACCAGGTACCACACCTCTACTGAACCCACCACAATGTGCGAAAGGTCGCCCAGCGCCACCAGCCAGGTCATCATTATGATCACCAGCAGCTTTGCGGCGCCCGATGCCGGGAACATCCACACCATGGTGGCGATAATCCAGCCCGCAATCACCGCGTTGGCGAACATCTCGCCCGGCGGGTTCTCCATCACTTTTTCACTGATATGGGTAAAGGCGAGGCGCGTCGGCTCATCAAAGATCGGCATATGGGCAAATGCCAGCGCGGCCAGCCCGGTGCCGATCAGGTTGCCCAGCAGCACCATACCCCACAGGCGCAGCAGCAGCAGGAAATTGCTGCCGGTAGGTTTATGCATGATGGGCAGCACGGCGGTCACCGTGTTCTCGGTAAAGAGCTGCTGACGCGCCATAATCACGATGATAAAGCCAAAGGTATAGCCGAGGTTCTCCAGCAGAAACGCGCCCGGCACCCCCGCCAGATGCACCTGAAAAATGCCTTTCGCCATCAGCGATGCGCCCATCGACAGCCCGGCGGCAACGGCCGACCACAGCAGCGCCATGCTGTCGCGCTCCAGCTCCTTTTCGCCATCCTGGCGGATCTGTTCATGTATCGCTGCCGCGCGCGAAGGCAGCTGCTCCTCATCTACCTCGATCTCTTCACCCTGATCCTTCTCTTCGCTTTCAACTTCGATTTCGTTGTCTTGCTGTTGTGGTGATGTCATACAAACCCCAGTGGTGTTGAACAATCCTTTAAGCGTAGCCAGTTTTGAAGTAAGTAAAATGTGACTTAATTTTAGAGAAAAAGTAACAAACCTTTAATATCGATGTTTTTTTAGGCAAAAGATTGATCTGATGCAGCTAATTTGACCCGATCCACCCATTCCTGAGCAGTGGTCAGGCTACGGAGCGATACTGACTTATGTTATTATCGCGGCCCGATTCAATAGTGCGACATATTCCCCTCATGCTGGAAGCCACCAATCTGACCTGCATACGCGATGAACGCGTACTGTTCAGCGATCTCAGTTTCGCTGTCAATCACGGCGATATCGTTCAGATCGAGGGGCCGAACGGCGCAGGAAAAACTTCGTTGCTGCGGCTGCTGGCGGGGCTGAGCAGCGCGGAGCGCGGCGAGGTGCGCTGGCGGGAAGAACGGATTCAGCAGCAGCGCGCGCAGTGGCATCGTGACCTGCTGTTTATCGGGCATCATCCTGGCGTAAAAAGTGTGCTGTCGCCGCTGGAGAATCTCGCCTTTTATCATGCCGACTGCGATGAAACGCAGCGTTTCGATGCGCTGGAGGCGGTCGATTTGCTCGGTTTCGAAGAGATGGCGACGGCGCAGCTGTCGGCCGGACAGCAACGGCGCGTTGCGCTGGCGCGGCTGTGGCTCAGCAAGGCGCCGGTCTGGATCCTCGATGAGCCTCTGACGGCCATTGATGCGGACGGCGTGGAAAAACTGATGGCGCTGTTTGTTCGCCATGCGCAAAACGGCGGCATGGTGATTTTAACCACGCATCAGCCGCTGCCGGCCGCCGCCTGTCCGCTGCGCAAAATCAGCCTGACGGCGGGGGAGCGTTGCTGATGCTGGGACGCGTCATCGCGCGCGAGCTGCGCATCGCTTTTCGCAGCGGCGCGGAAGTGATTAACCCGCTGTGGTTCTTTTTAATTGTTATCACGCTGTTCCCGCTCGGCATCGGGCCTGAACCGCAGCTGCTGGCGCGCATTGCGCCGGGCGTGGCGTGGGTGGCCGCGCTGCTGTCCTCGCTGCTGGCGCTGGAGCGGCTGTTTCGCGACGATTTCGCCGACGGTTCGCTGGAGCAGCTGTTGCTGCTGCCGACGTCGCTGCCGGTGACCGTACTGGGCAAGGTGATCGCGCACTGGCTGATCACCGGGCTGCCGTTGCTGCTACTGTCACCGCTGGCCGCGCTGCTGCTGTCGCTGAACGTCGCCGGCTGGCGGGCGCTGGCATTGACTATCCTGCTCGGCACGCCGACGCTCAGCCTGCTGGGCGCCATCGGCGTAGCGTTGACCGTCGGGCTGCGGCGCGGCGGGGTGCTGCTTAGTCTGCTGGTACTGCCGCTGGCGGTGCCGGTGCTGATTTTCGCCAGCGCGGCGATTGACGCGGCCGGTATGGGGCTGCCGATCGGCGGCTACCTGGCGATTCTGGGCGCGATGCTGGCGGCCAGCGCCTGTCTGGCGCCTTTCGCAACGGCGGCGGCGCTGCGTATCAGCCTGCATTAAAAAATGACTGTCGATTTATATTTACCGTGAGCAATAACAATGTGGAAATGGATACATCAGCTGGCGAAGCCGGAACGGCTCTATCAGCTTAGCGGCCGACTGGTTCCCTGGATGGCGCTGCTGGCGGCGCTGACGCTACTAACCGGCTGGGGATGGGGGTTCGGCTTCGCGCCGGCGGATTATCAGCAGGGAGAAAGCTACCGCATCATCTATCTGCATGTGCCGGCGGCCATCTGGTCGATGGGGATCTACAGCGCGATGGCCGTCGCCGCCTTCACCGGCCTGGTGTGGCAGATGAAAATGGCCGATCTGGCCGCCGCCGCGATGGCGCCGGTGGGCGCTACCTTTACCTTTATCGCCCTGATCACCGGGTCCGCCTGGGGCAAACCGATGTGGGGCACCTGGTGGATCTGGGACGCGCGCCTGACCTCGGAGCTGGTGCTGCTGTTTCTCTATCTGGGCGTTATCGCCCTCTACAACGCCTTTGACGACCGACGTATGGCGGGCCGCGCCGCCAGTATTTTGATCCTTGTCGGTGTGGTTAATATTCCCGTTATCCACTTCTCGGTACAGTGGTGGAATACCCTGCATCAGGGGTCGTCCGGCATGCTGCAACAGGCGATCGCGCCGAGCATGCGCACGCCGCTGCGCTGGGCGATTCTGGGATACCTGCTGCTGTTCATCACCCTGACGCTGATGCGCCTGCGCAACCTTATTCTGCTGACCGAGCGCCACCGGCCCTGGGTCGCAGCGCTGGTCAATAAAGGAGGGCGCGCCGCATGAATCCCGCGTTTTCTTCCTGGCACGACTTTTTCGCCATGGGCGGCTACGGCTTTTACGTCTGGCTGGCCGTCGGCTTTACCCTGGCCTCGCTGGCGATGCTGGCGGCGCATACCTTATGGCAGCGCCGTCAACTGCTGAAAAGCGTGCGTCAGCACCAGGCGCGTGAGCGCCGCATCAGAGCGGCAAAAATGAAACAGGCCGCAAGCCAGGCGGCAGGAGAATAATGTGAATACCCGTCGTAAAAACCGCCTCTACGTTGTCGCGGCGATCCTGGTCGGGCTGAGCCTGGCGACCGCGCTGGTGATGTACGCGCTGCGCTCCAATATCGATCTCTTCTATACCCCAGCGAAATTCTCTACGGCAAAGGCGAAGCGCATGCCAAACCGACGCCGGGCCAGCGGCTACGCGTCGGCGGCATGGTGATGCCGGCAGCGTGAAGCGCGATGAAAAAACGCTGCAGGTCTCTTTTAAACTCTATGACGCCAGCGGCGTGGTCAGCGTCAGCTATGAGGGCATCCTGCCCGATCTGTTCCGCGAAGGGCAGGGCGTCGTGGCGCAGGGCGAGCTGCAGGCAGGCAATCTTATCCAGGCGAAAGAGGTGCTGGCGAAGCATGATGAGAAATATACGCCGCCGGAGATCGCCGACGCGATGAAGAAAAACCATCAGGGAACGGCGGCGCAGCCGCAGGATGGCCGCTCATGATGCCGGAAATCGGACATTTTCTGCTCTGCCTTGGGCTGGCGCTGGCGCTGCTGCTCAGCGTCTGGCCGCTGTGGGGCGCTTTGCGTCAGGAGAGCCGTCTCACCGGGCTGGCGCGTCCGCTCGCCGTCGGGCTGTTTCTTTGCGTGGCGGGCAGCTTCGCCGTGCTGGTGCAGGCCTTTATCGTTAATGACTTTACCGTGGCCTATGTGGTCAGCAACTCCAACAGCCAGCTGCCGATCTACTACCGCATCGCCGCCACCTGGGGGGCGCATGAAGGTTCGCTGCTGCTGTGGGTGTTGATGCTCAGCGGCTGGACGCTGGCGGTCGCCATATTCAGCCGCGGTATGCCGCAGGATGCAGTGGCGCGCGTGCTGGCGGTTATGGGAATGATCAACTTCGGCTTCCTGCTGTTTATTATCTTCACCTCCAACCCCTTTACCCGCACGCTGCCCGATTACCCTATCGACGGCCACGATTTGAACCCGATGCTGCAGGATATCGGGCTGATTTTTCATCCGCCGCTGCTCTATATGGGCTACGTCGGCTTCTCGGTCGCGTTCGCCTTTGCCATCGCCTCGCTAATGGCGGGACGGCTCGATACCGCCTGGGCGCGCTGGTCGCGTCCCTGGACCATCGCGGCCTGGCTGTTTCTCACTATCGGCATCGTGCTGGGCTCCGCCTGGGCCTATTACGAGCTGGGCTGGGGCGGCTGGTGGTTCTGGGATCCGGTAGAGAACGCCTCCTTTATGCCGTGGCTGGCAGGCACTGCGCTGATCCATTCCCTGGCGGTGACGGAAAAGCGCGGCACCTTTAAAGCCTGGACGGTGCTGCTGGCGATCACCGCCTTTTCGCTCAGCCTGCTCGGCACCTTCCTGGTGCGCTCCGGGGTGCTGGTTTCGGTACATGCTTTCGCCTCCGACCCGGCGCGCGGCATGTTCATTCTCGCTTTCCTGATCCTGGTGATCGGCAGCTCGCTGCTGCTCTATGCGGTGAAAGGCGGCCGGGTGCGCAGCCGGGTGCAGAACGATTTCTGGTCGCGCGAATCCTTTCTGCTCGGCAACAATGTGCTACTGATCGCCGGCATGCTGGTGGTGCTGCTGGGCACGCTGCTGCCGCTGGTGCATAAGCAGCTGGGGCTGGGCACCATTTCCATTGGCGAACCCTTCTTCAACACCATGTTCAGCGCGCTGATGGCGCCGTTTGCGCTGCTGCTGGGCATTGGGCCGCTGGTGCGCTGGCGCCGCGACGAGCCGCAGAAGCTCTGGAAGCGGCTGGCGCTGGCGCTGCTGGCGACGCTGCTGCTCTCGCTGCTGCTGCCGTGGCTGATGCAGGATCGCATCGAAGCGATGACGGTGGTCGGGCTGATGATGGCGCTGTGGGTCGCGCTGCTGACGCTGATGGAACTGCACGAGCGCGCCACCCATCGTCACAGCCTGCTGCGCGGCCTGACTCGCCTGCCGCGCAGCCACTGGGGCATGGTATTCGGCCATCTGGGCGTCGCGGTGACGGTGATCGGCATCGCCTTTAGTCAAAACTACAGCGTCGAGCGCGACGTGCGTATGAAAGCGGGCGACAGCGTCGATATTCATCGTTACCACTTTGTCTTCCGTGACGTGCGCGCGCTGAACGGCCCCAACTACAGCGGCGGCGCGGCGATTATCGACGTAACGCGCGACGGTCAGCCGGAAGCGACGCTGCGGGCGGAGAAACGCTACTACAGCGTGGCGCGCAGCATGATGACCGAGGCAGCCATCGACGGCGGCCTGACGCGCGACCTGTATGCGGCGCTCGGCGAAGAGCTGGAAGATGGCTCGTGGGCGGTGCGGATTTATTACAAACCTTTTGTGCGCTGGATATGGTACGGCGGCCTGTTTATGGCGTTCGGCGGCCTGCTTTGCCTGCTCGACCCACGTTATCGCAGCCGTAAAAAGGCGCAACGGGAGCTGGTATGAACAAGAAGATCCTCTATATTCCGCTGGTCCTGTTTCTGCTGCTGGCTGTCGCGCTGATGTGGCAGCTGTCGCGCAACGCCGACGGCGACGATCCTACGCGGCTGGAGTCGGCGCTGATCGGTAAACCGGTGCCGCTGTTTACGCTGGAGGCGCTGGATACCCCGGGCAAAACCTGGGATCAGTCGGTGCTGGCGAACGGCAAGCCATTGCTGCTCAACGTTTGGGCGACCTGGTGTCCAACCTGCCGCGCCGAACATCACTATCTCAATACGCTGGCAGAAAAGGGCGTGCGTGTGGTCGGCCTCAACTATAAAGACGATCGCGCGAAAGCGGTCAACTGGCTCAATACGCTGGGCAATCCTTACGCGCTTAGCCTGTATGACGGCAGCGGCATGCTCGGGCTGGATCTGGGCGTGTACGGCGCGCCGGAAACCTTTTTGATCGACGGCAAGGGCATTATCCGCTATCGCCATGCAGGCGATCTCAACGCGCGCGTCTGGCAGCAGGAAGTGCGGCCGCTGTGGGAAAAATATAGCCGGGAGGCGGACAAATGAGAGCGTTGATCCTTCTGCTGGCGGGGCTGTTGTTTAGCCTGAGCGCGCTGGCGGCAATAGAAACCTGGCAGTTCGATTCCGCCCGGCAGGAGCAACAGTATCGCGAGCTGACCGCCTCGCTACGTTGCCCTAAGTGCCAGAACAACAGCATCGCCGACTCTAATGCCATGATCGCCGCCGATATGCGTCTGAAGGTCTATCAGCTGTTGAAACAGGGGCAGAGCGAGCAGCAGATTACCCAGTATATGGTGGCGCGCTACGGCCATTTCGTCACCTATCAGCCGCCGGTGACCCCGTCGACGCTGATCCTGTGGGCCGGGCCGCTGCTGTTTGTCGTGGCGGGCGGGCTGGTGATATTTTTACGCAGCCGTCGTCTGCCGCTGGAGAGCGAGCGGCTGGACGAGACGGAGCAAAAGCGTCTGGCGGCGCTGCTGGAAAGCGACAGGAAACCTGAATGACTCTTTTCTGGATAGTATTGGCTGCGCTGCTGACGGCGGCGCTGCTGCTGTTTCTCGTTGCCGGCTGGCGCAGTGATCGTTTAACGGCGCCTGACCGCGACGCGCTGAACAAAGCGTTTTACCAGCAGCGGCTGGCGGAGCTGGAGCAGGATGAGGCGCAGGGCGTTATCGATGCGCGCCAGACGATGGTGCAGGAGCTGCAGCAAACGCTGTTGAATGACATTCCCGCCGCGCCCGCCGCCGCGCCCGCGCGTCCGCTGGGGCGCTGGGTGCTGCTGCCGGGCGCGCTGCTGCTGGTGATCGTCAGCCTGGGCTGCTACCTGAAAACCGGCGGCTTGCCCGGCCTGATCGCCTGGCAGCAGGTGCAGGATGACTATCCGGCGCTGCGCGCACGGCTGCTCGATCCGCAGGCAAAGCCGTTGACGCTGGAAGAGCTGGCGCGTCTGGGGCTGGGGCTGCGCACCTCGCTACAGCAGAACGACGGCGATCTGCATGACTGGCTGATGCTGGGCCGTATCGGCATGGTACTGAATAATCGCGATACGGCGATTCAGGCATTTCAGCGCGCGCTGCAGCTGGCGCCGAATAATAGCGAAATCAGGCTCAACTATGCGGAAGTGCTGACGCGCTCCAGCGATGCGCAGGATAACCGCGAAGCGCAGACGCTGCTGGAGGCGATGTTGAAGCAGGATCCTGATAATGTGCGCATACTTAGCCTGGCGGCATTTAATGCTTTCGGGCAGCAACAGTACCCGCGGGCGATCGAGGCCTGGCAAACCCTGCTGACGCTGCTGCCGCCCGATGATGCGCGCGTCGCGCAGGCGAAGCGCAATATCGAACAGGCGAAAACCGCCGCCGGGCTGCAAAGCAGCCAGCTGGCGCTAAGCGTCTCGCTGGGTTCGAAAGTAGAAAAAATGTTACCGCAGGACGGAGTGTTGTATATTTCTGTTTCTGACGGTGTTTCACCGGTTCCGGTGGCAGTGAAGAGACTGCCGCTGAGTCATTTTCCGCTATCGCTGACGCTGGATGACAGTAACGCCATGATGCCGGAGCGCCTGCTTTCGGCGCAGCATCAGGTGAAGGTGCGCGTGCGTATCGCGCGCGACGGCAACGCCGCTCCGCAAACCGGCGACTGGTTTGGCGAGAGCGCGTTAACGCCTTTTGATGGTCATCAGCATCTTACTGTTGAAATTGATCAACAGCAGCCCTGAAGCGGTACGCACTCAATCAATACAGGGAGAAGATTATGAACTACCGCCTGACGGGGTTGGCGCTGGCCAGCGTTTTGCTGGTCGGCTGCGCCAGCTCTCAGGATAACAACGAACCGCAGGGGCGTTCCGATCCGCTGGAAGGTTTTAACCGCACGATGTTTAACTTCAACTATAACGTGCTGGATCCTTATGTGGTGCGTCCGGTAGCGGTGGCGTGGCGGGATTATGTGCCGGTTCCGGCGCGCACCGGGGTAAGTAATTTTCTCGGCAACCTGAACGAGCCGGCGGCGATGGTGAACTCCTTCCTGCGCGGCGATCCCTATCGCGGTATGATCCACTTCAACCGTTTCTTCCTGAATACTGTGCTGGGGTTAGGGGGCTTTATCGACGTGGCGGGCATGGCGAACGACAAGCTGGCGCGTGAAGAGCCGCCGCGCTTCGGCGGCACGCTCGGTGCCTGGGGCGTCGGCTACGGTCCTTACGTGGTGCTGCCCGGCTACGGCAGCTTTACGCCGCGTGAAGATGGCGGCGACTATCTGGATACGCTCTATCCGGTGTTGAGCTGGCTGAGCTGGCCGCTGAGTGCCGGCAAGTGGGCGCTGGAAGGCGTAGAGACGCGCGCGCAGCTGCTCGATTCCGATGCGATTCTGCGCAGCTCCAGCGATCCTTACGCTTTCGTGCGTAACGCCTATTTCCAGCGTCACGATTTCCTGGCGAACGGCGGCAAGCTGAAGCCGCAGGAGAACCCCAACGCGCAGGCGATTGAGGGCGATCTGGACGATATCGACGCCGCCGAATAAGCGGCAAGAAAAAGGCGGATCCCCGCCTTAGAAACAGGTTCTGGTACCCTGCGTGTTGCTTTCAGTACCAATAAAAAAGGCGGGAAATTCCCGTCTTTTTTTTCAATCGTGCAATCAGAAACGGTAGTTAAAGTTAGCGCCGTAGAGCCAGGCTTTGCCTTCCGAATCGAATTCATACGGCGTTGCGACGCCGTTACGCGCGGTAGCGACCGGATCGACCCCTTCATGTACCGTCACTTTCTGACCATGCATGTAAGAGACGCCGACATCTACCGAGGCGTTATCGTTAAAGGCGTATGAGGCACCGGCGCTCAGCCACAGACGATCCTGATCGGGAATGGAGATAGAGCGCTTATCGGCCGGAACCGGGCTGTCATCGAAGGCGATGCCGGCGCGGAAGGTCCAGTTCTGATCGTAAAAGTAGGTGGTGCCCAGCGCGATGCGGTAGGCATCCTTATAGCTTTCATCTTTATAGAACAGCTGTTGGCCGTTGCTGCCGGTCGCTTTCAACTCCTGGAACTGGCTCCAGCTGGTGTAGGCCAGGCTGTAGTGAACCGCCCACTGCGGCGCGACTTTATGATAGCCCGACACTTCCCACATCTCCGGCAGGTTCAGCGTCAGCGCGCCTGGGATAGTGCTGCCGTTGGTGCCGTAAGGCAGGCCAATCGGGCCGGTAATCGGGTTCGCCTGAGACGGAATCGAACTCTTATAGTCGCCGTCAAAATCGATCTTCACCTCAGAACGGTAAGTCAGGCCGAAGCGGTTGTTTTCATCCACCTCATACAGAATGCCGGCGTTCCAGCCGTAGCCCCACTCGTCGCCTTTCAGATGCGCGACCTGGGTATCGGCAGGCGCGGCAGGCAGGCCGACGGCAGGCAGTACGCCGCCATATTCGCCCAGATAGCGTTCAATCTTGGCGCGCGCGTAAACCGCGTCAAAGCCCACGCCGAAGCTGAGGTGCTGGTTCATGCGCCAGGCGGTGCTTAAATTAAAGTTGGAGGTCATCAGGTCGGTTTTGCCGCCGTAGGCGCCGCCGGCGTAATCATTATTAAATTCGGTGGCCAGACCGTAATTGGTGGAGGCGGAAGCGCCAATCCACCATTGATCGTTAATCGGCTGCACATAATGAATATTGGGCACCCACTGCGTCGGCGCGATATTGTCCGCCTTCAGACTGTTGCCGGAGCCGCTGTCGCCATCAATATTGACGTCAGGATCGATAAATACCGCGCCGACGGAAAACATCGGGCGATCCATCAATGCCATGGTCGCCGGGTTGCGGCTGGCTGATGCCGCTGTATCGCCCATCGCGCCTTCGCCGGAATAGGCGCGACCCAAACCAATCGAGGAGAACTCATTGAGCTGGAAGCCCGCTGCGTAAAGATTGGAGGAAGCAATTGCCACTGCAGCCGCCAAAGCTGACTTTGCACACAGGTTTTTATGGTTCATGACCACAACCTCATTATGTGATTTTTATAAATTCTGTTACACCAAGTAACAAGGGATCGGGGATTGTAGGGGCTGAAATACAACGCACAAATCAGACCAGTGCGCACAGTATAGGTCTGACCTGTGTATATGTTGCAATATTGTTTTTTAAATATTTCAAATATGATCTATGAAATAAGATCCACGTAGCAAATTTGCCGCCTCACTGCCTGCCCGACTGCGCTATTCCTGCGCCAGATCAATAATGTTAGTGATAGTCCTCACACTATTTCGTGGCGGCTGGCGGGGAGGGGTAAAATAGACCGCAATCTGGTTAATCGTTTAAAGCGAAATAGTGGGAGATAATAATGAGTGATGCTTTAAATAAATGCAGTACTAATGAAACCGCCGCCTGCTGCTGTGTCGATGTCGGCACCGTCATGGATAACAGCGACTGCACCGCTTCCTGGTCCCGTGTGTTCGATAACCGTCAGCAGGCGGAAGCAATGCTGGCGACCCTCAGCGAAAAAGCGCGCAGCGTTGAATCGGAACCGTGCGTTATTACCCCGCGCTTTACCGAGGTGGCCGAAGGCGTGCAGCTGGACGTTGATTTTACCTTTAGCTGCCAGGCGGAAACGCTGATTTTCCAGCTCGGCCTGCGCTAAACCTGGCCCGGTTTACGTTAAATTCCAGCCCGGCCTGCGCTAAATTCTGCGCTAACTTCCCGCTTGCGGCGTTGCTAAAACAGCGCCGCTCTTCCCGTGTCGCTCTCTTTTTTTACCTCTCTGCGGCAACTGTGCCGCCGCTCTCATTTTCTATCCCCGTTGCTGGCGCCTTGTTACAAACTGGTTAACACTGGGCAGGTCTGACCTCTTTGGCAATGATGCTGCGGTCGCGGTTAACAGGTGAGAATAATGAGCAGAGCGCTTCCTTTGCTGACGCGTCAGGGCGATCGCATCGCCATTACCCACGGGCTGCGCACGCCCTTCGCCCGTCAGGCGACGGCGCTGCACGGCATTCCGGCGATTGAGCTGGGACGTATGGTGGTCAGCGAATTAATGGCCCGCAGCCAACTGCCGGCGGAGATTATCGAGCAACTGGTGTTCGGCCAGGTGATCCAGATGCCAGAAGCGCCGAATATCGCGCGTGAAATCGTTCTCAGCAGCGGGCTAAATGTCCGCACCGACGCCTGGAGCGTTAGCCGCGCCTGCGCCACCAGCTTTCAGGCTGTAGCCAGCCTGGCGGAAAGCCTGCTGACGGGCAACGTCAGCGCCGGCATCGCCGGCGGGGCTGACTCTTCTTCCGTTCTGCCAATCGGCGTCAGTAAAAAGCTGGGCCGTACGCTGGTCGATCTCAGCAAGGCACGCACCTTAGGTAAAAAACTAAAACTGTTTAGCGCGCTACGTCCGCGCGATCTGCTGCCGGTACCGCCGGCGGTGGCGGAGTATTCTACCGGCCTGCGTATGGGCGATACCGCCGAACAGATGGCGAAAAGTCACGGCATCAGCCGCGAACAGCAGGATGCGCTGGCGCATCGTTCC
Organism: Mixta gaviniae; assembly: GCF_002953195.1. Lineage (GTDB taxonomy): Bacteria > Pseudomonadota > Gammaproteobacteria > Enterobacterales > Enterobacteriaceae > Mixta > Mixta gaviniae. The sequence goes on along the minus strand of NZ_CP026377.1, from coordinate 3,178,908 downwards.
CATCAGCGCGCCGCGCAGGCCTGGCGCGACGGCCATTTAGACAATGAAGTGATGACGGCTTACGTGCCGCCCTGGCGTGCCGCGTTTCGTCAGGATAACAACGTGCGCGAAAACAGCGTCGTCAGCGATTACGCCCGGCTGCGTCCGGCCTTCGATCGGCGCCACGGCAGTGTGACGGCCGCCAACAGCACGCCGCTTACCGATGGCGCCGCGGCGGTGATCCTGATGACCGAATCACGGGCGCGCGAGCTGGGTATTACGCCGCTCGGCTATCTGCGCAGCTACGCCTTTACCGCTACCGACGTCTGGCAGGATATGCTGCTGGGACCGGTTTATGCGACGCCGCTGGCGCTGGATCGCGCCGGGATTGCGCTACGCGATCTGACGCTGATCGATATGCATGAGGCGTTCGCCGCACAGACGCTGGCGAACCTGAAGCTGTTCGGCGACGCGCGCTTTGCCCGCGATATGCTGAATCGCCCGCAGGCGTTAGGCGAAGTGGATGAGGACAAATTTAACGTACTGGGTGGCTCTATCGCCTACGGGCATCCCTTCGCCGCCACCGGCGCGCGCATGATTACCCAAACGCTGAATGCACTGCGCCGTCGCGGCGGCGGCCTGGGGCTGGTGACCGCCTGCGCGGCGGGCGGCCTGGGCGCGGCGATGGTACTGGAGGTTGAATAAGGTTATGGAACAGCAATCCGCATTTCAGTTTAGCGTTCGCAGCGATAACGTCGGCGTCATCACCATTGACCTGCCGGGAGAGAAAATGAATACGCTGCGGGCAACCTTTATTGCGCAGATCCGTGCGGTCATCGCTGAGGCGCGGCAGCATGCGGCGCTGGCCGGGCTGGTGTTTATTTCCGGCAAACCCGATTCCTTTATCGCCGGCGCGGATATCAGCATGATTGATGGCTGCCACAGTGCCGACGAGGCGCGCCAGCTGGCGGAGCAGGGGCAGCGTATTATGTCCGAGATCGCCGCGCTGCCGGTGCCGGTGGTGGCGGCTATTCACGGTCCCTGTCTTGGCGGCGGCCTGGAGCTGGCGCTGGCCTGCGATTGGCGCGTCTGTTCACTGGATGAGAAAACCCTGCTCGGGCTGCCGGAAGTGCAGCTCGGACTGCTGCCCGGCAGCGGCGGCACGCAGCGTTTGCCGCGTCTGATCGGCGCCTCGCAGGCGCTGAACCTGATCCTGACCGGCAAAAGCCTGCGCGCCAGGCAGGCACTGAAGTTGGGGCTGGTGGATGATGCGGTGCCGCAGTCTATCCTGCTGGAAACGGCGGCGGCGCTGGCGCTGAAGGGCAAAAACCAGCGCCGGCCGCTGCCGCTACGCACGCGGCTAATGCATGGGCCGGCGGGGCGCGTGCTGCTGTTTAAACTGGCGGCGCGGCAAAGCGAGGCGAAAACCCACGGTAACTATCCGGCGACGCGCCGCATTCTGGAAGCGGTGCGCATCGGGCTGGAGCAGGGGATGCGCGCCGGTCACGAGGCGGAGGCGCTCGCCTTTGGCGAACTGACCATGACGCCGCAGTCAGCCGCTCTGCGCCATCTCTTTTTCGCCACCACCGCGATGAAAAAAGAGCGCGGCGCCGATGCACAGCCGTTGCCGTTGCATTCGGTCGGCGTGCTGGGCGGCGGGCTAATGGGCGGCGGCATCGCCGCCGTCACCGCCATCAAAGCGGGGCTGCCGGTGCGGATCAAAGATATCAGCGTGGAAGGGGTCAACCACGCGATGAAGTACAGCTGGGATCTGCTGAGCAAGAAAGTCAGACGCCGGCATATCACCGCTACCGCGCGTCAGCGGCAGATGGCGCTGATTACCGGCGCCACCGACTACAGCGGTTTTGCGCAGCGCGACGTGGTAATTGAGGCGGTATTCGAAGATCTGGCGCTGAAGCGGCAGATGGTGGCGGAGGTGGAACAGCACTGCGCGCCGCATACCATTTTCGCCTCTAATACCTCCTCGTTGCCGATCGCCCAGATCGCCGCACAGGCGCAGCGGCCGGAGCAGGTGATCGGCCTGCACTATTTCAGCCCGGTGGATAAAATGCTGCTGGTGGAAGTGATCCCACATCAGCAGAGTTCTGAGGCTACCATCGCCACTACGGTGGCGCTGGCTAAACGGCAGGGTAAGACGCCGATCGTGGTGGCCGATCGCCCCGGCTTTTACGTCAATCGCATTCTGGCGCCCTATATGAATGAAGCGATGCGCTGCCTGCTGGAGGGCGAGCCGATCGAAAATATTGATAAGGCGCTGGTGAAATTCGGCTTCCCGCTGGGGCCGGTGCAGCTGCTGGATGAGGTCGGCATTGACGTCGGCACCAAAATCCTGCCGATACTGGAGCAGGCCTGGGGACCGCGTTTCGCCGCGCCGGAGGCGTTTTCCGCTGTGCTGCGTGATAACCGTAAAGGGCGTAAAAACGGGCGTGGCTTTTACCGCTATGACGGGCGCGGCAAAAGCAGGCAGGCAGATAAAACGCTCTATTCTCTGCTGCAGATCCAGCCGCAGCACCGTCTGGACGGGGCACTTATCGCCCAGCGCTGCGTGATGCTGATGCTGAATGAGGCGGCGCGCTGTCTTGATGAGGGCATTATCCGTAGCGCGCGTGACGGCGATATCGGCGCGGTTTTCGGCATCGGATTTCCGCCTTTCCTCGGCGGACCTTTCCGCTACATGGACAGCCTCGGGGCCGCTAACGTAGTAAACACATTAGCCCGCCTGATGCATCAGTATGGCGACCGCTTTGCGCCGTGCGAAGCGCTGCGTCAGCGCGCCGAGCGTGGAGAAAACTTTTACAATTCTCCGGACGAAGCGAATACCCATAATGATTCAGCGGCTTAGCAAAGGCGCTTTTTTGCCGTGCCTGGCGCCATATTCCGTCAATAGGTCGTTTATTAAACAATCGGTTGACTATACTCAGGGCATTGGGTTACAACACAGCGTTCATTCGCAGAATGACGCGTCGGACAGACTGATGATCCGACGATTTTGTTAAACAACAGCGGTGCTTTATGCAAGTTTTTATCATGCGTCACGGCGACGCTGCACTTGAGGCAGCCAGTGATTCTGTGCGGCCTTTGACCCATTGCGGCTGTGATGAATCACGCCAAATGGCGAGCTGGCTCAACAGCCAGACACTGGATATCGAACGGGTGCTGGTTAGCCCCTATCTGCGTGCGGAGCAGACGCTCGCCACGGTTCGCGAGGCACTGCAGCTGCCGCAGGAGCAGGAAGTGCTGCCGGAGCTGACGCCGGGCGGCGATCCGGCGCTGGTCGCCTGCTATATTCAGGCGCTGGCGAAAGAAGGGGTCGCCTCGGTATTGGTTATCTCCCATCTTCCGTTAGTCGGCTATCTGGTGTCGGAACTCTGTCCGCAGGAGCCGCCGCCGATGTTCGCCACTTCCGCGATCGCCTGCATCGATTTTGATGCCGACAAGAGCGAAGGCGCCTTAAAATGGCAGGTCAGCCCCTCCAAGCTCGCCAAAGCGATGTAACGCCTCAGGCCGTCAGGGTAATTCCGGCGGCTGCCACTCCTCCACCTCAATCAGCACCAGCAGGGCCGCATCGCCGCCAAAGGCTTTTGGTGCCTGGTGAAAGGCCATCACGTAGGGATGCTGCGCCAGCCACAGCGGCGTCTGCTGCTTCAGAATATGCTTGCCGTGCCCATGCATCACGCTGGCGCAAAAAATATGCTCGCGTCGACAGGCAGCGATCAGCGCGCCCAGCTCCTGCTTGGCCTGCTGCTGCGTCAGCCCGTGCAGATCGAGAAAAATTTCAGGCGTATAGTTGCCGCGCCGCAGCTTCTTCAGCTCATAATGACTGACATCGCCGCGTACATAGCGCACCGGGCCATCCTCAGCCAGCAGCGGCTGGAACTCATCGGAAAAATAGTGGCTGTTGTCCGCCTGCTCCGACAGCTGACGCTTTAGCGACACCTCCGCTTTTTTGCGCGGCGGCTGATGCACCAGCGTATCCTGCTTTAGCTTGCGGGTGCCGGTCATCAGCTGACGAAAAAGCGCCTTATCTTCAGCGCTGAGCTGCTCTTTTTTCTTCATAATGCCTGATTTCTGATAGTTAACGGGCGCAGGCCGCGCGGCCTGAGGGCTACGATAACCCGCATTGTAAACAAAAGTCAGCTTTTTCACGTCCCTGCGCTGAATTCTCGCCCACTTCATGGCAAACTAACTGCCGTAACTACGGAACGGCCTGTGGAGGGCAACTTGGACAAAATTTTCGTCGATGAAGCAGTGAATGAACTGCACACCATTCAGGATATGCTGCGCTGGGCGGTGAGCCGTTTCGCGGCGGCCAACATCTGGTATGGCCACGGCACGGACAATCCCTGGGACGAAGCTGTTCAGCTGGTTTTGCCAACCCTTTACCTGCCGCTGGATATTCCTGAAGAGATGCGCAACGCGCGTCTGACCTCCAGCGAGCGCCACCGCATCGTCGAACGTGTGATCCGCCGCGTCAACGAGCGCATTCCGGTTGCCTATCTCACCAACAAAGTCTGGTTTTGTGGCCATGAGTTCTATGTCGATGAGCGCGTACTGGTCCCGCGTTCGCCGATTGGCGAGCTGATCAACAGCCGCTTCGCTGGCCTGCTGAACCATACGCCGCAGCACATTCTGGATATGTGTACCGGCAGCGCCTGCATCGCCATTGCCTGCGCCTACGCCTTCCCGGAGGCGGAAGTGGACGCGGTCGATCTCTCTCTCGATGCGCTGGCGGTTGCCGAGCAGAACATTGAAGAGCATGGCCTGATCCATCATGTCACCCCGATCCGCTCCGACCTGTTCCGCGATCTGCCGAAGCTGCAATACGATTTGATCGTCACCAATCCGCCTTATGTCGACGCGGATGATATGGACGACCTGCCGAATGAGTATCGCCATGAGCCGGAGCTGGGCCTGGCGGCGGGCAGCGACGGGCTGAAGCTGGTGCGCCGCATCCTGGCCTGCGCGCCGGACTATCTGCAGGAAGAGGGCGTGCTGATTTGCGAAGTCGGTAACAGCATGGTGCATATGATCGCGCAATACCCCGACGTGCCGTTCACCTGGCTGGAATTTGATAACGGCGGCGACGGCGTATTTATGCTGACCCGTCAGCAAATTGTCGACGCACAACATCACTTCAAATATTTCAAAGATTAATCGCACAATAACGGAGCCGAGATGGCAGGCAACACGATTGGACAGATTTTTCGCGTCACCACCTTTGGTGAATCCCACGGCATCGCGCTGGGCTGCATCGTTGACGGCGTGCCGCCCGGCATCCCGCTCACCGAGGCGGATTTGCAGCACGATCTCGACCGGCGTCGTCCGGGTACCTCGCGCTATACCACCCAACGCCGCGAGCCGGATCAGGTGCGTATTCTCTCCGGCGTGTTTGAAGGCGTTACCACCGGCACCAGCATCGGGCTGCTGATTGAAAACACCGATCAGCGCTCGCAGGATTACGGCGCCATCAAAGATCTGTTTCGTCCCGGCCATGCCGACTACACCTACGAACAAAAATATGGCGTGCGCGACTACCGCGGCGGCGGCCGCTCTTCGGCGCGCGAAACGGCGATGCGCGTAGCGGCGGGCGCCATCGCCAAAAAATATCTGCAGATGAAATTCGGCGTGCAGGTGCGCGGCTATCTGTCGCAAATCGGCGATATCGCCTGCGAGCTGAAAGAGTGGGACCAGGTGGAACAGAATCCGTTCTTCTGTCCCGATCCCGACAAGCTGGAGGCGCTGGATACGCTGATGCGTGCGCTGAAGAAAGAGGGCGACTCTATCGGCGCGAAGGTCACGGTGATGGCGGAAAATGTGCCGGTGGGCCTCGGCGAGCCGGTGTTCGATCGTCTGGACGCCGACCTGGCGCACGCGCTGATGAGCATTAACGCGGTGAAAGGGATTGAAATCGGCGACGGCTTTGCGGTGGTCAATCAGCGCGGCAGCCAGCATCGCGATGAGATCCGCGCCAGCGGTTTCCAGAGCAACCACGCCGGCGGCATTCTCGGCGGCATCAGCAGCGGCCAGCCGTTGATTGCCCATCTGGCGATGAAGCCCACCTCCAGCATCACCGTGCCGGGCAACACCATTACCCGCGACGGCGAAGAGGTGGAGATGATCACCAAAGGCCGTCACGATCCCTGCGTTGGGATCCGCGCGGTGCCGATCGCCGAGGCGATGATGGCGATCGTACTGATGGACCATCTGCTGCGCCATCGCGCCCAGTGCGCGGACGTTTCCACCACTATTCCACGCTGGTAACGCATGAGAAAAACGCTCTCCCTGCTGGCCGCGCTGCTGCTCAGCGCCCCGGCGCTGGCGGCGACGCCGTGGCAAAACATTACCCATCCTATCGCCGGGTCGCCGCAGGCGATCGGCGCTTTCGCCAACGGCTGTATTGTCGGTGCCGAAGCGCTGCCGCTGAATAATCCGGCCTATCAGGTGATGCGTCAGGATCAGCGCCGCTATTTCGGCCATCCCGACCTGATCCTGTTTATTCAGCGACTTACCACTCAGGTGCATAACCTCGGGCTGGGCCAGGTGCTGATTGGCGATATGGGCATGGCGGCGGGCGGCCGTTTCAGCAGCGGACACGCCAGCCATCAGAGCGGGCTGGATGTCGATATCTGGCTGCAGCTGCCGAAAAGCCGCTGGACGCCACAGATGCTGCTGAAGCCGCAGCCGCTCGATCTGGTCAGCACTGACGGCAAGCGCGTGGTGGCGCGTCACTGGCAGCCGGAAATCGACAGTCTGATCAAGCTGGCGGCGAAAGATGAGCAGGTTACGCGCATCTTCGTCAATCCGGCGATCAAAAAGCAGCTGTGCGCCGATGCTGGCAGCGATCGCGACTGGCTGCGTAAGGTGCGCCCGTGGTTCGGCCATCGCGCCCATATGCATGTGCGTCTGCGCTGCCCGTCAGAAAGCCTGGAGTGCGAAGATCAGGCGCCGCCGCCGCCGGGCGACGGCTGTGGGGCCGAGCTGGAAAGCTGGTTCCTGCCGAAAAAACCGGGCGGCGGATCGCCGGTGAAGCGCGAGCCGCCGCCGCTGCCGCCATCCTGTCAGGCGCTGCTGGATAAACATCTACTTTAGGATCTTACATGGACTGGTGGGTTGTCTCCCCGGAGATGCTGGGGTGCTGTTTTTCGTCGCGATGCTGGCATCGTTTATCGATTCGATCGCCGGCGGCGGCGGGCTGCTGACCGTGCCTGCGCTGCTTTCCGCCGGGTTGTCGCCCGCGCAGGTGCTGGCAACCAATAAGCTGCAGGCGGTGGGCGGCTCCTTCTCCGCCAGCCTCTACTTCGTGCGGCGTGGCGCGGTCAAGCTGCGCGAACAGCGGCTAAATATCGCCATGACCTTTGTCGGCGCGGTCAGCGGCACGCTGCTGGTGCAGCATATCCAGTCCGATTTTTTGCGCCAGGTGCTGCCGCTGCTGATTATCGGCATCGGTCTCTATTTTCTGCTGATGCCACGGCTGGGCGAGGAAGATCGCCAGCGGCGGCTGGATGGCGTCGCTTTCGCGCTGGTGGCGGGCGGCGTGGTCGGCTTTTACGACGGCTTCTTCGGCCCGGGCGCCGGATCTTTCTATGCGCTGGCGTTCGTTACTCTGGCGGGCTTCAACCTGGCGAAATCCACGGCGCACGCCAAGGTGCTGAACTTCACCTCCAACTTCACCAGCCTGCTGTTTTTTATTCTCGGCGGCAAAGTGGTCTGGGGCGTCGGCCTGGTGATGCTGGTGGGATCGGTATGCGGGGCGCGTCTCGGTGCGCGCATGGTGCTGTCGCGCGGGCAGAGGCTGATCCGTCCGATGGTGGTTATCGTCTCGGTAGTGATGAGCAGCAAGCTGTTGTATGAAGATTACGGCGCGGCCATTGGCCACTGGCTGACGCACCTCTGGTGATAATGCTCGTCAACCCGAACGCTAAATGCGACAATTGCGCGTTTTTTTCAGCCGACAGTTACAGATATGGACACGATGCATCACCATTACCAGGACCTGATTACGCTCTTTGATCGCTGCTTTCAGGATGATTTTCAGACCCGCTTAATCCGGGGCGACGACGAGCCCGTCTACCTGCCGGCGGATGACGCTTCGCCGTGGCATCGCGTGGTGTTCGCGCACGGCTATTACGCCAGCGCGCTGCATGAGATCTCGCACTGGTGCATCGCCGGCGCCGAGCGCCGCAAGCTGGTCGATTTCGGCTACTGGTACTGTCCTGACGGGCGCGATGCCAATACGCAGCATCAGTTTGAGTCGGTTGAAATTAAACCCCAGGCGCTGGAGTGGATGTTCAGCGTTGCGGCGGGCTTCCCCTTCAACGTGAGTTGTGACAATCTCAATGGAGATTATGAGCCGGATCGCATCGCTTTCCAGCGTCAGGTTCATGCTCAGGTGATGCACTATCTTGAAAACGGCATTCCGGCGCGCCCGGCCCGTTTTATCGCTGAATTACAGCGTTTTTATCACACGCCCCCGCTGACGGCGGCGCAGTTTCCCTGGCCGGAAGATCTGCGCTGAACGGAGGCGCGACTTAATGAGGAATTGAGATGATCGCAGAATTTGAAACGCGTATTCTGGCCCTGATTGACGATATGGTCGAGCATGCCAGTGATGATGAGCTATTCGCCAGCGGCTACCTGCGCGGTCACCTCACTCTGGCGGTTGCCGAGCTGGAGCAGAGCGGTGAACATACCGCGGAAGCGTTGCAGATCCATGTGCAGAACAGCCTGCAAAACGCCATTGCCGCCGGCGAGCTTTCGCCGCGCGACCAGGCGCTGGTGATCGGCATGTGGGATAACCTGTTCCTGCAGGCGCGCCAGCCCGCCTGAGCCTGACTGGCATGTAAAAAAGCGGCCCGCGGGCCGCTTTTTTATTGTGTGGAGCAGCACAGGCGTGGGCGCTGTTGGACATTATGGCGCTTTCTTTGCCGCCGTCTGCGCTTTCTTTGCCGCCGCCAGCGCTTTCTTTGCTACCGTCTACGCCGGCTAATGACGCAGATTAGCCGGTGCCAGCCCGCGGCTTTTTCTTTTTATAACGCTGGAATCCGACCATGATGAAGCCGGGTTGTTAGTCACGTAAATCGCGGTGAGGCAACATCTTCTCTTCAGCTTACCGCTTTCCCTTTCAGCAGTTTACGCACCCAGTAACGGTTCGGATTGAGCGCCGCCAGCGTAGCGCGATCCAGCGGTAACGGTTCGGCGCACAGCTGCGCCGCCAGCACCTCGGCCGCCAGCGGCCCGCTGCACAGGCCGCGCGATCCCAGCGCGCCCAGCACAAACAGGCCCGGCCAGACCGGCGCCGACGCGATCGCCGCCTGCTGCGCGCGCTGGCGCGGCAGATCCTGATAGCGCGCCAGCGTGGCGGCGTAGTCGGGCAGGTTACCGACAAGCGGCAGATGATCGCGCGTGGCGCAACGCACGCCGTTGCGCGCCTCGCCGGCGCTGACATCCACCGCCCGGGTCCAGTCGCACTGCGGCAAACAACGCAGCAGACGTTCCCGATTCTCCTGCTGATCCGCCTCGCGGTAGGCCACGGAAGCGTCGCCGCGATGATAGCTGGCGCCGATGCAGTGGGTGCCGAGCGCCGGGCTGACCGGCGTCAGGTAGCCCTCATAACACAGCACCTGCCGCAGAGACGCCAGCCCGTCGCGGGAGGGAATATGGCTTACCTGTCCGCTGACTGCATAGGCGGGCAGTTTTTCGCTCTGCGCCAGCGAGGTGATGGCGTGGCCGTTGGCCAGCACTACGTTGCTCTCGCGTGCCATCGCGCCGTCGACAAAGCAGAGTCGCCAGCCGCCATCTTCCGGCTCCAGCCTCTCCAGCCGGTGTCGCCAGCGAACCTGCAACCCCTGCTGCTGCGCCAGCGCAAACAGCGCGGCGGTTAGCTCGCCCGGAGCCAGCCAGCCGCCGGCAGGGTAGTGAATGCCGCCGCAGCCGAGCGGTACGCCCGCCAGCCGTTCAGCCTGGTCCGCGTTCACGCCCTGCGCCAGTGCCTGCGGCAGCCCCATCGCCAGCATCTGCTCAATCTTCTCGGCGCTCTTCTTATCCCAGCCAAGCTGCGTAACGCCGCACCAGTCATGGGCAAAACTCACCGGCAGCGCATCGTAGAGCCGACGCGCAAAGCCGAAAGCGGCGGGGAAGAACTGCGCCAGCGCCGGGTCGTGCTGATTAAGCAAAGGATAGAGCGCGCCCTGGCGGTTGCCGGAGGCGTTTTGCGCCGGCGCGTCGTCGGCGCAGTAAAGGGTGACCCGTTTGCCGCGCCGCAGCAGTGCCAGCGCCAGTAGCGCACTGGCGATGCCGCCGCCGATAAGCGCGATATCGTCTCCTTCGGCGGCGGAGCGCGCATACCAGGGCGCGGCGTGGGGCAGCTCAGGCGCCTGCTCCAGCGCGCCGCACAGCATTTCACGCTTGCGGCCGAAGCCTTTGCGTTTACCCGCTCCGAAGCCCGCCTGCTGCAGGCCGCGACGTACGAATCCCGCTGCCGTAAAGGTGGCGAAAGTGCCGTCGGGCCGCGCCAGCCGCGCCATGGCGTCAAACAGCGCCGGCGTCCACATATCGGGGTTTTTCGACGGCGCGAAGCCATCCAGAAACCAGGCGTCAACGCTACGCTGCAGGCTGTCATCAAAATGGTGGATAAGCGTATTAACATCGCCAAACCAGAGATCCAGCGTGACGCGCCCGCCATCCAGCAGCAGGCGATGGCAGCCCGGCAGCGGCAGCGGCCACTGACGTCGTAGTTCGTCTGCCCAGGGCGTCAGCTCGGGCCAGCGCGCATGGGCGGCGGCGAGATCTGCCTGCGCCAGCGGGAATTTCTCCATACTGATAAAGTGCAGCCGCTGCAGGTTCGCCTGCGGTTGCGCCTGGCGGAAGCGATCGAAAGCGCGCCACAGGGTCAGAAAATTCAGCCCGGTGCCGAAGCCGGTTTCTGCGGCGACAAACAGTGCGCGCGGATGGGTGGCGAAGCGGTCGGGCAAATTATTGCCGCCCAGAAAGACATATTCCGTCTCTTCCAGACCGTTCTGATTAGAAAAATAGACGTCGTCAAATTCTCGGGATACAGGTGTACCCTGGTCGTTCCAGTCCAGTTTTGCGTGTTCTATCGGTGCGTTGTTCAACGGGAATGGCTCATTTATCAGGCAGTGGCGGGATTTTATCGAGACCGGTCACATCACGCAAATTTACACAACAATTTCGCTGATCGGACTTGTTCGGCGTACAAGTGTACGCTAGAGTGCGTGTCAAATCCTAATAGTGATATGGAAGAGGTATTTGAATGAAACGTGCGGTGATTACTGGCCTGGGGATCGTTTCCAGCATTGGTAACAACCAGGAAGAAGTCCTGGCATCTCTGCGTGAAGGTCGCTCTGGCATCACCTTCTCCCAGGAGATGAAAGATTCCGGCATGCGTAGTCACGTCTGGGGTAACGTTAAACTTGATACCACAGGCCTCATCGATCGCAAAATTGTGCGCTTTATGAGTGACGCGTCCATTTATGCTTATCTCTCTATGGCTGAAGCGATTAAAGACGCCGGCCTGAGCGACGAGGTTTACCAGAATAACCCGCGCGTCGGCCTGATCGCCGGTTCCGGCGGCGGTTCTCCGCGTTACCAGGTGTTCGGCGCTGACGCAATGCGCAGCCCGCGCGGCCTGAAAGCGGTAGGCCCGTACGTGGTCACCAAAGCGATGGGCTCCGGCGTCTCCGCCTGCCTGGCGACGCCGTTTAAAATCCACGGCGTGAACTACTCTATCAGCTCCGCCTGCGCCACTTCCGCGCACTGCATCGGCAACGCAGTAGAGCAGATCCAGCTGGGCAAACAGGATATCGTTTTTGCCGGCGGCGGCGAAGAGCTGAGCTGGGAAATGGCCTGCGAGTTTGACGCAATGGGCGCGCTCTCTACCAAATATAACGAAACGCCGGAAAAAGCCTCCCGTACCTATGACGCCAACCGTGACGGTTTCGTCATCGCCGGCGGCGGCGGTATGGTCGTGGTTGAAGAGCTGGAGCATGCGCTGGCGCGCGGCGCGCATATCTATGCGGAAATCGTTGGCTACGGCGCGACCTCCGATGGCGCGGACATGGTTGCTCCATCAGGCGAAGGCGCGGTGCGCTGCATGAAGATGGCGATGCAGGGGCTCGATACCCCGATCGACTACCTGAACACCCACGGCACCTCCACGCCGGTCGGCGATGTGAAAGAGCTGGGCGCCATCCGCGAAGTGTTCGGCGAACAGCAGCCGGCGATCTCCGCAACCAAAGCGATGACCGGTCACTCGCTGGGCGCGGCGGGCGTACAGGAAGCGATCTACACCCTGCTGATGCTGGAGCATGGCTTTATCGCGCCGAGCATCAACGTGGAAGAGCGCGATGCGGCGGCGGAAGGGATGAATATCATCACCGAAACCACCGAGCGCAAGCTGACGACAGTAATGTCCAACAGCTTCGGCTTCGGCGGTACCAACGCCACGCTGACCATGCGTAAATATCAGTAAGCGATACGTTACTATCAGCCCGGCTTCCCGCCGGGCTTTTTTTTCGCCGGTGCGCTTCCGCGCGATGCGTGGTTTTTTGCGAGAAGACGCGCATTCCCGCAGGTGAAAAGCAAAAAGCCGCCCGCCGCTGTTGGTGCCGCGCGGACATCTCTATTACACTCCCTGCCAGCGCCTGACGCATCCGCGCCGCGCCGTTTCCCGTTAACAATATCGTCATGATATTGCGTAAGCGTTCACGTCAACCAACGCACCCGCTCCGGCCTGTAAGGCTGGCTATCGGGGCGCACGTGGCTGATATGCGCCTGCAATAATCAGGAGAACCGTGACGAATGTCCGAGACGACAATCCACTCTTCACAAAGCAAGGCGCTTATCGCCTGCACCTCTTTCGCCGTTTTCTTAACTTATCTTACCGCCGGGCTGGCGCTGCCGGTCATCCCGCTGTTTGTGCATCAGACGCTGGGCTACAGCAACCTGATGGTGGGGGTGGCGGTGGGCGTTCAGTTTTTCGCCACGCTGCTGACGCGCAGCTTCGCCGGCAGACGCGCCGATCGGCACGGGGCGAAAATCACCACCCAGCAAGGCATGCTGGCGATCGCGCTGGTCGGCGCAGCCTATCTGCTCGCCGCCCAGCTGCCGCTGGCTGCCGCCGGGAAATTCGCGCTGCTGGTGGCAGGGCGTTTGCTGCTGGGCTTTGGCGAAAGCCTGTTACTGACCGGTAATATGACCTGGGGGCTGGGGCTGGTGGGGCCGAAGCGTTCCGGCCTGGTGATGTCATGGAATGGCATGGCGATTTACGGTGCGCTGGCGGCGGGCGCGCCGCTGGGGCTGTGGATCCATACGCGCTGGGGTTTTAGCGGGTTGGGCGCAGCGGCGCTGCTGCTGCCGCTGATCTCGCTGGCGCTGAATGGCTGGATCCGGCCGGTGCCGGTGCAGGGCGGCGAACGCCCTTCGCTGTGGCGCGTGGTCGGGCAAATCTTTTCGCCAGGCTGCGCGCTGGCGCTGCAGGGCGTAGGCTTTGCCGCCATCGGCACCTTTACCTCGCTCTGGTTTGCGGAGCGAAACTGGGGCAACGCCGGTTTCGCCCTGAGCGCCTTTGGCTGCGCCTTCGTGCTGATGCGCATCTTCTTTGGCGCGCTGCCGGACAGGCTCGGCGGCCGTCGCGTGGCGGCGGCGTCGCTGGCAATTGAGGTGGCGGGGCTGCTGCTGATGGGCTTCTCTACCAGCGGCGCGATGGCGTTGGCGGGTGCCGCACTGACCGGCTGTGGCTGCTCGCTGGTCTTCCCGGCGCTCGGCGTTGAGGTGGTGAAACGGGTGGCGCCGCAGGTACGCGGCACGGCGCTTGGCGGCTTCGCTGCTTTTCAGGATATCGCCTATGGCGTTACCGGGCCGCTGACCGGCCTGCTGGCGACCTCGCTCGGCTACGGCGCGGTCTATTTCGCCGCCGCCGCCTGCGCTGCGCTCGGCATGATGCTGTCGCTCGCCATCAGAGGCTAAGGCCGGAAAAGGGCGGCCAGCTTGTTGACTCCGGCGATAATCTCCGCGCGCTCCAGCGCGGCGAAGCCGAGCAGCCATCCCTGCTGCTTTGGGAATTCAGCCCCCGGCCAGCAGGGCGCAAGGCGTGGCAGCAGCAGCTGTTGCTGCGCCGCGCGCCGCGTTAGCGCCGCCTCCTCTCCCTGACGCAGCAGGGCGGTCATCTGCAGGCCGCCGCGGCAGGGCAGCAGCTGCAGCGGATCGGAGAGGCGTGTATTCAGCTGCTCCTGCAGCAGGTCGCGGCGGCTCTGGTAGAGCTGGCGCATCAGACGCAGGTGCGCCGCATAGTGCCCCTGTTCGATAAAAGCAGCGGTCACTGCCTGCGGCAGCAGCGCGCTGTGCCCGTCCATCACGCTGCGCAGGCGCATCAGCGGGTCGATAAACGCATCCGGCACCACCATCCACGCCAGCCGCAGCGAAGGGAACAGCGATTTGGAGAAGGTGCCAAGGTAGATCACCCGGCCATCAGGCCGCAATCCCTGCATGGCGGGCATTGGCTGCGCGTCGTACCAGAACTCGCTGTCGTAATCATCCTCCACGATCCAGCTCTGTTTTTGCTCCGCCAGCGTCAGCCATGCCAGCCGCCTCTCCAGGCTGAGCGGCGCGCCGGTGGGATACTGATGGGAGGGGGTCAGGTAAATCAGCCGTGGCGCGCCGTTGGCAGGCGGCACGGCTCCCCGTTCATCGACCGCTACGCCGCTAATATGGGCGCCTGCGCAGAGAAAAGCGTGGCGCGCGCCCGGATAGCCGGGGTTTTCCATCCACACCTCCTCTCCGCTATCCAGCAGCAGCAGCGACAACATCTGCAGCGCCTGCTGCGAGCTGGTCAGTACCATAATCTGCTCGGGCACGCAGCGCACCCCGCGCGCCTGCGCCAGATAAGCGGCGATCGCCTGACGCAGCGGCAGCCAGCCCTGTGGATCGCCATAGCGCATCAGCGTGCTGCCCAGCCGCTGCTGACGCGCGGTAAGGCGGCGCCACAGCTGATGAGGAAAGGCGCGCAGTTCCGGCGAGCCCGCCGCGAATGCCTGAGGGTAAAGCGGATCCTGACAGCCACCGCTCGCCACCACCGTTGCGGCGCGACGTGAAAGGGTAACGTTCTGCGGCACGCCGCCAGCGGCCGGCTTAACGTCCGGCGCGCGCAGGGTCACGGCGACAAAGGTGCCCTGGCCAGTTTTGCGCATCAGATAGCCTTCACTTTCCAGCTGGCCGTAGGCGGCTTCCACCGTAACGCGCGAAAGCTGCAGCTCCACGGCCAGCAGGCGCGAAGAGGGCAGACGGTTGCCTGCCGTCAGGGCGCCTTCGCCGATCGCCTGGCGCAACGCGTTACAGAGGCGATCGCGCCGGGTGGCGCTGTGTTGCGCGGAGTAGAGCATCAGAATACGGGCGCTGAGGGCAGCCATAATGGGTCTTATCGATAGGGTGGAATGGGTATCCTGCATCATACCGATACGCCATTATGATGGAAGAAAAACCACAGGAGAAAACCATGAACCCTTTATCCACCGTACTGTCCTTTCCTCCGCCTGACGCTGCCGATAGCGCGGCCTGGCTGGCGCGCAAGCTCGCTTATTACGCCGACGCCTGGGACGTTGCCGAAGATTTAGCCAACGGCATTGAAGAGATTGTGGTAATCGACGCGCGCGCGCCGCAGGCCTGGCGTGCGGGCCACATCTGCGGCGCCGTTAATTTTCCCCACCGCGATATGACGCCGGAGCGGCTGGCGCAGCTCGACCGAAGCAAAGTTTACGTGACCTACTGTGACGGCATCGGCTGCAACGGTTCGACCAAAGCGGCGTGGAAGCTGGCCAGCGCCGGCCTGCGCGTGAAGGAGTTAATCGGCGGGCTCGATTTCTGGCGGCGCGACCAGCATCCGATCGTCGAGGGGGATGCGCCGGGCGAATGGCCGCAGCAGGCGGCACGCAGCGACTGCGGCTGTTAGCGCACGACGCTGCGGCGGCGGTTAACGGCGCGGTGGTGGTCAGAAAACGCAGATGCGCGGCGGCCGGTTGGATCTCAACTGGCCGCAGGCATTAGGGAGCGCAGGAAGCGTGGGGGATCAGAACAGCCGCCGTAGCAGCGCGGCCCGGGAGCGGATCAGAACACCAGCCACAGCAGCAGTACGACTACCACCATGACAATAAAGGCGCCCAGCATCGGCCGGTCCGCCAGCGGCTGCAGCGGCGCGGGCAGCCACGGGATCTGCGGGTTATAGATCGGCTGCGGATTGATTTCGCTGTCGGCGCGCAGCGTTTCGCTCTCGCTGACCCGCTCGGCGCGGCGGGAAAAGAGCAGATTCAGCAGATCCTGCGCCTGCGCGGCAGTCAGCACCGTTTGCGGCGTCGCCTGAAAACGCTGCTGGCTGTAATCCTCCAGCAGCTGTTGTTCGGCGCGATCCGGCGGGTGCTTCAGCGCCGCCTCCAGCATTTGCAGCGTTGGCGCGTGCTGCTGGCTCAGGGTCTGGCGCACCTGGAGATATTGTGTCAGCAGCGGGAAATGGCGCGACGGGATCGGATCGCCGCTTTTCAGGCCCACCAGTTTCAGGGCGGCGGTCCATACCGAGGAGGATTGCTCGCCGGTAGCGGCGGCCAGCTTCACCACCTGCTGATTCAGCGTCTGATGCTCCGCCGGCAGCAGGGTACGATCGCTGTTGCGGGTCAGCTGTGGCTGCGGAATGGTCATCTGGCCGTTTTGCAGCATAGTCAGCACCTGACGCAGCTGATCCTGCGACAGCGAACTTAGCACCGTATGGCCAAACTGCTGACGAATAAAATCACTCACCGCCTGACGATTATTGCCCTGCGGCAACAGTCCGGTCAGCTGCTGCAACAGCTGGCGCGTGGCGTGGTTGTTCTGCACCTGCGACAGCCTGCCATTAAGGAAGTTTTCCGCCGCGGGGAAGTGACGCGACTGCAGCTCCGCATCGTTTTTCACCCCAACTTCATGGCGCAGCCCCGCCCACAGCTCAGGCGCCTTTAAGGTGCTGAGCGACATGATGCGGACCACTAACCGTTCCAGCGTGGTGCGCTGTGCCGGAGAAAGGGGCTGTTCGCCAGGCGTGCCGCCGCGAGGAGGCTGGCCGGGTACAGTTGTGCGATCGCCCTGGGGCGCGCCGGGGCCAGTAACAGGTTGCATGGCGGAATCCTTAAAACGGCGGGTCAATATCCGGGGCGCGCCGGAAAAGTGGAATAGGGCGCTATGATACCAATCCTGGCATAGAAAAATCCAGGGGCGAGGCGCGGCTAAAGAGGGGATTTTTCCCCGGAACGGTCAGCCTCTCGCCGACGCAGCGGCTTTTTCGTTAGCACCGGCCGCGTCGGGAGAGAAATCGCGCAGGTCAAGGCTCAGGAAGCGGCGTCTTTTTCCGCTGTCGGCGCGGCGCGGCGGCTAAAAAGCGGCGCGCGCAGGCGCTGCGCGATAATCACGCCAAGCAGCGTGACGCCGCCGCCGATAAAGTGATAGCTGTGCAGCGTTTCATGCAGAAACAGCACGGCGATAACGGCGGTAAAGATCGGCACCAGATTCATAAAGATGCTGGTGGTGCTGGCGCCCATGCGTAGCACGCCCTGGATCCAGAGAAACGGCGCGATAATCGAAGCGGGGATGCCGGCGAACAGCACCAGTGGAATATTGTCGGCGGTCAGGCTGACGTCCGGCGCGCGTAAAAAGTTAGGCAACAGCAGCAGCACGCCAAAAAAGATCTGCACATAGAGGCTCTGCCAACCCGGCAGGGCGATCGCCCAGCGTTTGGTCAGCACGCCGTAGAGCGCATAGGAGGTCGAGGCGGCGAACATCATTAGCTCGCCGGTGCCCAGCCCGTGCGTCAGCAGCTGCGCGGGATTGCCCTGGCTTACCAGCCAAATCAGCCCGCCAAATGAACAGAGCGTGCCGAGCAGAATGCCGAGCGTCGGCGCGACGCGTAATATCACCACGCTCAGCAGCACCGTCAGCAGCGGGATCAGCGCGTTCAGGATACCCATAAACAGCGCAGTGACGCTGTGCGCCGCATAGTAAGTCAGACACTGATAAAGCACCATGCCCAACAGCCCCAGTACCAGCAGCTTCCACCCTGATTTCGCCACCTCGCGGCGATTGCGCCAGACGGCGGGCAGCACGAATGGCGTCAGCGCCACCAGCGCCAGCAGCCAGCGATAGAACGAGATGGCTGCCGGATCGATGGCGCCGGCGGAAAGTTTGCTGACAATGGCGTTGATTGACCAGATAAGTACGGCAAAAAGGGGAAAAAGAAAGCTCATCGTTATCTACCTTTAATCGAATAGCGAGCAGTGTACGCTTGTCCGTTTTCAGACAGATAATTAAAATCTGACAAAATTACTCACCGACCGGACAGATCGCCGCACCGTTTATGGAGAACAGATGGTTCAGCTTGTTTATCAGGAGCCGGCGCACGCCGACGATTTTCGTTTCTTCCTGCGCTATGAGCAGACCAACGCGCGCACCGAGTACCTGTCGCACACCCATCGCTGGGGCCAGCTGATTTTTGTCGAGGGCAATGTGCTGCAGATCGACGTTGAAGGCAAGCGGCTGCTTACCCCGGCCGCGTTTCCGGTCTGGATCCCGCCGCAGCGCGAACACGCCAGCTATAACCATAAGCATGCCCGCCTGCTGACCTTTAACATCGCCGCCGCGCTCTGCGACGGCATGCCAACGCAGCCCTGTCTGATTCAGGCGGGGCCGATCGTGAAAGCGATCGTGGATGATTTCGCCGCGCGTCAGCTGCATCTGCCGCAGAGCGAAGCCGATATGCGCCTGTGCGAAGTGGTGCGCGACCAGCTGCTGCTGGCGCCGACGCAGGAGAGCTATCTGCCGCGCTCGACGGACAAATATCTGGCGCCGATTCTGCAGGCGCTGGAAAACCATCCCGGCGACACCACCACCATCGCGCAGTGGGCGCAGCGCGTCTATACCACCGAACGCACGCTGGCGCGCCGCTGTCAGGCGCAGCTGGGCATGTCGCTCAGCGAATGGCGCCAGCGGCTGCGCTTTCTGCATGCGGTTTCGCTGCTGGAGCAGGGGCGATCGGTGCAGGATATCGCGCTGGAGCTGGGCTACAGCTCCGCCTCGGCGCTGATCGTGATGTTTCAGCAGCAGGCGGGCACCACGCCGGAGCGCTACCGCGCCGGACGGCGGCACGTTGCGGCATGAATTTCCGCCATGAGTATGGCAACATACCTCTCTTTTCAGTCGATGCAGGAAAGCCGTAGTGAAAATTCTGGTAGATGAAAATATGCCCTACGCCCGCGAGCTGTTCAGCCGCACGGGCGAGGTGATCGCGGTGCCGGGCCGCCCGATTCCGACGGCGGCGCTGGACGACGCCGATGCGCTGATGGTGCGATCCGTCACGAAGGTGAACGAAACGCTGCTGGGCGGTAAGGCGATTAAGTTCGTCGGCACCGCCACCGCCGGCACCGATCATATCGATGAGGATTTTCTGGCGCGTCAGGGCATCGGCTTCTCCGCCGCGCCGGGTTGCAACGCCATTGCGGTGGTGGAGTATGTCTTCTCCGCGCTGTTGATGCTGGCGGAGCGCGACGGCTTTCAGCTTACCGACCGTACCGTCGGCATTGTCGGCGTCGGCAATGTCGGCGGCCGTTTGCAAAAGCGGCTGGAAGCGCTGGGCGTGAAAACGCTGCTGTGCGATCCGCCGCGCGCCGATCGCGGCGATGCGGGCGATTTCCTGCCGCTGGAAACCGTGGCGGCGCAGGCGGACGTACTGACCTTCCATACACCGCTGTTTAAAGCGGGCCGCTATCAGACGCTGCATATGGCGGACGAGGCGCTGCTGCGCGCGCTGAAGCCCAACGCAATTTTAATCAACGCCTGTCGCGGGCCGGTGGTGGATAACGCGGCGCTGCTGCGCGTGCTGCAGCAGCGCGACGATCTCAGCGTGGTGCTGGACGTCTGGGAGCCGGAGCCCGATCTTAACGTCGAGCTGCTTGATCGCGTCGATATCGGCACCGCGCATATTGCCGGCTACACGCTGGAAGGCAAAGCGCGCGGCACGACCCAGGTCTTTGAGGCCTGGACCCGCTTTATCGGCCAGGCGCAGCAGGTCTCGCTGGAGACCCTGCTGCCGGCGCCGGAGTTTGGCCGTATTACCCTGCACGGCCCGCTCGATCAGGCAACGCTAAAACGTCTGGCGCATCTGGTGTATGATGTGCGCCGCGATGATGCGCCGCTGCGCAACGTCGCCGGTCAGCCGGGCGAGTTCGACCGCCTGCGCAAGCAGTATCAGGAGCGCCGTGAATGGTCGTCGCTGCATGTGCAGTGCGATGACGCCGCGGCCGCCGCGCTGCTGCATAAGCTGGGCTTCAATGCGGTTCATCAACCCGCATAACCCACATGATTGCGACTGTTGCCAGAGCCGAACGGCGGCAGGGGAATAATCTGAATCAACGGGCGGTGAATATCACCGCCTTCTGTTTTTATGTCATTGTCTGGAGTAAACCACCATGTCTGACGGCTGGAATATTGCGCTTTTAGGCGCGACAGGCGCAGTAGGGAACGCTTTACTGGAACTGCTGGCGGAACGCCAGTTCCCGGTGGGTGAATTGTATCTGCTGGCAAGCGAGCGTAGCGCCGGTGAGAGCGTGCGTTTCGACGGCAAATCGCTGCGCGTACAGGATGCCGCGGAGTTCGACTGGTCGCAGGCGCAGCTGGCCTTTTTCGCCGCCGGCCGCGAAGCCTCGGCGCGCTACGCTGAAGAAGCGGCGAGCGCCGGCTGCCTGGTGATCGACAGCAGCGATCTGTTCGCGCTGGAGCCGGATGTGCCGCTGGTGGTACCGGACGTCAACCCGCAGGTGCTGGCGGATTACCGCAACCGCAATATCATTACCGTTGCTGACAGCCTGACCAGTCAGCTGCTGTGCGCCATCAAGCCTCTGGTCGAGCAGGCGGGCCTGGCGCGTCTGCAGGTCACAAATCTGCTGTCGGTGTCGGCGCAGGGCAAGGCGGCAGTCGATTCGCTGGCGGGCGAAAGCGCGCGTCTGCTGAATGGCGTGCCGGCAGAAGATCATCATTTCGGCCGCCAGCTGGCGTTCAACATGCTGCCGCAGCTGCCGGACCGCGAGGGCAGCGTCGCCAGCGAACGTCGCCTGGTCGATCAGGTACGTAAGGTGCTGCAGGACGAAGGGCTGCCGATCGCCGTCAGCAGCGTGCAGGCGCCGGTGTTCTACGGCAATGCGCAAATCGTGCATTTGGAAGGGCTGCGTCCGCTGTCGGCAGAAGAGGCGCGCGACGAGCTGGCGCGTATGGATGAGGTAGTGTTGTCGGATGAGAACGACTATCCGACCCAGGTGACCGACGCCTCCGACAACAGCAACCTGAACGTCGGCTGTCTGCGCAACGATTACGGCATCCCGGAGCTGCTGCAATTCTGGTCGGTGGCGGACAATATCCGCTTCGGCGGCGCGCTGATGGCGATCAAGACCGCCGAGAAGCTGGTGCAGGAGTACCTGTACTGATGACGGAGGCGGTAAACGGCGTCTGTAAACTGGCGCTTGGCATTGAATATGACGGCAGCCGTTATTACGGCTGGCAGCGGCAGCAAGAAGTGCGCAGCGTGCAGGCGCGTCTGGAGCAGGCGCTGTCGCAGGTAGCCAACCACGAGGTCACGGTATTTTGCGCCGGCCGCACCGACGCCGGCGTTCACGGCACCGGGCAGGTGGTGCATTTTGAAACCACGTCGGTGCGTAAGGATGCGGCCTGGACGCTGGGCGTCAACGCCAACCTGCCGGACGATATCGCCGTACGCTGGGTCAAGGCGGTGCCGGAGGCGTTTCACGCGCGCTTCAGCGCCACGGCGCGGCGCTATCGTTACGTGATTTACAACCACCGGCTGCGCCCGGCGATCCTGAACGGCGGCGTGACGCACTACCATCAGCCGCTGGATGCGGAAAAAATGCATCGCGCCGGACAGTGCCTGCTGGGCGAAAACGATTTTACCTCGTTTCGCGCCGTGCAGTGCCAGTCGCGCACACCATGGCGCAATGTGATGCATCTCAACGTCAGCCGCCACGGCGCGTATGTGGTGGTGGATATTAAAGCTAACGCCTTTGTGCATCATATGGTGCGCAATATTGTCGGCAGCCTGATGGAAATCGGCTGCGGCAACCAGCCGGAAAGCTGGATGGCTGAACTGCTGGCGGCGAAAGACCGCAAGCTGGCGGCCGCAACGGCGAAAGCGGAAGGCCTCTACCTGGTCTCCGTCGATTACCCGGCGCGTTTCGCCTTACCGACCCCGCCGATGGGGCCGTTATTTCTTGAAGACTAACATTCAGGCGCTGCCGCTCACTAAGGAAGAGTTATGGATCTAATCCGTTTTGTTGTCGATTTTATCCTGCATATCGATGTTCATCTCGCCGAGCTGGTGGCGCAGTATGGCATCTGGATCTACGCCATTCTGTTTCTGATCCTGTTTTGCGAAACGGGCCTGGTGGTGACGCCGTTTTTGCCGGGCGATTCGCTGCTGTTTGTCGCCGGCGCGCTGGCGGCGCTGCCGACGAACGATCTGAACGTGCATATGATGGTGACGCTGCTGGTGATTGCGGCAGTGCTGGGGGATGCCGTTAACTATATGATTGGCCGGCTGTTCGGCGAAAAGCTGTTCAGTAACCCCAATTCGCGCATTTTCCGTCGTAGCTATCTTGATAAAACCCACGCGTTTTACGAGCGCCACGGCGGAAAAACGATTATTCTGGCGCGCTTTGTGCCGATCGTTCGCACCTTCGCGCCGTTCGTCGCGGGGATGGGGCATATGTCTTATCGCCACTTCGCGCTGTTTAACGTCACCGGCGCGCTGCTGTGGGTGCTGCTGTTCTCCTACGCGGGTTACTTCTTCGGCGCGCTGCCGATGGTGCAGGAAAACCTGAAGCTGCTGATCGTGGCCATTATTGTGGTTTCCGTACTGCCAGGCGTGATTGAAGTATGGCGTCATCGCCGTGCGGCGCGGCGGCAAAAACAGCGCTAAACCATCAGCGCTGACGGGTACGACCAGATTTTTATCCACAGCGCGAAACGGTTATGGTTTAATGGGTGACATTTATGGTCTGCTGAAGACGGCTTCAGCAGCAACAAGAAAAACTGGTTTCACCAGGTTCAAACAGAAAGGTCATCAATGAGCTGGATTGAACGAATTCTCAATAAAAGCACAATTACCCCGTCGCGCAGAGCAAACATTCCTGAAGGGGTGTGGACAAAATGCGACAGCTGTGGGCAGGTTCTTTACCGTGCCGAGCTGGAACGCAACCTGGAAGTGTGTCCCAAATGCGACCATCACATGCGTATGCATGCGCGTGAGCGCCTGCACAGCCTGTTAGATCAGGGCACGCTGGTGGAGCTGGGCAGCGAACT
Source organism: Mixta gaviniae (assembly GCF_002953195.1). Classification (GTDB taxonomy): domain Bacteria; phylum Pseudomonadota; class Gammaproteobacteria; order Enterobacterales; family Enterobacteriaceae; genus Mixta; species Mixta gaviniae. Next base: position 3,155,517 of record NZ_CP026377.1, on the reverse strand, counting down.
GGAGCCGAAAGATGTGCTTAAGTTCCGCGACTCCAAAAAGTATAAAGATCGTCTCGCCGCCGCGCAGAAAGAGACCGAAGAGAAAGACGCGCTGATCGTGATGAAGGGCACGCTGCACAGCATGCCGGTCGTCGCCGCCGCGTTTGAGTTCGCCTTTATGGGCGGCTCGATGGGCTCGGTCGTGGGCGCGCGTTTCGTTCGTGCCGTCGAGCAGGCGCTGGAAGACAACTGCCCGCTGATCTGCTTCTCCGCCAGCGGCGGCGCCCGTATGCAGGAAGCGCTGATGTCGCTGATGCAGATGGCGAAAACCAGCGCCGCGCTGGCAAAAATGCGCGAGCGTGGCCTGCCATATATCTCCGTGCTGACCGACCCGACTATGGGCGGCGTCTCCGCCAGTTTCGCCATGCTGGGCGATCTGAACGTGGCGGAACCGAAAGCGCTGATCGGCTTTGCCGGCCCGCGCGTTATCGAGCAGACGGTGCGCGAAAAACTGCCGCCGGGCTTCCAGCGCAGCGAATTCCTGATTGAAAAAGGCGCGATCGATATGATTATCCGCCGTCCGGAAATGCGCTTTAAACTGGCGAGCCTGCTGGCGAAGATGCAGAATCTGCCTGCGCCGCTGCAGGACAGCGAAGACCGTCCTGAGCAGCCGGAAGCGGAGAGCCACGAGGCCTGACAGATGATGGAAAGGCGTCGCACGCGACGCCTTTCGCCAATGAACCGTAACCTTGTGAACGGGATCCATGGAAAATCTTCACCTTCCTCAAGCCACGTCGCCTCTGGCCACGTGGCTTTATTATCTTGAGCGTCTGCACACGCAGGCGATCGATCTGGGACTGGCGCGTATCGAACGCGTTGCCCGCACGCTCGATCTGTTAAAACCCGCGCCTTTCGTCTTTACCGTCGCCGGCACCAACGGCAAGGGCACCACCTGCCGCACGCTGGAAACGCTGCTGATGGCCGCCGGCTATCGCGTCGGCGTCTACAGCTCGCCACATCTGCTGCGCTATACCGAACGGGTACGCGTGCAGGGCGATGAGCTGCCGGAAGCGGCGCACACCGCCAGCTTCGCCGCCATCGAGGCGGGACGCGGCGAAACCTCGCTCACCTATTTCGAATTCAGTACTCTGTCGGCGCTGCAGCTGTTTAAACAGGCGGCGCTGGATGTGGTGATTCTGGAAGTCGGTCTTGGCGGGCGCCTTGACGCCACCAATATTGTTGACGCCGACGTCGCAGTGATCACCAGCATCGCGCTGGATCACACCGACTGGCTGGGCCCGGATCGGGAGAGCATCGGCCGCGAGAAGGCGGGCGTTTTCCGCGCCGGAAAACCGGCGGTGGTCGGCGAGCCCGATATGCCGCACACCATTGCGCAGGTGGCACAAGAGAAAGGGGCTCAACTGCTGCAGCTGGGCCGCGACTGGCAGTGGCAGCCGCAGGCTAACGGCTGGCGCTTCAGTGACGGCCGCATCACGCTGGAAAATCTGCCGCTGCCGCAGGTACCGCTGCCTAACGCGGCAACGGCGCTGGCGGCGCTGAGCGCCTCCGGTCTGCAGGTCAGCGAAAGCGTGGTGCGTCAGCATCTGGATAAAGCCATTCTGCCGGGCCGTTTTCAAACCGTGGCGCAGTCGCCGCAGCTGATTCTGGACGTGGCGCATAACCCGCACGCGGCGGCTTATCTCGCCGGACGCCTGGCGCAGCTGCCGAAGCAGGGCGTGGTGCGCGCCGTGGTAGGCATGCTGCACGATAAAGATATCGCCGGCACGCTGGCCTGTCTCGCGCCGCAGGTGGATTACTGGTATCTGGCGCCGCTGGAAGGCCCGCGCGGCGCCAGCGCCGGGCAGCTGCTGGCCGAGCTGAAAACCGATCGGGCGCAGACCTTCGACTCGGTTGCCGGTGCATGGCGCATGGCGATGCAGCAGGCGGATGAGCAGGATATTGTGCTGGTGTGTGGCTCGTTCCATACGGTGGCGCACGTCATGGAAGCGATGGAAACGGAGAAGGGCAGTGGCAAGTAAGTTTCAGAACCGCTTAGTCGGCACGGTAATTCTGGTCGCCGTTGGCGTCATCGTCTTGCCGGGCCTGCTTGATGGCAAAAAAAAGCACTATAAAGAGGAGTTCGCCGCTATCCCGCTGGTGCCGAAGCCGGACGACCAGCAGGACAGCGATATGGTGCCGCCGGTGACGCAGTCGCTGCCGACGCAGCCGCCGGAAGGCGCAAGCGCGGCGATAGAGGGCGGCAACAGCCGTCCGTCGCCGTCGGCGGAGAGCGGCTCCGCCGTGCCGCAGCAGAACAGCGCGCCGACGGTAGTGACGCCGCCGCCGGTACAGTCGGCACCGCCATTGAAGCCGCGCATAGAGCAATCCCGGCCGCAGACGGTAGAAACGCCGAAACCGAAACCGAAGCCGGTAGAGCAGCCGAAGCCGAAACCGGTGGAGCAACCCAAAGCGGTAGACACGCCGAAGCCAGCGGAGCCACCTAAACCTGCGGAGCAAACCGCGCCGGCGGGGCAGGCCTACGTGGTGCAGCTCGGGGCGCTGAAAAACGCCGCGAAGGTGAATGAGATCGTAGCGCAGCTGCGTCTCTCCGGCTATCGCGCCTTTACCGTGCCTTCAACGCCGGTGCAGGGACAAATCACCCGCATCTACGTTGGCCCGGATGCGTCAAAAGCGAAAATGCAGGCGGCGGTCGGCGAGCTGAAAAGCGTTTCCGGCCTCAGCGGGGTGGTGAAACCTTACAGCGCGCGTTAAGACGCCAGCGGTTTATTGGCAGGCCAGCTCTGCGGCGTTATCGGCCGCAGGGCTGCCCCTCTCCGGCGCGCGCTGCGCTTTTTTTCTGCGTTTTTTTTATTTGTAAGGGACAGGGAAAACCCTACGCAAACGTTTTCTTTTTCTGTTAGAATGCGCCCCGAACTGGATGCAGGGGCGCTGTCGCTGGAAGAGTTCATGGTCTGGATAGATTACGTCATCATTGGGATTGTTGGTTTTTCTGCTCTTGTCAGCCTGATCCGTGGGTTTGTTCGGGAAGCTTTATCTCTTATCACCTGGGGATGCGCATTCTTTGTTGCCAGTCATTACTATCCCTTCCTTGCTGTCTGGTTCACCGGATTTAACGATCAGCTGGTGCGCAACGGCATCGCTATCGCCGTTCTGTTTATCGCCACCCTGATTGTCGGGGCGATAGTGAACTACGTGATTGGCTCGCTGGTCGAAAAAACGGGTTTGTCAGGAACGGACAGGGTACTGGGTGTCTGCTTCGGGGCGTTGCGCGGCGTGTTGATCGTTTCGGCGATGCTGTTCTTCCTCGATACGTTCACCGGCTTTTCTAAAAGCCCGGATTGGCAGCAGTCTCAGCTGATCCCTGAGTTCAGTTACATCATCAGATGGTTTTTTGACTATCTGCAAAGCACGTCGAGTTTTTTACCCCGGTAATCGCGCCGGGTGTGCGGCCAATGAGGATATGACAACATGTGCGGTATTGTCGGTATCACCGGTTTTATGCCGGTCAACCAGTCGATTTATGACGCGTTAACGGTGCTGCAGCACCGTGGGCAGGATGCCGCAGGCATTTGTACCATCGATGCGCTGAACTGTTTCCGTCTGCGCAAGGCGAACGGGCTGGTCAACGATGTGTTCGAAGCTCGCCATATGCAGCGTTTGCAGGGCAATATGGGCATCGGCCACGTGCGTTACCCTACCGCCGGGAGTTCCAGCGCCTCTGAAGCGCAGCCTTTCTACGTCAACTCCCCATACGGCATTACCCTGGCCCACAACGGCAATCTGACCAACGCGCACGAGCTGCGTAAGCAGCTGTTTGAAAGCGGTCGCCGCCATGTGAATACCACCTCCGATTCCGAAATCCTGCTGAATATCTTCGCGCAGGAGCTGGATCGCTGTCCGCATCACCCGCTGGAAGCGGATGACATTTTCGCCGCCGTCGCCGCTGTTCACCAGCAGGTGCGCGGCGCCTACGCCTGCGTGGCGATGATTATCGGCCACGGCATGGTCGCCTTCCGCGATCCTAACGGCATTCGTCCGCTGGTGATGGGCAAACGCGAACTGCCGGGCGGCCGCACCGAATATATGGTCGCCTCCGAAAGCGTCGCGCTGGATACGCTGGGCTTTGAGTTCCTGCGCGACGTCGCGCCGGGTGAAGCGGTCTATATCACGGTGAAAGGGCAGCTCTATACCCGCCAGTGCGCGGAAAACCCGCGCAACAATCCGTGCCTGTTCGAGTATGTCTATTTCGCGCGCCCCGACTCTTTCCTCGACAAGATTTCGGTCTACAGCGCCCGCGTACGTATGGGCACCAAGCTGGGCGAGAAAATCGCGCGCGAATGGGAAGACCTGGATATCGATGTGGTCATTCCGATTCCGGAAACCTCCACCGACGTGGCGTTGGAAATCGCGCGCATTCTGGATAAACCCTATCGTCAGGGCTTTGTGAAAAACCGCTACGTCGGCCGCACCTTTATCATGCCGGGCCAGCAGCTGCGCCGGAACGCGGTGCGCCGTAAGCTCAACGCCAACCGCGCCGAGTTCCGCGATAAAAACGTGCTGCTGGTGGATGATTCTATTGTGCGCGGTACCACCTCAGAGCAGATCATTGAGATGGCGCGCGAAGCGGGCGCGAAAAAGGTCTATCTGGCTTCGGCCGCGCCGGAGATTCGTTTCCCGAACGTTTACGGCATCGATATGCCGAGCGCCACTGAGCTTATCGCCCACGGGCGCGAAGTGGATGAGATTTGCCAGCTGATTAAAGCCGATGCGTTGATCTTTCAGGATCTGGACGATCTGATCGAAGCGGTGCGCGAAGAGAACCCCGATATCGTGCAGTTCGAATGCTCGGTGTTCAATGGCGTTTACGTCACCAAAGATGTCGATCAGCAATACCTGGAGTATCTGCAGTCGCTGCGTAACGATGATGCGAAAGCGATGGCGCGGCAGAACGAGGTGGAAAGCCTCGAGATGCATAACGAAGGTTAACGCCTCTGCGGGCCGGTGATCCGGCCCGCTGCTTTTCTGCCTTTTCCCTCTGTTCTCTCCCTGGCGTAATCATCATTAACCGTTATCGGGCATGCGGCTGATGCCGCTTTTCATCACGGCGGGCTGATAGTTTAGGGAAATCATTCCCTCGTAAATAATAATCCGCGTTTTCCATCCACTCTGCCCGTGAAGCTGAGCGTATTAGACGCTTTGCTGATTCGCCTAAATTCACTTTTTATTGCCTGCGGCGAAAAAGATTATCCCGTTGCCCGCCGGATAACGATATGCAATGGTAAGGCGCTGCTTTTCATCATAAGGACAGGATGTATGAGCTTAAGCCTGCCCGGGAATAACCTTTATTATCCGCCGCACGATAATCCGGCATCGGGAAAATATGAAGAGATAATTAACCCCCTTTCCGCCGGGTCGCAAATCCAGAGCGAATAGGACTTTGACAATAGCCAGATGCCAGACATCCAGCTTATCACCAGGCGCTGACGCGATTTCTACAACACTCATTGCTGGAAAGTCTGGAACATGGGTAGGTTAATAACTGAACATTTTAAAGATTTCAGAGCCCGCTCCACCTGGATAAAGGATGAAGAGGTTTCTCTGCTTCTTTCAGTTGCTGTTACTGAATGGGTGTCACTCACGCTTGCTGAAGGGGTTTGACACGGGTCTGTTGAAAAGGTGGAGCCTGAGCTTTCAGACAGAGAGACCCTTAATCATGAGTTCGCTTATCCCATACGGGCTGCCGTTGAGCTTGCTGATTATGTTGGCTGAAAAATAAATGCACGATATGAATACCGAATAGCGGCAATAGAAGAGGGGAGCGTTGGCATTTATTTTGAGGGTGATAAAGAAGGCATTAGCAGTACAGAAGATGCAGCTGTTTAGATTTTGCTGACGGCATAGACAGAGATGAGCGAGGAAATACCCCCGACGGCAGCGCAACGCTGCGCTGCCTGCCAACATTATGCATCCAGACCTTTCATACCTTCGGCAGTGTAACGCTCGCCGGCGGCGGGCAGCATCGCAGCCGCCTGGCGCAGCCGGGTTTCTTCCTGCGGCGTTAAGCTTATCGCCAGCGCGTCGCAGTTTTCCCGCAGATGAACAGGATTACAGGTACCGGGGATCGGTACGATATCGTTGCCCTGCGCCAGCAGCCAGGCGAGCGTTATCTGCGCCGGCGTGCAGGCTTTTTCCGTCGCCAGCGCGGCGATCTCATCTACCAGCAGACGATTTTGCGTCAGGTTATCTTCCTGAAAACGCGGCAGGCTGGCGCGAAAGTCGCCGGGCGCGAAGGCGGCCGATTGCTGAAAGCGGCCGGTGAGAAAGCCGCGCCCAAGGGGAGAGTAAGCCACCAGGCCCACGCCCAGCTCGCGGCAGGTGGGCAGCACCCCGTGTTCCACCTCGCGCGTCCAGAGCGAATATTCGGTCTGCACCGTCGCCACCGGATGCACCGCACAGGCGCGTTTCAGCGTCGCGGCGCTGACCTCGCACAGGCCGATACGGGCAATTTTGCCTTCCCGCACCAGCTGCGCCAGCGTCTCCATGGTCTCTTCTATCGGTCTGGCAGCGTCAATGCGGTGAACATAGTAGAGATCGATCTGTTCTACGCCCAGCCTGCGCAGCGACGCTTCACAGCTGCGGCGCGTATAGTCGACGCTGTTGTCGATGCCCCGGCGATACTCACCCGGCTGCCGTACGATGCCGAACTTGGTGGCAATGGTAACCGAAGGCTGACGCGTTTTGATAAAACGGCCCAACAGCTCCTCATTATGGTAAGGGCCATACATATCGGCGGTATCGAAAAAGTTAATCCCGCTTGCCAGCGCCTGATCCAGCGCCCGCAGCGAAGCGTCATCGTCACGCGGCCCATAAAATTCGCTCATCCCCATGCAGCCAAGGCCCAGCGCGGAAACCTGCAGATCCTGTGTTAGCGTTCGTTGTTGCATTTTTACCCCCTCCGTTAAGTTGAAAACAGTATCTTCTGTCCTGAAACGGGAAAGTAGCGCTAGAATCGGAACCCTGTTTTCCATTTTTGAAAAATGCCATGTCACTATTGGTTCACTGGGACGACGCGCGTGTTTTTCTGGCGGTGGCGCGCTGCGGCACCCTGAGCGGCGCGGCAGAAACGCTCAAAATCGGTATCGCCACGCTGTCTCGCCGTCTGGATCGGCTTGAAGCCGCGCTCGGCGTGCCGCTGTTTACGCGCCATCAAACCGGCTATCGTTTGACTGATGACGGTGAGGCGCTGTTGGATCGCGCCGAAAGGCTGGAGCTGGCGGGTATGGACTTCTTTGAAGCGCCGGACGCGGAACGCGGCGTGACGGGGCGAGTGCGTCTGGCGACGGCGGAAAACCTCGCTAATCCGCTGATAGTGCCTTCACTCGGCGCCCTGTTCGCGCAGCATCCGGCGCTGCAGGTCGAGGTTGTGAGCGGGCTCAATACAGTCAACCTGCACCGGCGCGACGCCGATCTGGCGGTAAGAATGGTACGTCCCGAGGCGGGCAACCTGACGATAAAGCGGCTGGGCACGCTGGGTTTCGGGCTATACGGCTCGGCGGGCTATCTCGCCGCCCGTCGCGTCGGCGAGACGGGCACGCCCTTTGAGCATGATGATTTTATCGGCTGGGCGGAAACCCATCACCATTTGCCGGCGGCCAAATGGACGCTGCGCATTCTGCGCGGCCGTCCCTGCCGGCTGGAGACCAATACGCTCTCGGCGCAGCTCGCGGCGGCGACGGCGGGGATGGGGCTGGCGGTGCTGCCCCATTTTCTGGCGCGTCAGGCGGGGCTGGTCTGTCTGATGACCGGGCTGGGCGTCGAACAGCCGATCTGGCTGGCGATGCAGGCGGATTTAGCTCATTCGTGGCGGGTAAGGGTCGTAGCAGATCACCTTATCGACCTGTTCAGCGCGCAGGCAGCGATACTCAGGGGCGAGGCGTAGCCCGTCCGGCAGCGGCGCTGCCGCTGCGGGCCGCCAACGGCGTGAGGTTGTATTCTCTCGTCCGCACGTTCAAAATTACCCTTCCACGAATAATAAAGGCTTTACCATGAAAAGAGTGATCGTCGGCATCTCCGGCGCCAGCGGCGTGATTTATGGCATTCGGATGCTGCAGCTGCTGCAGCCGCTGCCGGAGATTGAAACGCACCTGGTGATGAGTAACGCCGCGCGCCAGACGCTGGCGCTGGAGACGGATTATACCCTGCGTGAAGTGCAGGGCTTTGCCGATGTGGTGCATGACGTGCGTGATATCGCCGCCAGCATTTCGTCCGGTTCGTTTCATACTGTCGGTATGGCAATTCTGCCCTGTTCGATGAAGACCCTCTCCGGTATCGTCAACAGCTATAGCGACGGGCTGCTGACGCGCGCCGCCGATGTGGTGCTGAAAGAGCGGCGTCGGCTGGTATTGTGCGTGCGTGAAACGCCGCTGCACCTTGGCCATTTGCGTCTGATGACCACGGCCGCCGAACTGGGCGCGGTGGTGATGCCGCCGGTGCCCGCCTTCTACCATCGCCCACAGTCGATTATGGAGATTGTTGACCAGACGCTGAACCGGGTGCTGGATCAGTTCGATATCACCCTGCCGAACGATCTCTTCACGCGCTGGCAGGGGGCATAAGTCACATTAACTGTTCCGTTTTGGTGCATTAATTCGGTGTGGATCACTATTCGTGCATCGCATGCACCAAAACGTAACAATATCGCTTTTTCCTCTTATCAAGCCTGCTATATTTCCTTCACAAACGAGCTGCTTACGCCAGTTTAACGGCCCACGTTAAGGCCCTGAGCCTGTCACGTCGCCGCTGCCCGATCTGGCATGAAAAGTGCAATTTCCTGAACGCAAACCTGTCACGCATCGCATAACAATAAGCTCTTCACTTGAGGATAAACCATGAAAAAGCGAGTTCTGGCTCTCTCTTTGCTGCTGGCTTTCTCCAGCGTCGCCAGCGCTGCGGTACCGAAAACGCTACGCATCGGCAACGATCCCACCTATCCGCCGTTTGAATCGAAAAATGCGCAGGGCCAGCTGGTGGGCTTCGATATCGATCTGGCTAACGAAATCTGTAAGCGCCTCGCCGCGCAGTGTAGCTATGTGGAGAGCGATTTCGATGCGCTGATCCCTTCGCTGAAGGCGAAGAAAATTGATTTTATTATCTCCTCGCTCTCTATCACCGAAAAACGCCAGCAGGAGATCGCCTTCTCCGAGAAACTTTACGCCGCCAACGCGCGTTTAGTGGCGCCGAAAGGATCCAAACTGGCGCCGACGCCGGAATCGCTGCGCGGCAAAAATATCGGCCTGTTACAGGGCACCACGCAGGAAACTTACGCCAACCAGTACTGGCGTCCGAAAGGGGTGACGGTAACGCCTTATGCCAACCAGGATCTGGTTTACCAGGATCTGAGCGCAGGCCGTATCGATGCCGCCTTCCAGGATGAAGTGCAGGCGAGCGAAGGTTTCCTCAAGCAGCCGGTAGGCAAAGATTACGCCTTTGCCGGCCCGGCGGTAAAAGATGACAAGATCTTTGGGGTCGGCACCGGCATCGGGCTGCGCAAAGATGATGCTGAACTAAAAGCGGCTATCGACAAGGCTTTCGCCGAGATGCGCAAAGATGGCACCTACGACCGCATTGCGAAAAAATATTTCAATTTTAATGTCTATGGCGATTAAGCCTTAATCTTCGTTGTTCGTTATATCGCCGCCCCGCGTTGAGGGGCGGCGTTTTGTCCGTGTTGTTACGCCGGGATTTCATGCATGCTGTATGGCTATTCTGAAGTTATCTTTCGCGGGGCGCTGGTCACGCTGGAGCTGGCGCTCAGCTCGGTGCTGCTCGCGCTGATCCTCGGCCTGCTGGGCGCGGGCGCCCGGCTTTCCTCTTCTCGTCCGCTGGCGCTGCTGTCGGAAGCTTATACCACCCTGATCCGCGGCGTGCCCGACCTGGTGCTGATGCTGCTGATTTTTTACGGCCTGCAGATCGTCCTCAACCAGATCACCGAAACGCTGGGCATCGCGCAGTTCGATATCGATCCGATGGTAGCGGGCATTATCACCCTCGGTTTTATCTACGGCGCCTACTTCACCGAAACCTTTCGCGGCGCCTTTATGGCGGTGCCGAAAGGGCAGATCGAAGCAGCCACCGCTTTCGGCTTTACCGGTTCGCAGGTGTTCCGCCGCATTCTTTTCCCCGCCATGATGCGTTTCGCCCTGCCGGGCATCGGCAATAACTGGCAGGTGGTGCTGAAGGCGACGGCGCTGGTTTCGCTGCTGGGGCTGGAAGATGTGGTGAAAGCTACCCAGCTGGCCGGAAAAAGCACCTGGCAGCCGTTCTGGTTCGCAGTGGTCGCCGGCATTATCTATCTGCTGTTCACCACGCTGTCGAGCGGCGTGCTGTGGTGGCTGGAGCGTCGCTACTCTGTTGGGGTGAAAAAGGCCGAGCTATGATCGATATCATTCATGAGTACTGGAAAGCGCTGCTCTGGACCGACGGCTACCGCTTTACCGGCGTGGCGATCACGCTGTGGCTGTTGATCCTCTCTGTGGCGGTGGGCGGCTGCCTGGCGATTCTGCTGGCGATCGCGCGCGTATCGTCGATTCGCGCCGTCAGCGCCCCGGTCTGGCTGTTTACCTGGGTGTTTCGCGGCACGCCGCTCTACGTGCAGCTGCTGATCATCTACTCCGGCATGTATACGCTGGAAGTGGTGAAAGGCTCGGAGTTGCTGAGCGCCTTTTTCCGCAGTGGCCTGAACTGTACGCTGCTGGCGTTTACCCTTAACACCTGCGCCTATACCACTGAGATTTTTGCCGGCGCCATCCGCGCGGTGCCGCATGGCGAAATCGAGGCGGCGCGCGCCTACGGTTTCTCCACCTTTAAGCTCTGGCGCTGCATTATTCTGCCTGCCGCGCTGCGTATCGCGCTGCCCGCCTACAGCAACGAAGTGATTTTGATGCTGCACTCGACGGCGCTCGCCTTTACCGCCACCGTGCCGGATCTGCTGAAAATCGCGCGCGATATCAACGCGGCGACCTATCAGCCCTTTATCGCGTTCGGCATCGCGGCGCTGCTCTACCTGATTATCTCTTACGTGTTGATTAGCCTGTTCCGCAAGGCGGAAGCGCGCTTTCTGGCGCATATCAAACCTTCATCGTCCCACTGAGTATCACTATGGCTGAAAATAAACTGAACGTGACCGAGCTGCACAAGCGCTATGGCGAGCATGAGGTGTTGAAGGGCGTATCGCTGCGGGCAAACGCCGGCGATGTGATTACCATTATCGGCTCGTCCGGCTCCGGTAAAAGCACCTTTCTGCGCTGCATTAACTTTCTTGAGAAACCGAGCGAAGGATCGATTGCAGTGAATAATCAGGCGATCGGCCTGGTGCGCGACAAAGATGGCCAGCTGAAGGTGGCGGACAAAGAGCAGCTGCGCCTGCTGCGCACGCGGCTGACCATGGTGTTTCAGCACTTCAATCTCTGGAGTCATATGACGGTGCTGGAGAACGTGATGGAGGCGCCGATTCAGGTGCTGGGGCTGGGCAAGGCGGAGGCACGCGAGCGGGCGCTGCGCTATCTCAACAAAGTGGGTATCGACGAGCGCGCCTGCGCCAAATATCCGGTACATCTGTCGGGCGGCCAGCAGCAGCGCGTCTCCATCGCCCGCGCGCTGGCGATGGAGCCGGATGTGCTGCTGTTCGATGAGCCGACGTCGGCGCTCGATCCCGAACTGGTAGGCGAAGTGCTGCGCATTATGCAGAAGCTGGCGGAAGAGGGGAAAACCATGGTGGTGGTGACCCATGAGATGGAGTTCGCCCGTCACGTCTCCAGCCACGTCATTTTCCTGCATCAGGGGAAGATCGAAGAAGAGGGGCCGCCGGACGCCCTGTTTCTGCAGCCGAAAAGCGCGCGGCTGCAGCAGTTTTTATCCGGCGCGCTGAAATAGGCGGCAGGCACGCTACAGCACGTCAGCCAGCGTGGTTTGCAGATCGTACCAGCGGAAGTGGAAGCCCGACGCCTCCAGCCGTCTGGGCAGTACGTGCTGGCCGCCCAGCACCAGCACCGCCGATTCGCCCATCAGCAGCCTGATCGCCATGGCCGGCGTGCGCACCAGCGAGGGGCGATGCATCGCTTTCCCCAGCGTGGCGGCGAACTGTTCGTTACGCACCGCATAAGGAGAAACCATATTGAACGGGCCGCTCAGGTTGTGATCCAGCAGCCAGAGAATGCCCTCCAGCATATCGTCGATATGGATCCAGGGCATATATTGTCGGCCGCTGCCGAGCGGGCCGCCGACGCCCAGCATAAACGGCTTTTTCATCTGCGTCAGCGCGCCGCCCTGTTTCGCCAGCACCACGCCGGTGCGCAACAGGCAGACGCGGGTGCGATCGCTGGCGGCGGCCAGCGCCAGCGTTTCCCAGCGCTGGCACAGCTGGTGGGTAAATTCGTCGTGGCCCTCGTCCTCTTCCGTCAGCACCGCTTCGCCGCTGTCGCCGTAGTAGCCGGTCGCCGAGCCGGAGATCAGCACGGCGGGTGGCGCACTGCTGGCGTTGATCAGCGAGGCGAGCCGTTCGGTGATCTGCCAGCGGCTTTCGCACAGCAGCTGCTTATGTTGCGGCGTCCAGCGCTTCGCCGCGATCGGCTCGCCAGCCAGGTTGATCACCGCGTCGATGCCGTTTAAATCACGCTGCTGGTCAAGGCCGGACCAGATGCTGACCTGCGATCCTAACCGTTCGCGCGCCGCCTCGACGTTGCGCGATACTACGCTGACGCGATCGCCGCGTGCCAGCAGGCGCGCCACCAGATGACGCCCAATCAGGCCGGTGCCGCCGGTAATCAGAATTTGCATGCGAAGCCCTATGTCTGTGTTATTGCTCTCTATTCAGCATAGAAGAGAACCCCGATAAGGGTGATATTATCAACGTCGCAGTGGCTAATCCCAGGCGTTTCCGCTAAACAGAAAGCGGCGGCGATCGGTTTCCCCGATGACCATTTCATGTAAAGGAGTATCGACATTATGCCCTTGCCCAAAATAACGCTGTGGACAGACGCGGAGTTTTACAGCCCCTATGCGATGTCTGTGTATGTCGCGCTGCGTGAAAAGGGGTTGCCGTTTACGCTGCAGCCGGTCGACCTTGCGCAGCAACAGCAGCAGACGGAGGCATACGCGGCGCTGTCGCTGACCCGTCGCGTGCCGACCCTCGCGGTGGATGAGATGCGGCTGAGCGAATCGTCGGCGATCGCTGAATATCTGGAAGAGCGCTTCCCGGCGCCCGATTTTGAGCGTCTTTATCCGCACGACAGGGAAAAACGCGCACGGGCGCGCGAGCTGCAGGCCTGGCTGCGCAGCGATTTTCTGCCGATCAGGCAGCAGCGTCCCACTGAAGTGCTGTTCGCCGGAAAAAAATATTCGCCGCTGACGGAAGACGCCCGTCGCAGCGCCGCTAAACTGATTGAAGGCGCCCAGCGTCTGCTGAGCGGAGGGCAACAAAATCTGTTTGGCGAGTGGTCGATCGCGGATACCGATTTGGCAGTGATGCTCAATCGCCTTGCGCTACACGGCGACGCGCTGCCCGACAGCCTGGCGGAGTACGCCTGGTTCCAGTGGCAGCGCGCTTCTGTTCAGCTCTGGCTGGGCGAATCAGGCAAAAACGGCTAACCGTACGACTTCTGTATTGCGTCCGGCTCACGAAGCCTTTAATTTATGGCGGTTTGCGTCAACGTAACGCGAAACCTGTGGCATTTCATCGCGCAATTCGCGCCAGAACGAAAAGGATTACTGATGGTGGAGCATAGTCAGGATGCCGGCACTGAATGGGTAGACATCGTTAGCGAAGATAACGAGGTTATCGCTCAGTCCAGCCGCGCCCAGATGCGGGCACAACGTTTGCGTCATCGCGCTACCTACATCGTGGTGCATGACGGCATGGGTAAGATTCTGGTGCAGCGCCGTACCGAAAGTAAGGATTTCCTGCCCGGCATGCTGGATGCCACCGCAGGCGGCGTGGTGCAGAGTGGGGAGGCGATTCTGGATTCCGCGCGGCGGGAAGCGGAAGAGGAACTGGGAATTGCCGCCGTGCCTTTCGCCGAGCATGGCCAGTTCTATTTTGAGGATGAGCATTGCCGCGTCTGGGGCGGGCTGTTCAGCTGCGTGTCGCACGGCCCGTTCGCCATGCAGCCGGAAGAGGTGGATGAGGTGTTCTGGCTAACGCCGGAGGAGATCACTGCCCGCTGCGACGAGTTCACGCCCGATTCGCTGAAGGCGCTCTCGTTGTGGATGAGCCGCAACGCCAAGAACGAACCGGCGAAACAGAAAAAGCCGGAGGAGACGGAGTAAAGTCTCAGCAGCTGTCCCGCAAACAGAGGCTGGAGACGATCGGCTTGCGATCGCTCCAGTCTCCGCCATTCAGTCGCGCCAGCAGCGCGCGTCCGGCTTCGATACCGATCTTCCGGTGCGGCACCGCCATTGTGGTTAGCGGCGGCTGACACACCCGGCTGACGTCGCTGTCGCCGAATCCCACCACCGCCAGCTCGTCCGGCACCTTAATCCGCCTGCGCTGACACTCATACAGCGCGCCGCACGCCAGCTCGTCGGAGACGCAGACCAGCGCATCCAGCTCGGGCCACGCCAGCAGAAACTCCGGCAGCTGCGATGCGCCGGTAGAGAAGGTAGGCGGCAGGGCGGCGTTGATCACCCGGTTCGGCGACAAATGGTGGCGCAGCATGGCCCGGTACCAGCCCTGCAGATGCTGCTGGAAAATCCACTGCTCCTGGTTGGCGCACAGCAGGCCAATATTTTCATAGCCGCGTTGGATCACCATCTCGGTGAGTTCATACATCGCGGCGCTATTGTCGATGCCGATATTCATATCAAGCGGATCGGCGCGCATCGCGCCCATCTCCATCACCGGAATCGAGGCGTTTTGCAGCCAGTGGCGCACGGTATCGCTGTGTTCAACACTCAGCAAGATGGCGGCGGCGATATTGGAGGCGAGCAGCGTTTCCAGCAGCTTCTCTTCCTGCTCCAGCCGATGCTGCGACTCCGCCAGCATAATCTGATAGCCGGCGGGCTGCAGCACCTGCTGAAGGCCGGCGAACATGTCGGAACAGCCCGCTTCGGCGAGATTTGGCACCACCATGGCGATGGTCCATGAAGAAGCCGAGGCCAGCGCGCTGGCGGCAAGGTTAGGCATATAGCCCAGTTCACGCACCGCCGCTTCGATTTTTTCCCGCAGCTTATCAGAAACCTGTTCAGGCGTGCGCAGCGCACGGGAAACGGTCATGGTGCCTACGCCGGCAAGCTGCGCGACATCGGCAATCGTCACCTTACCGGTACTACGTCGTTTTCGGGTTAGAGACATACACTTTCCTGCAGACCAGACGCGGATTGTCTTCCTTCGCGTTACGAGTCAGGGAGTATACGCCCTAACTTCCTTTTTTTTCTGTGAATTCACCCGGTGATTGAAATTTGATAGCGCTATCACAATTCTGCATCTTGCCTGTTGGTAGCGCTATCTTTGCAGTTGAGATCACGGTTAGTCGCCGGTTTCTTGCATAAAGTTTGCTCACCTTAGGCAACATGGCGGGAGAGAAGCGTGCTTAACAACTGGCTGAATGATGCCACCCTCATGCGGCGCGACAGCGTGGAGACATGGCCACAGGCGCTGGAACTCTGCGCCGGGCCGCTGCTGGCGTCAGAGGTAATTACCCCCGACTACGTGACGGCGATTGTCGATCAGCATCGCCGGCTGGGACCTTACTATGTGCTGGCGCCGGGCCTGGCGATGCCCCACGCGCGGCCTGAAGAGGGGGCGAAAGGGCCTGGGCTGTCGCTGCTGAAGCTGGATCGCGGCGTCGCCTTCGGCGCCGGGGCGTTCGATCCGGTGGATATTATCGTGATGCTCGCCGCGCCCGATAAACACAGCCATATCGAAATGATCGCCGCGCTGGCGGCGTTATTTTCCAGCGATGAGGATATGCAGCAATTGCATCAGGCGAGAACCTTAGAGGAGATAAAAACCATTATCGCGCGCTTCTGAATTAATTTCGCAAACCTGTTTTCGGCACATTACGCCCTGGCGTGATGCGGATGCTCTCTGTTTAAAAAAGGTGACGGCAATGAAAATTATGGCGATTTGCGGCTCCGGCCTGGGCAGCAGTTTTATGGTCGAAATGAACATTAAAAAGGTGCTGAAAAAGCTGGAGAGGGAGGCGGAGGTTGAACATTCCGATCTCTCTTCGGCCACGCCCGGCGCGGCGGATCTCTTCGTAATGGCGAAAGATATCGCCGCCAGCGCCAGCGTGCCGGCCAGCCAGCTGGTGGTGATCAATAACATCATCGACATCAATGAACTGGAAACGCAGCTGCGCGCCTGGTTCGACCAACACTAACCCGTCATCGGTGCTGCGCCGGGACGGCCGCTGAACGCCTCTCCGGCCGTCGCAAAGCAGCATAACAAATGACGCCTCTGCGGTGAGGTGGCTATGTTTATTTTTGAAACGCTGAATTTTGTGGTGGATATTCTTAAAGTGCCCTCGGTGCTGGTCGGCTTAATCGCCTTAATTGGCCTGGTCGCCCAGAAAAAAGCGTTTTCGGACGTGGTGAAAGGCACCATTAAAACCATTCTTGGCTTTATTGTGCTGGGCGGCGGCGCAACGGTACTGGTCGGATCGCTGAATCCGCTCGGCGGCATGTTTGAACACGCCTTTAATATTCAGGGGATCATTCCTAATAACGAAGCGATTGTCTCGATTGCGCTGGAAAAATATGGCGCCTCTACCGCGCTGATCATGGCGTTCGGCATGGTGGCGAATATTATTGTCGCCCGCTTTACGCGCCTGAAATATATTTTCCTCACCGGGCATCACACCTTTTATATGGCCTGCATGATCGGCGTCATTCTCTCCGTTGCCGGCTTTACGGGGGTAAGTTTGGTGTTTACCGGCTCGCTGATCCTGGGGCTGGTGATGGCCTTCTTTCCGGCGCTGGCGCAGCGTTATATGAAGCGCATCACCGGCACGGACGATATCGCCTTCGGCCACTTCGGCACGCTGGGTTACGTGCTGGCCGGCTGGATCGGCAGCCGATGCGGCAAGGGTTCGCGCTCTACCGAAGAGATGAACCTGCCGAAAAACCTTAGCTTCCTGCGCGACAGCTCGATCTCCATCTCCCTGACCATGATGATTATCTATTTGATCATGGCGGTCAGCGCCGGACGCGCGTATGTCGAAAGCGCCTTCAGCGGCGGCCAGCACTATCTGGTCTACGCCATCATCATGGCGATCACCTTCGCGGCCGGGGTGTTTATCATCCTGCAGGGCGTGCGCCTGATACTGGCGGAAATCGTGCCGGCGTTTACCGGCTTCTCAGAAAAGCTGGTGCCGAATGCGCGTCCCGCGCTCGATTGCCCGGTGGTCTATCCCTATGCCCCAAACGCGGTACTGATCGGCTTTCTGTTCAGCTTTCTCGGTGGTCTGGTGGGGCTGTTTCTGCTGGGACAGATGGCTCTGGTGTTGATCCTGCCCGGCGTGGTGCCGCATTTCTTTACCGGCGCCACCGCGGGCGTATTTGGCAACGCGACCGGCGGACGGCGCGGCGCGATGATTGGCGCCTTCGCCAACGGCCTGTTGATCACTTTCCTGCCGGTGCTGCTGCTGCCGGTGCTGGGGGCGATCGGCTTTGCCAATACCACCTTCTCCGACGCTGACTTCGGCGTTATCGGCATTGTGCTGGGCAATTTAGCGCGTTACCTGTCGCCGCTGGCGATTACCGGGCTGGTTATGGCGCTGTTCGCGCTGCTGGTGGCCTACAACCTCTTCGCAAAAAGCAAAACTGCGGCTGGCGGGGCGCAGGAAAATACCGGAGTCAAACCATGAATGTAAAAGATGTCACCCGGCTGGCGCGCGAAATCCGCCTCGCCACCCTTAAATCGCTCACGCAGCTGGGCTTCGGCCATTACGGCGGCAGCATGTCGGTGGTGGAAACGCTGGCGGTGCTGTATGGCGCCGTGATGAAAATCGACCCGGCCGATCCAGACTGGCCGGAGCGCGACTACTTTGTGCTGTCAAAAGGGCACGCCGGCCCGGCGCTCTACAGCACGCTGGCGATCAAGGGCTACTTTCCGCTGGCGGAGCTGAATACGCTGAACCAGAACGGCACGCGCCTGCCGAGCCACCCGGACCGGCTGAAAACCCGCGGTGTGGACGCCACCACCGGCTCGCTGGGACAGGGGATCTCCATCGCTGGCGGCATGGCGCTGTCACACCGGCTGGCGGGGCGGCCGAACCGGGTGTTCTGCATTGTCGGCGACGGCGAGCTTAACGAGGGGCAGTGCTGGGAGGCGTTTCAGTTTATCGCCCATCACCGGCTGAATAACCTGACGATCTTCGTCGACTGGAACAAACAGCAGCTCGACGGTGAGCTGGATGAGATCATCTGCGCCTTCGATCTCGAAGGGAAATTCCGCGCCTTCGGCTTCGATGCCGTCACCGTCAGGGGGGACGACATCGCCGGGCTGCTGGCGGCGGTGCAGCCGACGCCGCCCAGAGAGGCAAGGCCGCGCGTGGTGATCCTCGATAGCGTAAAAGGGCAGGGCGTGCCCTATCTGGAGCAGTTAAGCAATTCCCACCACCTGCGTCTGACCGATGAGATGAGAGAGGCGCTTAACGACACCATTCGTCAGCTGGAGGCCGCCCATGATTAAGGTCGCACCTGTAGGACAACAAGACGCGATGGAGATGCGCAAGGTCTATGCCGGCTTCGTGGCGCAGCAGATTGAGGCGGGAAGCCCGATTATCGCGCTGGAGGCGGATCTGATGAGTTCAATGGCGATGGACGGCGTGGCGCGCGACTATCCGCAGCATGTAATTAACTGCGGCATTATGGAGGCCAACGTCATCGGCACCGCCGCCGGGCTGGCGCTGACCGGACGCAGGCCGTTTGTGCATACCTTCACCGCCTTTGCCAGCCGCCGCTGCTTTGACCAGCTGTTTATGGCGCTGGACTACCAGCGCAACAACGTCAAAGTGATCGCTTCCGATGCGGGCGTTACCGCCTGCCATAACGGCGGCACCCATATGTCGTTTGAGGATATGGGCATCGTGCGCGGGCTGGCGCACGCGGTGGTGCTGGAGGCGACCGATGCGGTGATGTTCAGGGATCTGCTGCATCAGCTTATCGATCTTGACGGTTTTTACTGGGTTCGCACCATTCGTAAGCAGGCGCCGAGTATTTACGCGCCAGGCTCTGATTTTACCATTGGCAAAGGCAACCTGCTGCGCGACGGCGAAGATATCACCCTAATAGCCAACGGCATTATGGTGGCGGAAGCGCTGGCGGCGGCGCGCCAGCTGGAGCGCGAGGGCGTCAGCGCGGCGGTGATCGATATGTTTACCCTGAAGCCGGTGGATCGCGCGCTGATCGCGCGCTACGGAGCCAAAACCGGGCGTATCGTCACCTGTGAAAACCACAGCATTCATAACGGCCTGGGCTCAGCGGTGGCGGAGGTACTGGCAGAAAGCTGTCCGACGCCGATGCGCCGCGTCGGCGTGAAAGAGCGTTACGGCCAGGTCGGCACACAGGATTTTTTGCAGCGGGAGTATGGCCTGACGGCGCACGATATCGTCATCGCGGCGCGGGAGTTACTGTAAGCGGCGCAGGGCATATCGCAGGTCAAAGGCCGGCCGCACGCAAAAAGAAGGCGACCCGCAGGTCGCCTTATCTTACTGAGGCCGCCTCCCGCAGAGGCGGCTTACTGACGAAAGGTGTTAGTCACGTTTGGTCGGACGCTGATGGCTCAGCACCTGACGCGGTTGCGTACGACGACCAACCATACCCATCACACCGGCCAGGATCGCTTCGATAATCATCATAAAGAAGGCGAACCAGCTGGCTTTTGCGGTCGCAGCAGCGGCTTTATCAGCGGCTTCGCGCGCTTTTTGCTCCGCCTGCTGTTTCAGCTCGTTATATTTCTGACGCGCCTGCTGATAGCTTTTTTCTGTCTGAGCAACAATCTGCTCCGCTTCGGCATCGGTTTTACCGGTGCGCGCTTTAATAATGTTTTTCAGCGCGTCGCGGTCAGCAGCCTGCAGGGTATCCTGATTGCTGTTAATTAAGCCTTTCACCCAGTTGGTAATATCGGTATCGGCGTTTTGCGGATTATTAGCGGTAGACTGCGCCTGATTCTGCGCGCTGTTTGCCGCATTCTGCGCATCATTTTGCAGGTTTTCCGGCTGCAGTTCTGGTTTACCGGTCTGACGCAGCGTGGTTTCCAGTTCATTCTGCAAATCGTTCAGGTTGATGCCGCTTTCCTGCAGCTTATCCTGCGCCATTTGCGTCGCTTTTGGCGCAACGGCAGAAATCGTGCTGCCCATGGCATTTAAACCAGCACCCATCACGTTCATCGCGCCGCTCATGGTGTAGTTGACCAGCGTCACTGCCAGCCAGACGCTGAACAGCGTGTTAACGCCGAACATTAACAGACCGTGCAGCATGCCTTCACGTTGTGCCAGACGGCCGCTGACCCAGGCGCCGACGGCGATGGAAATCAGCATACTGATGCCGGTCCAGATTGCCGCGCCGGTGCCGATGCCATCCAGCGGATTTTGCTCATGCAGCGGATCGATACTGGATGTGCCAACGGCGGTGCCCAGTAAGGTCAATAACAGGTGGATCACCACGGAACTGATAACGCCAGCAAAGATAGCGCTCCATGAAATGCGCTTCAGCGGTACACCATTCACTGAGTCCACCCAGGCTGCGTCGTGCCGGTTGCGGAGATGTTCAGGATGTTCACTCATAATATTTACTCCCTATCCTTATCTTTTAAGCCGTTGCCACAGAATTAATCTTTCAACTTGCGTGAAAAATAGTGATACCTCTTATTTCAGGCAACTTAAGGCTAGTTAGGGAATAGCGATTTGACCAAAATAATTTCATAATTTGCGACAGAAAATAAACTAAATAGTTACCGCTTCGTTTACTTTTAACGCATTTTTAATATTTAAGCGTGGCCTTATTAAGGCTTAATTAAAAGGGTGTTTTATATCCGGCCAGGCTGGCGGGTTGTCGATATTTCAGGCGCGGGAAGCAGGCGGCACGGCGAACCGGCGGCAAGAGGACGGCGGGAGCAGGGCAAAAAAAAGCGGCCCGCAGGCCGCTCTGACGATGGAACCGCTTAGCTCTGCTGTTCCTGCGCCTGTGAAGACTGAATCGCTGTCAGGGCGATGGTATAGACGATATCGTCAACCAGTGCGCCGCGCGACAGGTCGTTCACCGGTTTACGCATCCCCTGCAGCATCGGCCCAATGGAGATCAGATCGGCGGAGCGCTGCACCGCCTTGTAGGTGGTGTTGCCGGTATTAAGATCCGGGAAGATAAACACCGTCGCGCGACCGGCGACCTGAGAGTTCGGCGCCTTCGATTTCGCCACGTCTTCCATGATCGCCGCGTCATACTGCAGCGGACCGTCGATCACCAGATCCGGGCGTTTTTCCTGCGCGATGCGCGTCGCTTCGCGGACTTTCTCTACATCGCTGCCGGCGCCGGAGTTGCCGGTTGAGTAGGAGATCATCGCTACGCGCGGTTCGATGCCGAACGCCGTGGCGGAATCGGCGGACTGAATGGCGATTTCGGCCAGCTGTTCCGCCGTCGGATCCGGGTTAATGGCGCAGTCGCCATAAACCAGCACCTGCTCCGGCAGCAGCATAAAGAAGACCGAGGAGACCAGCGAGCTGTTCGGCGCAGTTTTAATCAGCTGCAGCGGCGGACGAATGGTGTTGGCGGTAGTATGCACGGCGCCGGAAACCAGGCCGTCCACTTCACCGCGCTCCAGCATCATGGTGCCCAGCACCACGTTGTCTTCCAGCTGCTCCTGCGCCACCACTTCGGTCATGCCTTTGTTTTTACGCAGCTCGACCAGGCGCGCCACATAGTTGTTACGCGCTTCTTCCGGATCGACGATTTCAATGCCCGCGCCCAGCTCAACGCCCTGCGCCGCCGCGACACGATGGATCTCGTCCGGGTTGCCCAGCAGCACGCACTGCGCGATGCCGCGCTCGGCGCAGATCGCTGCAGCCTTCACGGTACGCGGCTCGTCGCCTTCCGGCAGCACAATGCGTTTGCCCGCTTTGCGCGCCAGCTCGGTAAGCTGATAGCGGAAGGCGGGCGGAGAGAGGCGACGGCTGCGCTCGGAGGCGGCAGTCAGCGATTCTACCCAGTCGCTGTTGATGTGGCTGGCGACATACTCCTGCACCTTCTCAATGCGCTGCGTATCATCGCTCGGCACTTCCAGGTTGAAGCTTTGCAGGCTGAGCGAGGTCTGCCAGGTATTAGTGTTAACCATAAACACCGGCAGGCCGGTCTGGAACGCGCGTTCGCAGAGTTTGTAAATACGGTCATCAATTTCATAACCGCCGGTCAGCAGGATGGCACCGATCTCTACGCCGTTCATCGCGGCGAGGCAGGCGGCGACCAGCACATCCGGGCGATCCGCTGAGGTCACCAGCAGTGAGCCGGGACGGAAATGCTCCAGCATATGCGGCAGGCTGCGTGCGCAGAAGGTTACTGATTTTACGCGGCGGGTCTGAATTTCGCCTTCGTTAATCACGCGCGCGTTCAGGTGACGGCTCATATCGATGGCGCGGGTGGCGATCAGATCGAAACTCCAGGGAATGCAGCCCAGCACCGGCAGCGGGCTGTTGGCAAACAGCTGGCTCGGATCGATGTTGGCGACGCTGGCTTTGGTAGAGTCGTCGAAAATTTCTGACAGATCGGGACGGGTGCGGCCCTGTTCATCCACCGGCGCGTTGAGTTTGTTGATGATCACGCCAGTGATGTTTTTATTCTTGCTGCCGCCGAAGCTGCTTTGCGTCAGTTCGATGCGCTCTTTCAGCTGAGCCGGCGAGTCGTTGCCTAACGCCGTGACGAAGACGATCTCCGCGTTCAGCGTTTTGGCGATTTCGTAGTTAAGCGCATTGGCGAACTGATGTTTACGCGTCGGCACCAGGCCTTCCACCAGCACCACTTCGGCGTCCTGCGTGTTGGCATGGTAGCGAGCGATGATCTCCTCCATCAGCACATCCTGCTGATTGGATCCCAGCAGCGACTCAACGCGCGACATCTGCAGCGGCTCAGCGGCGGGGATGGAGGAGTTTTTACGTACGATAGTGGTGGTCTGGTCAGGCGCATTGCCGCCGGCGCGCGGCTGGGCGATAGGTTTGAACACGCTGAGGCGAACCCCTTTGCGCTCCATCGCACGGATCACGCCAAGGCTGACGCTGGTCAACCCGACGCTGGTGCCGGTAGGAATAAGCATAATGGTACGTGACACAGTAAACCTCTCAGGTATTTCAGGGTGTCAAAACAACTCCGTCAGCCGGAGCTGACGGAGAAAAACTTATGCGGTAAGGCGCGCTGCGTCGCGGGCGATGACCAACTCTTCGTTGGTTGGGATCACCAGCGCCGGGCGGGTGCCTTCCTTGTTAATAAAGCCTTCCTGCCCGAAGCGCGCTGCCAGGTTACGCTCGTGGTCCACTTCGAAGCCCAGCAGAGAGAGCTTCGCCAGCGACAGCTCGCGCACCATCGCCGCATTTTCGCCGATACCGCCGGTAAATACCACGGCGTCGAGACGGCCATCCATCATCGCCGTGTAGGAGCCGATATATTTGGCCAGGCGGTGGCAGAAGACATTCATGGCGCGTTTGGCGTCTTCTTTGGTGGCGTAGTTCTCTTCCACGTAGCGGCAGTCGCTGGTGACGCCGGTCAGGCCGAGCAGGCCGGACTCTTTGGTCAACATTTTGTTGATCGCATCCACGTTCATGCCCAGCGTATCATGCAGGAAGAAAATGATGGCCGGATCGATATCGCCGCTGCGCGTGCCCATCACCAGGCCTTCCAGCGGAGTCAGGCCCATCGAGGTATCGACGCACTCGCCGTTGCGAATAGCGGAAACCGACGCGCCGTTGCCGAGGTGGCAGGTGATCACGTTCAGCTCTTCCACCGGCTTGTTCAGCATGCGTGCCGCTTCGCGCGACACGTAGTAGTGGCTGGTGCCGTGAGCGCCGTAGCGGCGAACGCCGTGTTCTTTATAAAGGTGATAGGGCAGGGCGTAGAGGTAAGACTCTTCCGGCATCGTCTGATGGAAAGCCGTATCGAAAACCGCTACGTTTTTATCGGAAAGATGCGGGAAGTTTTTCAACGCTTCTTCAATGCCGATCAGGTGTGCCGGGTTATGCAGCGGGGCGAACGAAGAGGCATCCTTAATGCTTTGCACGACTTCATCGCCGATCAGCACGGAGTGCGTCAGCTTTTCGCCGCCGTGGACGATACGATGACCGATTGCAGCGATTTGTGCCGACAGCTCCGGTTTTTGTGCCAGAATGTTTTTAACGATGAAGTTCAGGGCTTCGCTGTGGGCAGCGCCCGCGCCCAGCGCCGCTTCCTGTTTAGCGCCGTCCAGTTTCCACTTGATGCGCGCTTCGGGCAGATGGAAACATTCGGCCAGACCTGACAGGTACTCTGCTCCGTCGGCCGGATTGAGGATGGCAAACTTAAGAGAAGAGCTACCGCAGTTCAGAACCAGTACTAACTTACTCGACATGGAAGTACCTATTAGTCAAAGTGGCTAAAAAAAACGCAATCAGTCTATCATCCTAAAGTATGAAAGCTGGTAGAGTAATGATTACCATCATACTGCCAGCAAAAAGTTATCTGACAGCAAAAAAATACGGTAATTTTACGTAAAAATTTGAAAGCTCCTTGGCTTTCAACGGCTCGGCCTCAGGATAATGAGGATACCCCGTTTTGCGGGCGCTGATAACGCGCCCAGAATAACGGCAGTCCCCAGCAAAAACAAAATTTTTTGAAGGATGTTATAGAAAGTTGTGTCGTTATTTAAATTTTTTAAATCTTGCGAAAGAAGTTGAGGTGAGCCATGGCAAATGAATCCAGCGTCGGCTGGTTTAAGACCTTCCAGCTCGGGCAGCACTACATGAAAACATGGCCGAACGATAAACGCCTCGCGCCCATTTTTCCGGAAAACCGTATTTCGACCGCGACGCGCTTTGCGATCCGCTTTATGCCGCCGTTGGCGGTATTCACCCTGACATGGCAGATTGCGCTCGGCGGCCAGCTCGGCCCGGCGGTGGCCACCGCGCTGTTCGCCTGCAGCCTGCCGATGCAGGGGCTGTGGTGGCTGGGCCGCCGCTCCGTTACGCCGCTGCCGCCGACCTTGCTGCACTGGTTCCACGAGGTGCGGGAAAAACTGCAGCAGGCGGGCCAGGCGATTGCGCCGCTTGAAGGCAAACCTACCTATCAGGCGCTGGCGGATCTGCTGAAACGCGCCTTTCGTCAGCTGGATAAGACTTTCCTCGACGACCTCTAAGCCGCGCCTGCCGGTTGCCGACAATTTTTTACGGCAACCTGGCGCAAATCAAAGAAAGGCGGGCTTGTGATTCCGCCTCGTTAACTGCTGTGCGATTCTTGAACATCCTTTATCTGGCCGTAAACAGGAGTTGAAGATGGACATGACGCACGCGCAGCGCTTGATTCTTTCGAACCAATACAAAATGATGACGTTGCTCGACCCGGACAACGGCGAACGCTATCGTCGGCTGCAAACCATTATCGAGCGAGGCTACAGCCTGCAGATGCGCGAGCTGGATCGCGAGTTCGGCGAGCTGAGCGAAGAGGTATGCCGCGCGATTATCAATATAATGGAAATGCATCATGCGTTGCGCGTCTCCTGGGAGAATCTCAAGGAGCAAGCGGATATTGACCCGCGTCGGCTGCAGTTCCTCGGTTTTGACGCGGCGACCGAAGCGCGTTATCTGGGCTATGTACGCTTTATGGTTAACGTGGAAGGGCGCTATACCCACTTCGACAGCGGCACGCACGGCTTTAACGCCCAGACGCCGATGTGGGAAAAATATCAACGCATGCTCGCCGTCTGGCAAACCTGTCCGCGGCAGTATCACCTGTGCGCGACTGAGATCGCGCAAATCATCAACGCCTGAGAAGGAAACGCAAGTGAAGTGTAAAGGCTTTTTGTTTGATCTGGACGGCACGCTGGTGGACTCCTTACCGGCCGTGGAACGCGCATGGACTAACTGGGGCAAACGCCACGCGATCGATGCGGATGAAATCCTGAACTTTATCCATGGCAAGCAGGCCATTACCTCACTGCGTCACTTTATGCGCGGCAGCAGCGAAGAGGCGATCCAGCAGGAGTTTCATCTGTTGGAAAAAACCGAGGCGGAAGATACCGACGGCGTCAGCGCGCTGCCCGGCGCCCGCGAGCTGCTGGCGCAGCTCAATGAGCTTGAGATCCCCTGGGCTATCGTCACTTCCGGCTCAATGCCGGTGGCTTCCGCGCGTCGCCAGGCGGCGGGCTTACCGCTGCCGGCCCACTTTGTCACCGCCGAGCAGGTGAAAAACGGCAAGCCGGAGCCGGAGGCCTACCTGACCGGCGCGAAACTGCTGGGGCTGAAGCCTGAAGAGTGCGTGGTGGTGGAAGACGCTCCTGCCGGCATTCTTTCCGGCCTCGCCGCCGGCAGCGCGGTGATCGCCGTGAATGCGCCCGCCGATACGCCGCGCCTTGCGGAGACGGCGCTGCAGCTCACAACCCTCACCGCGCTGCGCATCAGTAAAGCGCCCGACGGCACGGTCACGGTGCTAACCCAAAACTGATTGATTTAACCCCGCTATCGCGGGGTTTTTTTATGGCATGCTGCGCATTCAGATGGCCTGGATGGCGGAGGATGCGGTGAATAATCAACTTCTGTGGGTGCTGGCGCTGCTGGCGGTGACCGTCTGGCTGTTCGCCTCCGGCCGGCTGCGTATGGATGTCGTCGCGCTGCTGGTCATCATCGCTTTTGTCCTCAGCGGGACGCTGACGTTGCAGGAAGCAACCATCGGCTTCAGCGATCCTAACGTCATCCTTATCGCCGCGCTGTTTGTGATCGGCGAGGGGCTGGTGCGCACCGGCGTCGCCCTACAGACCGGCGAGTGGCTGATGAAAATCGCCGGCAACAGCGAAAGCAAAATGATTTTCTGGCTGATGCTGACCGTCGCCGGGCTGGGGGCGTTTATGAGTTCTACCGGCGTGGTGGCGATTTTTATCCCGGTAGTGCTGAGCGTGGCGGCCAAAATCGGTTCGTCGCCGGCGCGGCTGATGATGCCGCTCAGCGTGGCGGCGCTGATCAGCGGCATGATGACGCTGGTGGCAACGCCGCCGAACCTGGTGGTCAACAGTGAGCTGCAGCGCGAAGGGCTGGAGGGCTTCAGCTTTTTCGCCGTCACCCCGATCGGGCTGGTAGTGCTGGTGCTGGGCATCGGCTATATGCTGGCGGCGCGTTACTGGCTTGCCGGTTCAACGGAGGCTGCCGGCAGCGCCGCGCCGCGCCGTCGTAATTTCCGCGATCTTATCCGCGAATACCGTCTTAGCGGACGCGCCCGCCGCCTGGCGATCCGCGCGGGATCGCCATTGATCGGGCACCGTCTG
Organism: Mixta gaviniae; assembly: GCF_002953195.1. Taxonomy (GTDB): domain Bacteria; phylum Pseudomonadota; class Gammaproteobacteria; order Enterobacterales; family Enterobacteriaceae; genus Mixta; species Mixta gaviniae. The sequence goes on along the minus strand of NZ_CP026377.1, from coordinate 3,128,033 downwards.
GATGATCTGCGTCTGCGCGAGAAGTATGGCGCCAACGTGGTCGGCCTGGAGCGCTGGCGTAAATTCCGCCGGGTGATGGTGACGGTGACCGGCGAAACCACCTTTCGTGCCCGTGACGTGCTGTTGATTGATATGTCGGCCGCCGAGATCGACCTGCGCCAGTTCTGCAGCGAGCAGCGGCTGGAGCCGCTGATCCTGCGCGGCGATTACTTTTCCGACCGTGCCCGCGACGTTGGCATGGCGGAGGTGCTGCTGATCCCCGACTCCGAACTCACCGGCAAAAGCGTGCGCGAACTTGGCTTCCGCAGCCGCTATGGCGTCAGCGTTATCGGCATCCGGCGTCGCGCCAGCCTGCTGGAGGGCGCGCTGATCGACGAGCCGCTGGAAGTGGGGGATACGCTACTGGTGATCGGCGACTGGCGCTGCATTCAGCAGCTGCAGCAGCAAAAGCGCGATCTGCTGCTGCTGGCGTTGCCTGCCGAAATTGATGAAGCAGTGCCCGCGCACAGTCAGGCGCCGCACGCGCTGTTCTGCCTGGCGCTGATGGTGGCGTTGATGATCACCGATGCGATCCCAGGCCCAGTTGCCGCCTTAATCGCCTGCCTGCTGATGGGGAAATTCCGCTGCATCGATATGGAGAGCGCTTATAAAGCCATTCACTGGCCGGGGCTGATTCTCATCGCCGGGATGATGCCGTTCGCGCTGGCGCTGCAAAAAACCGGCGGCGTGGCGCTGGTGGTGCAGGGCCTGATGGATGTGGCCGGCAACCGCGGGCCGCACCTTATGCTGCTCTGCCTGTTTGTGCTGTGCGCCACCATCGGGCTGTTTATCTCGAATACCGCCACGGCGGTGTTGATGGCGCCGATCGGCGTGGCGGCGGCGGGGCAGATGGGCGTATCGCCTTATCCTTTCACGATGATTATCGCCATTGCCGCCTCCGCCGCTTTTATGACGCCGGTCTCGTCGCCGGTCAATACGCTGGTTTTGGGGCCGGGCGGCTACCGCTTCGGCGACTTTGTGAAAATCGGCGTGCCTTTCACCCTGATAGTGATGGCGGTCAGCGTACTGCTGGTGCCGCTGCTGTTTCCGTTCTGATCACAGTGGCGTGTCCTGGGATATCTCATCCAGCGACAGGTTGAAGCTTGGCACGAAGACTTCGATAAAGTAGTCCATCTCTTCGCTGCGCCGTTGCTGCAGCGTTTTTTCCAGCCGCGCTTTTGCCAGGCGGAACTCATTATTGCCGGCGGAAAGCTCCTCCAGGCATTTCAGATAGGCGCACAGCGCATCGGCCTGTTTCAGGATCGCGTTCTCCGCTTCGCTCTGCTGCTGCTCATCCAGCAGCGGGCGCCAGGCGTCCTGCAGCTCCGCCGGCAGCATCTCGATCAGCTTATGGCGCGCGATCTCTTCAATCTTTTTATATTCATGCGCGATCTGGGCATTGTAATACTTTACCGGCGTCGGCAGATCGCCGGTCAACACTTCGCTGGCGTCGTGATAGAGCGCGATCAGCGCAATGCGCTCCGCATTCAGGCTGCCGTTGAATTTCTTGTTTTTAATCAGCGCCAGCGCATGGGCAACCATGGCTACCTGTAGGCTATGCTCAGAGACATTTTCCGTGCGCACGTTGCGCATCAGCGGCCAGCGGTTGATCAGTTTAAGGCGGGAAAGGTGGGCGAAAAAATGGCTCTGCTTCATGAAAAAGGCGTCTCCTCAGGGCGGCTGCGGAAACCGGCGAACCCGATCTCCGCAGCGACACAGTATAGCCTTTTCATCACGCACGCTACAGCCGGCCGTGCGCGTGCCATTGCTGCTTACTGGCGGTAGCCTTCAAGGAAACGACCAAACTTGCCGATCGCCATCTCCAGATCGTCGACGCGCGGCAGCGTAACGATGCGCACGTGATCCGGCCACGGCCAGTTAAAGGCGGACCCCTGTACCAGCAGCACTTTTTCCTGCAGCAGGAAATCCAGCACCATCTTCTGGTCGTCGTGGAGGTTGAACTTTTTCGCGTCGATGCGCGGGAACATATAGAGCGCGCCCTGCGGTTTCACGCAGCTGACGCCGGGGATCTCGTTGATCAACTCCCAGGCGCGCTGGCGCTGCTCATAGAGCCGTCCGCCTGGCATAATGAATTCGCTGATGCTTTGATAGCCGCCCAGCGCGGTCTGAATCGCATGCTGCGCCGGCACGTTGGCGCACAGGCGCATTGAGGCGAGCATCTCCAGGCCTTCGATATAGCCTTTGGCGTGCTTTTTCGGCCCGTTCAGTACCATCCAGCCCTGACGGAAACCGGCCACGCGGTAGGTTTTTGACAGGCCATTAAAGGTCACCGTCAGCAGATCGGGCGCCAGCGCGGCGATAGAGTGGTGCTGCGCGGCGTCATAGAGAATTTTGTCATAAATCTCGTCAGCGAAGATAATCAGGTTATGTTCGCGCGCGATCTCGACGATTTCCATCAGCAGCTCTTTGCTGTACACCGCGCCGGTAGGGTTATTCGGGTTAATGATCACGATACCGCGCGTGCGGGGCGTGATTTTGCTGCGGATATCCGCCAGGTCCGGGAACCAGCCAGCGGATTCGTCGCACAGGTAATGCACCGCCTTGCCGCTGGAGAGAGAGACCGCCGCCGTCCACAGCGGGTAGTCAGGCGCCGGCACCAGCATTTCGTCGCCGCTGTTCAGCAGCGCCTGCATCGACTGCACAATCAGTTCGGAGACGCCGTTGCCGATGTAGATATCTTCAACGGTGACGTCGCGCATATCGCGCGCCTGATAGTGCTGCATAATCGCTTTGCGCGCGGAGTAAAGCCCTTTGGAGTCACAGTAGCCCTGCGCGCCTGGCAGGTTGCGGATCACGTCGACCAGGATCTCATCCGGCGCTTCGAAGCCGAACGGCGCAGGGTTGCCGATATTGAGCTTCAGCACCTTGTTGCCTTCCTCTTCGAGACGTTTGGCCTCTTTCAGCACCGGACCGCGGATGTCATAACACACGTTATCCAGCTTCGAAGATTTTTCGATAATTGTATTCATTGCTTGCGCCTTAACTGACAGAACTGCATTCCTGCCGTGGAAATAAACCCGCTCAATTTACTCCTCTGATCTCAACTTTTGAAGGGCGGGTCAGGCTTTTGGCGCAACCGGCAATCAATGCCGGGCTGGCTGGTATGCAACATTGGTCAGCGCAACTTATCTGGTTTAAAAAACTAATTAACCGTCAAGAAACAGCATGAATAACTGTTACCTGCGGTTTCGCTGTAAACCTTGCACAACGGTATGAGAGCCAGATCAGAAAAAGAAGTAAAGTAAGATAAAAATAGTAGATTGATACGGAACGAAACAGTTAAATTTTGCTACTTAAAGTGCCGATAAGCAGGAAAGGGGAGAATGATTCATCGCGCCAGTTTTTCAGACCGCTTTCCTCTGTCACCCATGCTGTCGCGCAACAGGCTGCTTTTCAGCCAGGGGGGTAGGAAAACCAATCCCGGGAAAAAAGCGTATTAATGCTAAAATGGTGCTTTATTGATAAGAAAAATGCGATTGGGGCTTAAAAAGTAAGCGTCGTTGTGGCAGGATATCCATCAACGGACTTTGTGACAAAAACAAGCCCGCCAGACTGCGTTAAAAAACCGCAGCGGCGACGGCGAAAGTTAAGTCCGGTTGATTATTCTGTTTTTGCGTTATGCCGTTTTGCTGACGCACGATATTAAAGTTATGAACCAGCGGCCCCATAGTGAGCTTGCCTGTAGTTGGCTCGGTTTCCATCAAAAGCAGGACGCGTTTAGCGTTCCGTTTTCAGCGCGTACGCGCTAAATGATTGTCTATTTAAGATACTGACGGCACTGGCGGATTTGCGCGCATTTCCCTCAGCAGTAGCATGAACAGCAGCTTTTCTTTGTGCAGTGTAAAGCTGTCGTTTCCCGACGGGAAACGTCATTTTGCCAGTTCTATCTCCGTCTGACATTTGATCGGCGGAAGTAACACCAGGGTAGTTGTTCTTAAAAACTTATAAGTGAAGAAAAAAATATGACTAGTGCAAATCGTCCGATACTCAATCTCGATCTCGATCTGCTGAGAACCTTCGTAGCAGTCGCAGATCTCAACACTTTCGCCGCCGCTGCGGCCGCCGTATGCAGAACGCAGTCGGCGGTGAGCCAGCAGATGCAGCGTCTGGAGCAGCTGGTGGGCAAAGAGCTGTTCGCCCGCCACGGCCGTAACAAACTGCTGACCGAGCATGGCATCCAGCTGCTGGGTTATGCCCGTAAGATCTTACGTTTTAATGACGAAGCCTGTACCTCGCTGATGTACAGCAATGTGCAGGGCGTGCTGACTATCGGCGCGTCCGACGATACGTCAGACACCATTCTGCCGTTCCTGCTGAACCGCGTGACCTCTGTCTATCCGAAGCTGGCGATCGACGTTCGCGTCAAACGTAACCCGTTTATGATGGAGATGCTGAACCAGGGCGAAGTTGATCTGGTGGTCACCACCTCCAGCCCGGGCTCTTTTACCCATCAGGTGCTGCGTACATCCCCGACGCTGTGGTACTGCGCCGCTGACTACATCTTCCAGCGCGGCGAAGCAATTCCTCTGGTGCTGCTGGATGAGCCGAGCCCGTACCGCGATATGGCCATCGATCACCTCAACGAGGCGGGCATTCCGTGGCGCATCTCTTACGTCGCTTCCACGCTGGCGGCAGTGCGCGCCGCAGTGAAAGCGGGCCTGGGCGTCACCGCGCGTCCGGTTGAGATGATGAGCCCTGAGCTGCGCGTCATGGGCGCGGCTGAAGGCCTGCCGGTACTGCCGGATACACAGTATCTGCTGTGCCGCAACCCGGACAGCGAAAACGAGCTGGCGCTGGCGATTTTCAACGCGATGGAATCCAGCAACGACCCGTACAACCTGGCGCTGGCCGGGCAGGGCGACGCCATGTTGCTGGATGATGAAGAATAAGTATTAAAAATGAGAATTTTTCTCATTATAAATGACGTTTAGCGACGCAAAGCGTCAGAAAAAAGCCTCTCAGGCGCAATGCGCGTCGGGAGGCTTTTTTTATGCACCTTTTCCGGCGCGGAGACGCCTTTTTTACTCCTCCTGGCTGTTGGGCTGCTCTGAAAAACAGCAGCCGCTGCGCTATGGCGATGTTGTCCGGTCAAAACGCCGCACTGTATTCGTTTTGTTTAAAAAATAATCATACGAACTGTCTGTTATTTTAGCAAAAAGGGTAAAAGTGTGTCCTGGATCAAGAAAATAACCCTGTTTTGGGGCAGGAAATCTGTCAGTTTCCTGTCAAAATATGTTTGTTAAATGCACGATCCAGAGGTGCAAATACCCACTACACTTAATTTACATCCTCAAACTGACACGATTTAGCCTAAAATCTGCGCATCATATGTTAATAAAATGATGCAAGTGTAAATTACCGTGTGGATACTTTTGTCAAAGTTGACAAAAGGTTATAGAAAGGGGTAAAAAACCCCATTAAATTGCTGCTTATAGGTTAAAGACAGCATATTTTATAAGGTTTTTCATCCTTCCCTTGAATTAATGTGGTGTGTTCTTCGCCATCGGCTTCGCAGGACGCTAAACGCCACTTTTGATGAGTAAGCAGAGAGTATGTCAACAACCACAGAAGTTATCGCTCATCACTGGGCATTCGCTGTTTTTATCGTTGTCGCTATCGGGCTGTGCCTCTTCATGCTGGCCGGCGGCTGGCTGTTAGGCGGCCGCGCACGCGCGCGTCATAAAAACACACCTTTTGAATCCGGTATCGACCCGGTTGGTAGCACGCATCTTCGCCTTTCTGCCAAGTTCTACCTCGTGGCGATGTTCTTCGTCATCTTCGACGTTGAAGCCCTCTTTTTATACGCATGGTCGACCTCAATCCGCGAAAGCGGCTGGGTCGGCTTTGTTGAAGCCGCAATTTTCATTTTGGTGCTGTTGGCTGGTCTGGTTTATCTGGTGCGTATTGGCGCGCTGGATTGGGCGCCTGCGCGTCGTCGCGTGGACGTTGATACCGGCAAGGTCACTAACACCAACCCTCAAAAGCAGTAACAGCGAGGCATTAAGATGGACTATACGCTCACCCGCATAGACCCCAACGGTGGTGAGAACGACCGTTATCCCCTGCAGAAACAGGAGATCGTTCCCGACCCTCTGGAGCAGCACGTCCACCGCAGCGTTTACATGGGCAAGCTGGAAAATGCGCTGCATGACATGGTGAACTGGGGTCGCAAAAACTCTCTCTGGCCGTATAACTTCGGCCTTTCCTGTTGTTATGTGGAGATGACCACCTCTTTTACCGCGGTACATGACGTCGCGCGCTTCGGTTCAGAAGTGCTGCGCGCCTCGCCGCGTCAGGCGGATTTTATGGTGGTCGCCGGCACGCCGTTTAAAAAGATGGCCCCGGTTATTCAGCGTCTGTATGACCAGATGCTGGAGCCGAAATGGGTGATCTCCATGGGCGCCTGCGCCAACTCGGGCGGCATGTACGATATCTATTCCGTGGTGCAGGGCGTGGATAAGTTCCTGCCGGTAGATGTCTACATCCCAGGCTGCCCGCCGCGTCCGGAAGCCTACATGCAGGCGCTGCTGTTGCTGCAGGAATCGATCGGCAAAGAGCGTCGTCCGCTCTCTTGGGTGGTAGGCGATCAGGGCGTGTACCGCGCCAATATGCAGGCCGAGCGCGAAAGGAAGCGTGGCGAGCGTATTGCGGTGACCAACCTGCGTACCCCGGACGAAATTTAAAACAACTGTTTATGGATGAGGCCCGACACGCCGCGCAATAACATTACAAACCAACGCGCGCACCTCATCCTGACACCAACGACTTCGCGCCTGTTTTCAGGCCAGAATGGTGAGTAACGTATGACAGATTTGACCACGCAAGATCTCGCTCAGCCTGCATGGCAAACCCGGGATCATCTGGATGATCCGGTGATCGGCGAGCTGCGTAACCGTTTTGGGCCGGATGCCTTTACTGTTCAGCCAACCCGCACCGGTATGCCGGTAGTATGGGTAAAACGCGAACAGCTGCTGGAAATCGGGGAATTTCTGCGTAAGCTGACGAAACCCTATGTGATGCTCTACGATCTGCACGGCATGGATGAGCGCCTGCGCACTCACCGCAACGGGCTGCCCGCCGCCGACTTTTCCGTGTTCTATCACCTGCTCTCCATTGAACGTAATCGCGACATTATGCTCAAGGTTGCTTTGTCCGAAAACGACATGCACCTGCCGACCTTCACCAAACTTTTCCCGAACGCCAACTGGTATGAGCGTGAAACCTGGGAGATGTTCGGCGTCACTTTCGACGGGCACCCGCATCTGACGCGCATCATGATGCCGCCGACCTGGGAAGGCCACCCGCTGCGTAAAGATTACCCGGCGCGCGCCACCGAGTTCGACCCGTATGAGCTGACCAAACAGAAAGAAGATCTGGAAATGGAAGCGCTGCTCTTCAAACCGGAAGAGTGGGGGATGAAACGCGGCACCGAAAACGAGGACTTTATGTTCCTCAACCTCGGCCCGAACCACCCGTCGGCGCACGGTGCTTTCCGCATCATTCTGCAACTGGATGGCGAAGAGATCGTCGATTGCGTACCGGATATCGGCTATCACCACCGCGGCGCGGAAAAAATGGGCGAACGCCAGTCCTGGCACAGCTACATTCCTTACACCGATCGCGTGGAGTACCTCGGCGGCTGCGTCAACGAAATGCCGTACGTGCTGGCGGTAGAGAAGCTGGCGGGCATCGTGGTGCCGGATCGCGTTAACGTGATCCGCGTGATGCTTTCCGAGCTGTTCCGTATCAACAGCCATCTGCTCTACATCTCCACCTTTATTCAGGACGTCGGCGCGATGACCCCGGTGTTCTTCGCCTTTACCGACCGTCAGAAAATCTATGACGTGGTGGAAGCGATTACCGGCTTCCGTATGCATCCGGCCTGGTTCCGCATCGGCGGCGTGGCGCATGACCTGCCGAACGGCTGGGAGCGTCTGCTGCGTCAGTTCCTCGACTGGATGCCGAAGCGCCTGAAAGAGTATGAAACCGTCGCGCTGAAAAACAGCGTGCTGGTAGGGCGCGCCAAAGGCGTCGCCGCCTACGGTAAAGACGAAGCGCTGGCCTGGGGCACAACCGGCGCGGCGCTGCGCGCCACCGGCGTCGATTTCGACGTGCGCAAATGGCGTCCTTACTCCGGCTATGAAAACTTCGATTTTGAGGTGCCGGTGGGCAACGGCGTCAGCGACGCTTACACCCGCGTCATGCTGAAAATGGAAGAGATGTGGCAGAGCCTGCGCATTCTTGAGCAGTGCCTGAACAACATGCCAGCCGGCCCGTTCAAAGCCGATCATCCGCTGACCACGCCGCCGCCGAAAGAGCGTACGCTGCAGCACATTGAAACGCTGATCACACACTTCCTGCAGGTCTCATGGGGGCCGGTGATGCCCGCTAATGAATCGCTGCAGATGATTGAGGCGACGAAAGGGATCAACAGTTACTACCTGACCAGCGACGGCAGCACCGTGAGCTATCGCACGCGTATTCGTACGCCAAGCTTCCCGCACCTGCAGCAGATCCCATCGGTGATCCGCGGCAGCCTGGTATCCGACCTGATCGTTTACCTGGGTAGTATCGATTTTGTTATGTCAGACGTGGACCGCTAATTATGCACGATCAAAAAATTGCCATCGAAACGATCGACCCGACCGGGGTCTTTGAGCTGAGTGCGGCAGAACGCGACGCGATTGAGCATGAAAAACACCATTATGAAGATGCACGCGCAGCCTCAATCGAAGCGCTGAAGATCGTGCAGAAGCAGCGCGGCTGGGTGCCGGATGGTGCCATCAATGCCATCGCTGAGGTGCTGGGCATTCCCGCCAGCGATGTGGAAGGCGTCGCGACATTCTACAGCCAGATTTTCCGCCAGCCGGTAGGACGCCATGTGATCCGCTATTGCGATAGCGTGGTCTGTCATATTACTGGCTATCAGGGCATTCAGGCCGCGCTGGAGCAGAAGCTGAATATCAAGCCGGGCCAAACCACCGCTGACGGCCGCTTCACGCTGCTGCCGACCTGCTGCCTGGGTAACTGTGATAAGGGCCCGACGATGATGGTGGATGAGGACACGCACGTTCACCTGACGCCGGAAAACATTTCATCGTTACTGGAGCAGTATCAATGACAGTGAAAGAGATCATTCGTACTGCGGAGACGCATCCGCTGACCTGGCGTATGCGCGACGACAAGCAGCCGGTCTGGATTGACGAATACCGCAGTAAAAACGGCTATGCCGGCGCGGAAAAAGCGCTGAAAGGCCTGGCGCCGGACGAAATCGTCGGGCTGGTGAAAGATTCCGGCCTGAAAGGGCGCGGCGGCGCAGGCTTCTCCACCGGTCTGAAGTGGAGCCTGATGCCGAAAGACGAATCGATGAACATTCGTTATCTGCTCTGCAACGCCGATGAGATGGAGCCGGGTACCTATAAAGATCGCCTGTTGATGGAGCAGATGCCGCATCAGCTGGTGGAGGGGATGCTGATCAGCGCCTTCGCGCTGAAAGCGTATCGCGGCTATATCTTCCTGCGCGGTGAATATATCGAGGCGGCGGTGCATCTGCGCCGCGCCATCGCCGAAGCGACCGAAGCCGGTTTCCTCGGGAAAAATATTCTCGGCACCGGCTTCGACTTCGAGCTGATCGTGCATACCGGCGCCGGGCGTTATATCTGCGGCGAAGAGACCGCGCTGATCAACTCGCTGGAAGGGCGCCGCGCTAACCCGCGCTCCAAGCCGCCGTTCCCCGCCTCCGCCGGCGTCTGGGGCAAGCCGACCTGCGTTAACAACGTCGAAACGCTCTCTAACGTGCCCGCCATCCTCGCCAACGGCGTGGAGTGGTACAAGGGGCTGTCGAAGAGCGATGACGCGGGCACCAAAATGATGGGCTTCTCCGGACGCGTGAAAAACCCGGGCGTCTGGGAGCTGCCGTTCGGCATTACAGCGCGTGAGATTCTGGAAGATTACGCGGGCGGCATGCGCGATGGGCTGAAATTCAAAGCCTGGCAGCCAGGCGGCGCCGGTACCGATTTCCTTACCGACCAGCATCTTGACCTACCGATGGAGTTTGCCAGCATCGGCAAAGCGGGCAGCCGTCTCGGCACCGCGCTGGCGATGGCGGTGGATCATGAGATCAATATGGTGTCACTGGTGCGCAACCTGGAAGAGTTCTTTGCACGCGAATCGTGCGGCTGGTGTACGCCGTGCCGCGACGGTCTGCCGTGGAGCGTGAAAATTCTGCGCGCGCTGGAGCAGGGCAAAGGGCAGCCGGGCGATATCGAGACGCTGCTGCAGCTTTGCCGCCAGCTCGGTCCTGGCAAAACGTTCTGCGCCCATGCGCCTGGCGCGGTCGAGCCTTTACAGAGCGCCATTAAGTATTTCCGTGAAGAGTTTGAAGCCGGCATCGCGCCGCAGGTTTTCGGCAATGCCCGTCATATTAACGGCATCCAGCCTAACCTGCTGAAAGCGCGCTGGTAAAACAGAGCAGCAACGGAATACGGTTAGCGCCGCTTTACCCTGGCGCAGCGATGAATGCATCCCGCGCGCTGACCTCAGTAAGTGAGCGCGGTGAGGGAAGGCAGCCAACACCGCTGCGGCCTGAACGGCGAAGGGTAAAAAAGAATTGTGTTTAACGCTCGGACATCCGAGCCTTACGGAAGCATGTTCACTATGGCTACAATTCATGTAGACGGTAAAGAATATGAGGTGGATGGGGCGGACAACCTGCTGCAGGCGTGTCTCTCCCTTGGCCTGGATATTCCTTATTTTTGCTGGCATCCGGCGCTGGGAAGCGTTGGCGCCTGCCGCCAGTGCGCGGTAAAGCAATACCAAAACGCTGAGGATACCCGCGGTCGCCTCGTCATGTCCTGCATGACGCCAGCCGCCGACGGCACCTTTATTTCTATTGACGATGGTGAAGCGAAAGAGTTCCGTGAAAGCGTGGTCGAGTGGCTGATGACCAACCACCCGCACGACTGCCCGGTCTGCGAAGAGGGCGGCAACTGCCACCTGCAGGATATGACGGTGATGACGGGCCACAGCTTCCGCCGCTACCGCTTCACCAAGCGTACCCACCGCAATCAGGATCTCGGTCCGTTTATCTCTCACGAGATGAACCGCTGTATCGCCTGCTACCGCTGCGTGCGTTACTACAAAGATTACGCCGACGGCAAAGATCTGGGCGTCTACGGCGCACATGACAACGTCTACTTCGGCCGCCCGGAAGAGGGCACGCTGGAGAGCGAATTCTCCGGCAACCTGGTGGAAATTTGCCCGACCGGCGTCTTTACCGACAAAACCCATTCCGAACGCTACAACCGTAAATGGGACATGCAGTTCGCGCCGAGCATCTGCCAGCAGTGCAGCGTCGGCTGCAACATCAGCCCGGGCGAGCGCTATGGCGAACTGCGCCGTATCGAAAACCGCTACAACGGCAGCGTCAACCACTATTTCCTGTGCGACCGCGGTCGCTTCGGCTATGGCTACGTGAACCGTAAAGATCGCCCGCGTCAACCGATGCAGCGTCGTGGCGATAACTGGGTAGCGCTTAACGCTGAACAGGCGATGCAGGGCGCGGCGGACGTGCTGCGTCAGGCGAAAAAAGTGATCGGCATCGGCTCGCCGCGCGCCAGCGTGGAAAGCAACTTCGCCCTGCGCGAACTGGTCGGCGCGGCTAACTTCTCTACCGGCATGCCGGCAGGGGAGCAGGCGCGTCTGGATCTGATGCTGAAAGTGTTGCGCGAAGGCGGCATTCATACTCCGGCGCTGCGTGAAATCGAAAGCTACGATGCGGTGCTGGTGCTGGGTGAAGATTTGACCCAAACCGGCGCGCGCGTGGCGCTGGCGGTGCGTCAGGCCGTTAAAGGCAAGGCGCGCGAAATGGCGGCGGCGCAGAAAGTCGCCGACTGGCAGATCGCCGCGATCCTGAATATCGGCCAGCATGCGAAACACCCGCTGTTCGTCACCAACGTTGATGAAACCCGTCTCGATGATATCGCTGCCTGGAGTTATCGCGCGCCGGTGGAAGATCAGGCGCGTCTCGGCTTCGCTATCGCCCATGCGCTTGATGACAGCGCGCCGGCGGTCAGCGATTTCGACAGCAGCCTTAACAGCAAAGTCGATGTGATTGTACAGGCGCTGGCGGGCGCGAAAAAACCGTTAATCGTCTCCGGCACCCACGCCGGCAGCGAAGCGATGATTGAAGCAGCGGCCAACGTGGCGCGCGCGCTGAAAGGCCGCGGCGCCGACGTCGGCATTACGCTGATCGCCTCCGCCGCTAACAGCGTCGGCCTCGGCATGATCGGCGGCATGACGCTCGATGACGCGCTGGGCGAGCTGGAGAGCGGTAGCGCCGACGCCGTGGTGATCATGGAAAACGATCTTTACCGTCACGCGCCGAAAGCGAAGGTGGACGCGGCCCTGCGCCACGTCGACAACGTAATCGTGCTGGATCATCAGCGCACCGCGACGATGGAAAAAGCGGGCCTGATCCTTTCCGGCGCCAGCTTCGCCGAAAGCGACGGCACGCTGATCAACCAGGAAGGCCGCGCGCAGCGCTTCTTCCAGGTCTACGATCCCGCCTATTACGACAACCAGGTGGTCATGCTGGAAAGCTGGCGCTGGCTGCACTCGCTGCATAGCGCCATCCAGAGCCGCCACGTCGACTGGACGCAGCTGGACCACGTTATCGACGCCGTGGCGCAGGCATTGCCGCAGCTGAAAGAGATTAAACAGGCCGCGCCGGACGCCTCTTTCCGCATTCGCGGTCAGAAGCTGGCGCGTTCGCCGCATCGCTCCAGCGGACGCACCGCCGCGCGCGCCAATATCAGCGTGCATGAGCCGCGTCAGCCGCAGGATGTGGACACCATGTTCTCCTTCTCGATGGAAGGCAACAACCAGCCCAGCGCGCCGCGCTCGGATATTCCTTTCGCCTGGGCGCCAGGCTGGAACTCCCCGCAGGCGTGGAACAAGTTCCAGGATGAAGTGGGCGGCAAACTGCGCAACGGCGATCCTGGCGTGCGTCTGTTTGAAGCTTCCGCGGGCCAGCTTGCCTGGTTCGATCGCGTGCCGACCGCTTTCGCCCGTAACGGCGGCTGGCGCGTCGCGCCTTACTACAATCTGTTCGGCAGCGAAGAGATGGCGCAACGCGCGCCGGTGATGCAGCAACGTATGCCGCAGCCGGCAGTGGTGATCAACCCGGCCGACGCCGCCACGCTCGGCGTTAACGCCGGCGCGGCGCTGGAGCTGAACTGCGCGGGCGAAACGCTGCGTCTGCCCGTCCGTTTCTCGGACGCGCTGCAGCCGGGGCAGGTGGGCTTACCGCTCGGCATGCCGGGCGTTCCGCCGTTCCTGTCGGGCGCCGATATTGAGACTCTGCGGGAGGCGGCACAATGAGCTGGTTGACACCGGACGTTATCGATATTTTGCTGGGCGTACTGAAAGCGATCGTTATCCTGCTGGTGGTGGTCGCCTGCGGCGCCTTTATGAGCTTCGGCGAGCGCCGTCTGCTCGGTCTGTTCCAGAACCGTTACGGGCCTAACCGTGTCGGCTGGGGCGGCTCGCTGCAGCTGGTGGCGGACATGATCAAAATGTTCTTTAAAGAGGACTGGGTTCCGCCATTTACCGATCGCTTTATCTTTACCCTGGCGCCGGTTATCGCCTTTGTTTCGCTGCTGCTGGCGTTCGCCATTGTGCCGGTCACGCCGACCTGGATGGTGACTGACCTGAACATCGGGCTGCTCTTCTTCCTGATGATGGCAGGCCTGGCGGTCTATGCGGTGCTGTTCGCCGGCTGGTCGAGCAACAACAAATACTCGCTGCTGGGCGCGATGCGTGCCTCCGCCCAGACGCTGAGCTACGAAGTGTTTCTCGGGCTGTCGCTGATGGGCGTGGTGGCGCAGGCGGGATCGTTCAATATGAACGATATCGTCAACGACCAGACCCATCTGTGGAACATTATCCCGCAGTTCTTCGGCTTCATTACCTTCTGTATCGCCGGCGTGGCGGTGTGTCACCGTCACCCGTTCGACCAACCGGAAGCGGAGCAGGAGCTGGCGGACGGCTACCACATCGAATATTCCGGCATGAAGTTCGGCCTGTTCTTCGTGGGCGAGTATGTGGCGATTACCACGGTTTCCGCGCTGATTGTAACGCTGTTCTTCGGCGGCTGGCACGGCCCGTGGCTGCCGCCCTTTATCTGGTTCGCGATTAAAACGGCCTTCTTCATGATGATGTTTATTCTGATTCGTGCCGCGTTGCCGCGTCCGCGCTATGACCAGGTCATGTCCTTCGGCTGGAAAGTATGTCTGCCGTTGACGCTGTTGAACCTGCTGGCTACCGCCGCAGTGATTCTGTACAACGCGCAGTAAAGGGGTTGTAACCATGACATTAAAAGACATTATTGTCGGTTTCGGCACCCAGGTACGCAGTATCTGGATGGTGGGCATGCACGCCTTCGCCAAGCGCGAAACCCAAATGTATCCGGAAGAGCCGGTCTACCTGCCGCCCCGTTACCGCGGACGCATCGTCCTGACGCGCGACCCGGACGGAGAAGAGCGTTGCGTGGCGTGTAACCTGTGCGCCGTCGCCTGTCCGGTCAGCTGTATTTCGCTGCAAAAGGCGGAAACCAAAGATGGCCGCTGGTATCCGGAGTTTTTCCGCATCAACTTTTCGCGCTGCATTTTCTGCGGTATGTGTGAAGAAGCCTGCCCGACGACCGCGATTCAGCTGACGCCGGATTTCGAGCTGGGCGAATTCAAACGTCAGGATCTGGTGTACGAGAAAGAAGACCTGCTGATTTCAGGGCCGGGCAAATACCCGGAATACAACTTCTACCGTATGGCAGGCATGGCGATCGAAGGGAAAGACAAGGGCGAAGCGGAAAACGAAGCCAAACCCATCGACGTCAAAGGCTTGTTACCTTAAGGAGCCCGGCATGGAATTTGCGTTTTATCTTTGTGGTCTGGTGGCGGTGTTAACCACGCTACGCGTGATCACCCACACCAACCCGGTGCATGCGCTGCTGTACCTGATCATCTCGCTGTTGGCTATCGCCGGCGTCTTCTTTTCGCTCGGCGCCTATTTCGCCGGCGCGCTGGAGATCATCGTCTACGCGGGCGCCATCATGGTGCTGTTCGTCTTCGTGGTGATGATGCTCAACCTCGGCAAGTCGGTGGAGAACCAGGAGCGTCAGTGGCTGCAGCCTTCGCTGTGGATCGGGCCGGGTCTGGTCTCCCTGCTGCTGCTGGTGGTGATGGTCTACGCCATTATGACCGCCAACGATCAGGGTATCGATGGCACGGTGATCGATGCGAAAGCGGTCGGCATCAGCCTGTTCGGGCCTTACGTTCTCGCGGTAGAGCTGGCTTCCATGCTGCTGCTGGCGGGCCTGGTGGTGGCGTTCCATATCGGTCGCGAAGATCGTCAGGGTGAAATATTAAGCAACCGCGTCAGCGACGCGGCGACGGCGAAAAGTAAGGAGGAGCGCGCATGATCCCTCTGCAACATGGACTGATTCTGGCGGCGGTGCTGTTTGTTCTCGGACTGACCTCGCTGGTGCTGCGCCGCAATCTGCTGTTTATGCTGATCGGTCTGGAAATCATGATTAATGCCGCAGCCCTGGCGTTAGTGGTGGCGGGAAGCTACTGGGGGCAGGCGGATGGCCAGGTAATGTATATCCTGGCGATCAGCCTCGCCGCAGCGGAAGCCAGTATCGGCCTTGCGCTGTTGCTGCAGCTTTACCGCCGTCGTCAAACCCTGAACATTGACACAGTAAGCGAGATGCGCGGATGAATCTTCTGTACTTAACCATACTGCTGCCGCTGATCGGCTTTGTGCTGCTGGCGTTCTCGCGCGGCCGCTGGTCGGAAAATCTGTCGGCGACCGTTGGCGTCGGATCGATCGGTCTGGCGGCGCTGGTCACCGCCTGGGTCGGCCTCGACTTTTTCGCCAACGGCAAACAGCTGTTTACCCAGGCGCTCTGGACCTGGATGCATGTCGGCAACTTCAATATCGGCGTCACGCTGACGCTGGACGGCCTCTCCTTCACCATGCTGTCAGTGGTGACCGGCGTTGGCTTCTTCATCCATATGTTCGCCTCCTGGTATATGCGTGGGGAAGAGGGCTACTCACGCTTCTTCGCCTATACCAACCTGTTTATCGCCAGCATGGTGGTTCTGGTGCTGGCCGATAACCTGCTGCTGATGTATCTCGGCTGGGAAGGGGTGGGGCTCTGCTCTTATCTGCTGATTGGTTTCTATTACACCAATCCGGATAACGGCAAGGCGGCGATGAAAGCCTTTATCATCACCCGCGTCGGCGACGTTTTCCTGGCGTTCGCGCTGTTCATTCTCTACAACGAGCTGGGCACGCTGAACTTCCGTGAAATGGTCGAACTGGCGCCGGCGCACTTCGCGGCGGATAGCACGATGCTGCAGTGGGCGACGCTGATGCTGCTGGGCGGCGCGGTCGGTAAATCCGCTCAGCTGCCGTTGCAGACCTGGCTGGCCGATGCGATGGCGGGTCCAACGCCGGTTTCCGCGTTGATCCACGCCGCTACCATGGTGACCGCAGGCGTCTACCTGATCGCCCGCACCCATGGCCTGTTCCTGATGACGCCGGAGGTGCTGCACCTGGTGGGTATTGTTGGGGCGGTGACGCTGGTGCTGGCGGGCTTCGCCGCGCTGGTGCAGACCGACATCAAACGCGTGCTGGCTTATTCGACCATGAGCCAAATCGGCTACATGTTCCTCGCGCTGGGCGTACAGGCGTGGGATGCGGCGATTTTCCACCTGATGACCCACGCGTTCTTCAAGGCGCTGCTGTTCCTCTCCTCAGGTTCGGTGATCCTCGCCTGTCATCACGAGCAGAACATTTTCAAAATGGGCGGCCTGCGTAAAAGCATCCCGCTGGTCTATGTCTGCTTCCTGGTGGGCGGGGCGGCGCTGGCCGCGCTGCCGCTGGTGACGGCGGGCTTCTACAGTAAGGATGAGATCCTGTTCGGCGCGCTGGCGAACGGCCATGTCAACCTGATGGTTGCCGGTCTGGTCGGCGCTTTCCTGACCTCGATTTACACCTTCCGCATGATCTTTATCGTCTTCCACGGCGAAGAGAAAATTCATGCGCATGCGGGCAAGGGCATTACCCATCATCTGCCGCTGATCGTGCTGCTGGTACTGTCCACCTTCATCGGCGCGTTGATCACGCCGCCGCTGGCGGGTGTGCTGCCGGAAGGCGACCATGGCGAAGCGGGCAAAACGGCGCTGGAGATCGCGTCGGGCGTTGTCGCTATCGTCGGCATCCTGATCGCCGCCTGGCTGTGGCTTGGTAAGCGCACGCTGGTTTCCAGCGTGGCGAACAGCGCGCCGGGCCGCTTCTTTGGCACCTGGTGGTTCGCCGCATGGGGCTTCGACTGGCTGTATGACAAAATTTTCGTTAAGCCTTACCTGGGCGTTGCCTGGCTGCTGAAGCGCGATCCGCTGAACGCGCTGCTGAATGCGCCGGCGCTGGCCTCTCGCCTGGCCAACAAAGGCCTGGTGGTAAGCGAAAATGGTTATCTGCGCTGGTATGTCGCTTCGATGGGCGTGGGCGCCGTGGTGGTGCTGGCGCTGCTGCTGGTGATGTAAGGTTAGTGAGCGGGATGCGGTGCGCCGCATCCCACCCGATAAGCTTGTGAAAAAACCTGAGGTTGAGCGCGTTTGGCAAAGGTTGCCGGCGGCTCATGCAGGACTAGAAAAGGGACCGTAACCGCCATGTTATTACCTTGGCTAATTGTTATCCCGTTTGTCGGTGGCTTCCTCTGCTGGCTCGCCGAGCGCTTAGGCGCGAGGACGCCACGCTGGATCGCCCTGATTACAATGGGCTTGACGCTGGCGCTTTCACTGCAGCTCTGGTTGCAGGGAGGCTATTCACTGACCCAGGCTGCCGGCATTCCGCAGTGGCAGTCTGAGTTTTCCGTTCCCTGGATCCCGCGCTTCGGCATCGCGTTCCACCTGGCGCTGGACGGCCTGTCGCTACTGATGGTGGTGCTGACCGGCCTGCTGGGGCTGATGGCGGTACTCTGCTCCTGGAATGAGATCGAAAAGTATCAGGGCTTCTTCCACCTCAATCTGATGTGGATCCTGGGCGGCGTAATCGGTGTGTTCCTCTCTATCGATATGTTCCTGTTCTTCTTCTTCTGGGAGATGATGCTGGTGCCGATGTATTTCCTCATCGCGCTCTGGGGACATAAGGCATCTGACGGGAAAACCCGTATTACCGCTGCCACCAAGTTCTTCATCTATACCCAGGCGAGCGGCCTGGTGATGTTGATTGCGATTCTGGGCCTGGTGTTTGTGCATTACCGCGCGACCGGCGTCTGGACCTTCAACTATGTAACGCTGCTGCAGACCCCGATGTCCCACACCGTGGAATATCTGCTGATGCTGGGCTTCTTTATCGCCTTCGCGGTAAAAATGCCGGTGGTGCCGCTGCATGGCTGGCTGCCGGACGCGCACAGTCAGGCGCCGACTGCAGGCTCCGTCGACCTGGCCGGTATTCTGCTGAAAACCGCCGCCTACGGTCTGCTGCGCTTCAGCCTGCCGCTGTTCCCGAACGCCTCGGCAGAGTTTGCGCCTATTGCGATGTGGCTGGGCATTATCGGTATCTTCTACGGCGCCTGGATGGCCTTCTCGCAGACCGATATCAAGCGTCTGATCGCCTACACCTCTATCTCCCATATGGGCTTCGTGCTGATCGCCATCTACACCGGCAGCCAGCTGGCGTTCCAGGGCGCTGTGGTGCAGATGATTGCGCACGGCCTCTCTGCGGCGGCGCTGTTTATTCTCTGCGGCCAGCTCTATGAACGTCTGCATACTCGCGATATGCGCGAGATGGGCGGCCTCTGGTCACGCATCAAGTGGATCCCTGGCCTGTCGCTGTTCTTTGCGGTGGCGAACCTCGGGATGCCGGGCACCGGTAACTTCGCCGGCGAATTTATGATCCTGACCGGCAGCTTCCAGGTGGTGCCGACCATTATCGTAATCGCCACGTTTGGTCTGGTGTTCGCCTCTGTTTACTCGCTGATCATGATGCAGCGCGCTTATTACGGCGCGCCGAAGTCGGAGACGCCGCTGCGCGGCATGTCCCCGCGTGAGTTCATTATGATTATGGTGCTGGTGGTTCTGCTGGTGCTGCTGGGGATCTACCCGCAGCCGATCCTGGACACCTCACACGCTGCCATGAGCAATATTCAGCAGTGGTATACCGCTTCAATTTCAACTACAAGGCCGTAATTCGCCATGACAATAACTCCTCAACAATTGATCGCGCTGCTGCCGCTGTTGATCGTCGGATTGACGGTGGTGGTTGTGATGCTGTCCATTGCGTGGCGACGCAACCATTTTGTCAATGCGACGCTGACCGTGATTGGCCTCAACCTCGCGCTGTTGTCACTCTGGTTTGTCGGCCAGGCAGGGCCGATGGATGTCACACCGCTGCTGCGCGTCGACGGCTTCTCGATGTTCTATACCGGTCTGGTGATGCTGGCGAGCCTGGCGACCTGTACCTTCGCCTACCCCTGGCTGCAGGGCTTTAGCGATAACCGCGACGAGTTCTACCTGCTGGTACTGATCGCCGCGCTGGGCGGCGTGGTGCTGGCGAGCGCCAACCATATGGCCTCGCTGTTCATCGGCGTCGAACTGCTGTCGCTGCCGCTGTTTGGTCTGATCGGCTACGCCTTCCGTCAGAAGCGCTCGCTGGAAGCGGCGCTGAAATACACCATTCTGTCGGCGGCCGCCTCTTCATTCCTGCTGTTCGGCATCGCGCTGGTCTATGCCGATTCCGGCAGCCTGAGCTTTGTTGAGCTGGGCAAAAGCCTGACCGATAGCATGCTGCATCAGCCGCTGCTGCTGGTAGGGCTGGGAATGATGATCATCGGCCTGGGCTTCAAGCTGTCGCTGGTGCCGTTCCACCTCTGGACGCCGGATGTGTATCAGGGCGCGCCTGCTCCGGTATCCACCTTCCTGGCGACCGCAAGCAAAATCGCCATTTTCGGCGCGCTGATGCGTCTGTTTATGTACGCGCCGGCCACCGACAGCGAAGCGGTGCGTAACGTGCTGGCGATTATCGCCGTGGTCTCCATCCTGTTTGGTAACCTGCTGGCGATCAGCCAGAGCAACATCAAGCGTCTGCTGGGCTACTCCTCTATCTCCCACCTCGGCTATCTGATGGTGGCGCTGATTGCGGTGCAGTCGCATCAGATGTCGCTGGAAACCGCCGGCGTCTACCTGGCGGGTTACCTGTTCAGCAGCATTGGCGCCTTTGGCGTGGTGAGCCTGATGTCCAGCCCTTATCGCGGGCCGGACGCCGATTCGCTCTACTCCTATCGCGGCCTGTTCTGGCATCGTCCGGTGCTGTCAGCGGTGATGACGGTGATGATGCTGTCGCTGGCGGGTATTCCGATGACGCTGGGCTTTATCGGCAAGTTCTACGTGATCGCGCTGGGCGTTAACGCCTCGCTGTGGTGGCTGACCGGCGCGGTGGTATTAGGCAGCGCCATCGGCCTCTACTACTACCTGCGCGTCACTGTCAGCCTCTACCTCAGCCCGCCGGAGCTGCATACCCGTGATACGCCGGCTAACTGGGCGTTTACCGCCGGCGGCGTGGTAGTGCTGATCTCCGCCATTCTGGTGCTGCTGCTGGGTGTCTATCCGCAGCCGCTGATCAGTCTGGTGCAGCTGGCGCAGCCGCTGATGTAATCTGCGTGATAAGTAATAAGCCCTGTAGCGATACAGGGCTTTTTTTTGGCCGCGGCCCGACCATTTCTGCTGGCGAAGAGGCAAAACGGGCGCGCCGGCGCTGTTTTTATTGCCCTCCGCAATGGTATAAAACCGCTACCGACCGGATGCCCGGGAAACCTTTTCAGGAGTGAAGAGAATGGATTTAACCTGGTACGATCTGCACCACAGCGAAGTAAACATTCATCAGCTGTATGCGATCCTGGCGCTGCGCAACAGGGTCTTTATTGTTGAACAGCAGTGCCCTTACGAAGATATCGACGGAGAAGATTTGACGCGCGACAACCGCCATATCTTCGCCATCGGAGAGGGGAGGTTGCTGGCCTGCGCGCGGCTGCTGACGCCGGCGGATGAACGCGCTCCGGTTACCATCGGCCGCGTGATCGTCGCCAGCGAAGCGCGCGGGCTGCGCCTGGGCTATCGCTTAATGGAGCAGGTGCTGCTTAGCTGCCAGCAGCACTGGCCCGGTCGTCAGCTGGCGCTGTCCGCGCAGGCGCACCTGCAGGCTTTTTATATGCGTATGGGCTTTACCCCGGTGGGCGACATCTACCTGGAGGATAATATTCCCCATATTACGATGGTCAGCCCCGGCACGCCGGACGCGGAGCCGTAACGCTCCGCGCGTCTTAGCGGCTGAAATCCGCGAACGCCTGCAGCTGCTTGCTGAGGAAGGTGCGGGTCGCGTCATCCACCAGCACGCCATCTTTTACCTTATCGGTAACCTGGCCGATCATCGCTTCTGGCTTATTCATCACGCGCGCATCAAAAAAGACCAGGATTTGACGCAGATGATACTGGGCGCGCGCGCCGCCGATATTGCCCGGCGAAGCGCTCTGGATCAGCACCGGTTTCGCGGCGAAAGGATTGGGCGAGACGCGCGATAGCCAGTCGAGGGCGTTTTTCAGCACGCCGGGCACCGAGTAGTTATATTCTGGCGTGACGATAATCACCCCGTCGGCCCGGGCTATCGCCTCGGCCATCGCCAGCACCGGTGCCGGAAAACCCGCCTCCTGCAGATCGGCATTATAGTGAGGAAAATCGCCCGGCGAGCCTAAGTGGCTGATGGTTACCCCTTCCGGCGCCAGTTCCGGCAGCGTATGCGCTACCGCCGCGTTAAAAGAGCCCTGGCGCAGGCTGCCGACCAGCGTGACAAACTGTTTTTTCTCACTCATCTTTCCCTCACTTTTTTCAATATAATGAATACCGATCATTCAGTATAAGAGCCATTGCGCCGTTGCGCTCAGAAGAGCCGGCGAAGCGCGCGGCAGAAACAGAAACGGCGAGGTTTCCCTCGCCGCTCAGGTTAGCCGACCGTCATTTGACGATCGTCAACGTACTTCCGCTGGTCCGGCGGCGGCGGGAAATATTGATAGAGCCAGGTCTCGCTCAGCGTCTCCTCTTTGGTGCGCAGGAACAGACGCATATCCACCGGATCGGCAGCCTCGCTGGTGGGGTACCAGTCAAACAGAATGCGATAGCCGTTCAGCGGCTCGACATACAGGATCTCTACCTGCTTGATGGTGCCCGCCGAAACGGTAATCACAGGCTCGATACCCTTCGCGGCGGCGTTTTTCAGGTCGCCTCCGACAAAGTCCACGGCGAAGCGGCGGCACCAGACATCCGGGAAATGTTCGCCGGGCGCCCAGCCTTCCGGGAAACCGCCGATACCGGAACGGGTCGCCTCCACGCGCGCCAGGTCGCTCTGTACCGGCGGCAGGCCGCTCCAGTAAAGCTTGTACTGGAATGCCAGCTCGCTGCCCGCCTTAATCGGCTGGGCCGGCTGCCAGAAGCAGACCACGTTATCCAGCGTTTCACCGGTGGTTGGGATCTCCATCAGGTTGATGGCGCCTTTACCCCATTTGCCGACCGGCTCCACCCACAGGCTGGGGCGTTTGTCATACCAGCCGATCACATCCTGATAATCTTCAAAATCGTGATTCAACTGCAGCAGGCCGAAACCGCGCGGGTTTTCATCCTCGTAGGCGTTGAACTGTAGCTTGCGCGGGTTGTTCAGCGGACGGGCGATCCACTCGCCTTTGCCGGACCACATCGCCAGTCGATCGGAATCGTGGATCTGCGGGTGATAGGTATTACACATGCGGCGTTCGCTGTTGCCGCAGCTGAACATGCTGGTCATCGGCGTGATGCCGAGCTGACGAATATCTTTGCGCGCGCACAGGTGGTTTTCCACCTCCATTACCACGCGCTTCGGCTCGCAGTGGATCACGAACTTATAGGCGCCGGTCAGGCTGGCGCCGTCGAGCAGGGCGTAAACGGTAAAGGTGGTGTCGTCCGCCTTCGGCGTTTCAAACCAGAATGCCACGAAATCGGGGAACTCTTCCTGGCCGTTGCTGAAAGTATTCACCGCCACACCGCGCGCCGACAGGCCGTACTGATAGGTATCGTCAACGGCGCGGAAATAGCTGGCGCCAAGAAACGAGACGATATCGCGCCGCGCCAGTTCCGGTTTTTTAAACGCGCGGAAGCCGGCGAAGCCGAGATCGGTCTTGCCTTCCAGCTGCTTGCTGTCGATGTTGGTGTTTTGGTAGTTGAACAGTTCCGGGCGGAAGTGGATTTCCCGCGCTTCACGGCTGTCGGTATCAACCGAAAACATGCGAATACGGCGCTTAAAGCCCATGCCGACGTGGAAAAACTGCACGTCCAGCTGCCGATTGTCGATGCCGTTCCACAGCGAGTGGTTAGCGTCATACTGAATTTCGTTATAGGCCTGCGGCGTCATGGTTGCCAGCGTATCCGGCAACGGGCCGGGGGCGCCGCCCCAGGGCTTTTGCGCCATTTCGGCGGCCTTTTTCTTCAGCACCTCAAAGTCGAAGCGCGTCGCGGTGCCGTCTGCAATGCCATCTTCCGCCCATGCAGATTGAGCAAACAGCGTGGATAAGCCGGACATCCCGCTGACGGCGGCGAATGCCATAGACGTTTTCATAAACATTCTTCGATTCATGCCAGAAACGATTTCCTTGTGCTGAACGAGTTTGTAGTGACTGTCGTGCCTTTGCACCCTTTTTCCCCGGCGGGACCAGGGCTACAGTCAGCTACGACAGACGGGAGCGGTAAAAATTCAGTACGCAGGAAATTTATCAGATTAATCAAATAAACCAATGCATTTCCGCAAAGTGCTATCAGCGCATTCCTGGGCACAGGAGCAGGCAGGCGCGAAAAAACTGTCTATAGTTAGTGGACATGCATGTGTTTTACACGGAGGAAGAAAATGGCTGTATCAACTGACTCAAAAGAAAACCGCGATCCGCTATTAGCTGACGATGCTCAGGCGACAGCTGAGCCGCATGAAACGCGTCTGGACGATGATTTAACGCTGCTCACCGAAACGCTGGAAGAGGTGTTGAAATCCTCCGGCGATCCTACCGATCAGAAATATATTGAACTGAAGGCGAAGGCGGAGCAGGCGCTGCATGATGTGAAATCGCGCGTCAGCGCAGCGTCAGATTCCTACTACTATCGTGCGAAACAGGTAGCTTACCGCGCTGACGACTACGTTCACGAAAAACCGTGGCAGGGTATCGGCATCGGTGCCGCCGCTGGTCTGGTTTTCGGCCTGCTGCTGGCGCGCCGCTAAGCTTTTCCCGCACCGCCAGCCCCTGCCGCCAGGCGAGGGGCTGGCCTGTTTTCGGCGGGCCCGATGGCCTTTTCCCTTCCGCTTACCTGTCTCTCTCATACGCATCCCAATAGCCTTTCATCTGCCGGTTTCTTCCTCTGCCGCACGCATCCCCATTCGCTTTCCGGTTATCTTCCCGCCGGTGCAAACCGCGAGCGAACTGTCCTGCATCAACATTCCGCGCTGACGACGCTTTTACACTATCTACCTCTTTTTGCTTAAGGAGGTTCTGTGTATTCGCTTCCTGCTGCTTATACCCTTTTGCTCACGCAGCTGTCGCAGATCGACAGCGCCGAAGCGGGCTATCGCGCGCTTACCGTTCCCCTTGACGCCGCCGGCGATTCGCTCGCCTGGCTTAGCGCCCAGCCGCACCGGCCCCAGCTCTGGTGGCAGCAACGTTCCGGCCACGAACAGGTAGCGCTGTGCGGCGCGATCCGCCGCTATCAGACGCTCTATCAGGCGGAGCAGGCGTGCCGTCATTTGCCGACTCACTGGCGCATCTGGGGCGCAAACCGCTTTGAAGCGGCCAACAGCTTCTTCTTTCTGCCGCGCCTGATGTGGCGCCGCGATCGCCGCGGCGATCGGCTGACCCTGTTTCTCTACAGCGACAGCAGCCTGCGCGACGATGCACGCGCCGCCGCTGATTTCCTGCAACAGCTACTGCCGGCCCGGCCGCTGCCGCCGCTGGCGGGAAACCTGCTGCGGCGTCTGCAGCAGCCGCAGCAGGCGGAGTGGCGTCAGCGGGTCGATACCGCGCTGGCGACCATCGACGCCGGCGTGCTGGAAAAAGTGGTGCTGGCGCGCGCCGCCGATCTCTTCTGGGACCGCCCGCTGCCGCCTGAGGCGCTGCTGGCGGCGAGCCGCCGCGCCAATCCACACTGCTATCAAATTATGCTGCGTTTCGACAACGACGAGGCGCTGGTCTGCGCCAGCCCGGAGCGCCTCTGGCTGCGGCAACAGAATGAACTGCTGACCGAAGCGCTGGCGGGCACGGCCGCGCGCGACAGTCAGCCGGAGGTAGCCCGGCGGCAGGGGCAGTGGCTGCTGCGTGACGGGAAAAACCGGCGCGAAAACGGCCTGGTGATGGAGGATATCTGCCAGCGGCTGCACGGCATGGTCAGCGGGCTGGAGGTCATGCCGGTAGAGCTGGTGCGCCTGCGCAATGTTCAGCATCTGCGGCGGCGCATTCACGGCGAACTGCGTAGCCGCAGCGACGCGCTCTGCCTGCAGCGGCTGCAGCCGACAGCGGCGGTGGCCGGCCTGCCGCGCGCGGCGGCACGCGCTTTCCTGCAGCGGCACGAACAGCTGGATCGCGACTGGTACGCTGGTTCAGTGGGCTTTATTTCACCTCAGAAAAGCGAGTTCTGCGTCACGCTGCGCTGCGCGCTGCTACAGGGCGAGCGGGTGCGGCTGTATGGTGGCGCCGGCATCGTCGCCGGTTCCGATCCGCTGCAGGAGTGGCAGGAAACGGAAAACAAAATCGCCGCGCTGGCGGCGCTGCTGCCCGGCGCGTAGCGCGTCTGCGGCATCATCTACCGTCAAGGTTTTCGGGAGGAAGCATGTCCGTCAGTAGCTTTAACCGCCGTTGGGCGCAGGTCATCATCGCGGTGCTGACGCGCCATCAGGTGCGCCATATCTGCATCGCGCCCGGCTCGCGATCCGCGCCGCTGACGCTGGCGGCGGCAAACCAACCCGCGCTGGCCTGCCACACCCATTTCGACGAACGCGGGCTGGGCTTTTTCGCCCTCGGTATGGCGAAAGCGCTACAGGCGCCGGTGGCGCTGATCGTCACCTCCGGCACCGCCGTCGCCAACCTGCTGCCGGCGGTGATTGAGGCGCGCCAGAGCGGCGAACGCCTGATCGTCCTGAGCGCCGACCGGCCGCCGGAGCTGATTGACTGCGGCGCAAACCAGGCGATCCTTCAGCCCGGCCTCTTTTCCCACTTCGCCCGCCGCTGCGATCTGCCGCGCCCGACGCCTGATATCAACGCGCGCTGGCTGGCGGCGACGCTGGATGAGGCGATCGCCGCGACCCCGGCTGGCGCGCTGCATATTAACTGTCCGTTCGCCGAGCCGCTCTACGGCCCGCAGGACGATGCCTGGCTCGACTGGCTGGCGCCGCTGGCGGAATGGCAGCGGCAGGAGACGCCCTGGGTCAGCCACTACCCGCAGGGCGAACCGGCGCCGCAGCCGGAATGGCCACGCTGGCGTGAAAAGCGCGGCGTTGTTATCGCGGGGAAAATGCAGGCGGACGAGGGCGCGGCGCTGGCGCGTTGGGCCAGGGCGCTCGGCTGGCCGCTGCTGGCGGATATTCAGTCGCAGAGCGGGCAGCCGCTGCCCGGCGTCGATCTCTGGCTCAGCAGCCCGCGCGCGCAGCGGCGGCTGGCGCAGGCGGAGCTGGTCGTGCAGTTCGGTGCCAGCCTGGTGAGCAAGCGTCTGCTGCAGTGGCAGCAGCAGGCGCGTCCGCCGCAGTGGTGGCTGATCGACCCGCTGCCGGGCCGCCGCGATCCCGCCAGCCAGCCGGGGCGGCGCATAGTCAGCGAGATCGGTGCCTGGCTGCAGGCGCACCCGGCGTGTGAAGCGGAAGGCTGGGCGCCGGAGCTGAGCGCGCTTGCGGATGCGATGCGGCAACAGGCGGAGACGGCGCTGAAGGAGGAAGCAGAGGCGCAGCTGGCGTTCCGGCTGGCGGAGCTGCTGCCGGCGCAGGGCCAACTGTTCCTCGGCAACAGCCTGCTGGTGCGGCTGGCGGATGCGCTGGCGCAGCTGCCAGCGGGTTATCCGGTGTATGCCAATCGCGGCGCCAGCGGCATCGATGGCCTGATCGCCACCGTTGCCGGTCTACAGCGCGGCGCCCGACGCCCGACGCTGGCGCTGCTGGGCGATATCTCCACGCTCTACGATCTCAACAGTCTGGCGCTGCTGCGCCAGATCGATCTCCCGCTGGTGCTGGTGGTGGTGAATAACGACGGCGGGCGCATTTTCTCGCTGCTGCCCACGCCGCCCGAGCGGCGGGAAGCCTTTTTCATCCTGCCGCAGGGGGTCAGCTTCGCGCCGGCGGCGCAGATGTTCGGCCTGGCTTACCGGCAGGCCGAATGCTGGGAAACGCTGCGCGAGGCGGTGCTGCAGGGCTTCATGCACCCGGGGGCGACGCTGGCGGAGTTCTGCGTACCGCCGGACGGCGGCGCGCAGGCATTCGCCAGGCTGGCCGCCATGGGCGCGCAATTATGATCCTCCATGCCCGCTGGCAGGGCCACCGCCGCAGCTGCAAGCCGACGCTGGTCTGGCTACACGGCTTTCTGGGATCGGCCGATGACTGGCTGCCGGCGCAGCAGGCTTTTCCCGACTGGCCGATGCTGAGCATCGATCTGCCGGGCCACGGCGGTTCGCGCAGCCAGCGCGTCAGCGGCTTCGATGCGCTGTGTGAGCAGCTGAGCGCCACGCTGCGTCATCATCAAGTTCGTAAATACTGGCTTATCGGCTACTCGCTGGGCGGCCGCGTGGCGATGTATTACGCCTGTCGGGCGGCGTTGCCCGGCCTGTGCGGGCTGGCGGTGGAGGCGGGGCATCCGGGGCTGCGCGACGCGCGTGAGCGTCAGGCGCGGCTGGCGCATGAACGGCGCTGGATCGCCCGTTTCCGCGATCTGCCGCTCGCCGCCGCGCTGGAGGCCTGGTATCGCCAGCCGCTGTTCGCCGAGCTGTGCGGCAAACAGCGCAGCGAGCTGGTAGCGCAGCGCAGCGTGGGGCACGGACCGTCGCTGGCGGCGATGCTGCACGCCACGGCGCTCAGCCGTCAGCCTGATCTGCTGCCTGAACTGCGCGCGCTACAGGTGCCCTTCGGCTATCTCTGCGGCGAGTGGGACAGCAAGTTTTTACAGCTGGCGCAGCAGGCGCGGTTACCGCTGCATACCATCGCCGCCGCCGGGCATAACGCCCATCGCGCCAGCCCCGTCGAATTTAGTCTTTCTCTGGCGCAGCTGCTGCGCCAGCCGGTCTGCTCTTATGGAGGATGCAATGCTTTATTCTGATGATCCACAGCTCGCTGCGCCTGTTGAATGGCGCGACTGCAGCGGCGATTTTAGTGATATTCGCTATCACAAATCGCCGGACGGCATCGCCAAAATCACCATCAACCGGCCGCAGGTGCGCAATGCGTTTCGGCCGCTGACCGTGCAGGAGATGATGCTGGCGTTGCAGGATGCGCGTTACGACGAGGGCATCGGCGCAATCATCCTCACCGGCGCGGGGGAGCAGGCTTTCTGCTCCGGCGGCGATCAGAAGGTGCGTGGCGACTACGGCGGCTATCAGGATGAGCGCGGCGTCCACCATTTGAACGTGCTTGATTTTCAGCGTCAGATCCGCAGCTGTCCCAAGCCGGTGGTGGCGATGGTAGCGGGCTACGCGGTCGGCGGCGGCCACGTGCTGCATATGCTGTGTGATTTAACCCTTGCGGCGGATAACGCGCGCTTTGGTCAGACCGGGCCGAAAGTGGGATCCTTCGATGGCGGCTGGGGCGCGGCTTATATGGCGCGTATCGTCGGTCAGAAAAAAGCGCGCGAAATCTGGTTTCTGTGCCGCATGTATGACGCGCAGCAGGCACTGGAGATGGGGTTGGTCAACGCCGTGGTGCCGCTGGCGCAGCTGGAGCAGGAGACGGTGCGCTGGTGCCGCGAGATGCTGCGCAACAGCCCGATGGCGCTGCGCTGCCTGAAAGCGGCGCTCAACGCCGACTGCGATGGCCAGGCGGGGCTGCAGGAGCTGGCCGGCAACGCCACCATGCTGTTTTATATGACCGAAGAGGGGCAGGAGGGGCGCAACGCCTTTAACCAGAAGCGCCAGCCCGACTTCAGCCAGTTCCGGCGCAACCCCTGATGCGGCAGGCGAAACTGTGGCGCTACGCCATACCGATGGAGAGTGGCGTGCTGCTGCGCGACCGCCGCCTGACGCAGCGGGAAGGGCTGTTACTGCAGCTGCAGGAGGCGGGGCGTCAGGGATGGGGCGAAATTGCGCCGTTGCCGGGCTTCAGCCGCGAAACGCTGGCGCAGGCGCAACAGGCGTGCCTGGCGTGGATCGCCGGCTGGCTGGCAGGTCAGGCGCCGGCGGAGAGCGCGCTGCCGTCGGCGGCGTTCGGCATTTCCTGCGCCTGCGCCGAACTGGAGGGCACATTGCCGACAGAAAGCCGCTGGCAGAGCGCGCCGCTGTGCCACGGCGACCCGGATGCATTGCTGCTGCAGCTGCAGGCCATACCCTGCGCCAAAATGAAAGTGGGGTTGTATGAAGCGGCGCGCGACGGCATGCAGGTCAGCCTGCTGCTGGAAGCGCTGCCCGATTTGCAACTGCGGCTGGATGCCAACCGCAGCTGGACGCCGGAAAAAGCGCGCCAGTTTGCCGGCTGGCTGTCGTCGTCGCAGCGTGCGCGTATCGCTTTTATTGAGGAGCCGTGCCGCACGCCGGAAGAGAGCCTGCGCTTCGCCGCCGAAAGCGGTCTCCGCCTCGCCTGGGATGAAAGCCTGCGCGCGCCGGGTTTCAGGCTGCGGGCGCAGCCGGGCGTGGCGGCGGCGGTCATTAAGCCGACGCTGACCGGCTCCCTGCGCCGCGTGAGCCAGCTTATCGACGAGGCGCGGCGGCTGGGGCTGCAGGCGGTAATCAGCTCCGCGCTGGAGTCGAGCCTGGGCTTGACCCAGCTGGCGCGGCTGGCCCACTGGCTGACGCCGCGCTCGACGCCGGGGCTGGATACCCTGTCGCTGATGCGTCAGCAGCTGGTGCGGCGCTGGCCGGGCTGCGATCTTCCTTTACAGGAGCAGGCGCAGTGGACGCGGATTTACTGAACGGCGATTTCCCGTGGCGCAGATGGGCGGCCATGATGCCTGACGCCGTCGCGTTGCGCGCCGCGGGGGAGTCGCTAAGCTGGCGCGCGCTGGCGCAGCGGCTGGATCGGCTCAGCGCCGGCTTTCACCAGCAGGGTGTGCGGTCGGGGATGTGCGTGGCGCTGCGCGGCAAAAATAGCCCGGCGCTG
The DNA here is from genome assembly GCF_002953195.1 of Mixta gaviniae. Taxonomy (GTDB): domain Bacteria; phylum Pseudomonadota; class Gammaproteobacteria; order Enterobacterales; family Enterobacteriaceae; genus Mixta; species Mixta gaviniae. Next base: position 3,097,568 of record NZ_CP026377.1, on the reverse strand, counting down.
CTGCTTGCCTGGCTGGCGCTGCTGCAGGCGGGCGCCCGGCTGCTACCGTTTAATCCGCAACTGCCTTCCGCCACGCTCTCACCGCTACTGACGGCGCTGCAACCGGATTTTATGCTCAATCTGGCGGATCCGCTGGCGGCGAGCCCGCCCGCGTTAACGCTGCGCGCCGCCGCGTCAGCGCCATCGTCAGTCTGGCAGCCCGACAACATCGCCACCCTGACGCTGACCTCCGGATCCGGCGGCCTGCCGAAAGCGGCGGCGCACAGCCTGCGCGCGCAGATGGCCAGCGCGGCGGGCGTTAATCAGCTGATGAATTTCGATACGCAGGCGTGCTGGCTGCTGTCGCTGCCGCTTTGTCACGTTTCCGGTCAGGGCATTGTCTGGCGCTGGCTGCTGGCGGGCGGCGTGCTGGCGATCCCGGCGAGCGGCGCGTCGCTGGCGCAGGCGCTGGCGGGATGCAGTTTCGCTTCGCTGGTGCCGACGCAGCTGTGGCGTTTGTTGCAGCAGGCGCGGCCGCCGGCCGGGTTGAAGGCGGTGCTGCTCGGCGGCGCGGCGATCCCGACGGAGCTGGCGGCGCGCGCCGAAGCAGCGGGCATCCGCTGCTGGTGCGGCTACGGCATGACGGAAAGCGCGGCTACGATCTGCGCCAAACGCGCCAACGGACGGCCGGGCGTCGGCGTGCCGCTGGCCGGTCGTGAGGTGCGTATCGTCGGAGAGGAGATCCAGGTTCGCGGCGCGACCCTGGCGCAGGGCTACTGGCGGGAGGGGCGGATCTGGCCTCTAACCGACGCGCAGGGCTGGTTTCATACCCGCGATCGCGGTCGCTGGCAGGATGGCGAGCTGCAGGTGCTGGGGCGGCTGGATAACATTTTCTTTAGCGGCGGCGAGGCGGTGCAGCCGGAAGCGATCGAAAAGCTGCTGCTGCAGCATCCGGGCGTTACTCAGGCGTTTGTCGTTCCGCAGCGGGATCGGGAGTGGGGCGCGCGGCCGGTCGCGCTGCTGTCGCTGGCGGCGGGCTATCAGCCGGAGAGCATCGCGGAGTGGGCGCAGCCGCAGCTGGCGAACTTTCAGCGTCCGCAACGCTGGCTGCGGCTGCCGGAGGATATCGGCGAGGGCGGCATTAAGCTTTCACGTCAGCGGCTGGCACAGTGGCTGCAGGCGCAGCCGCGCTGAAGGCGGCTGCGCCTGCAAGTTAAAGAGAGAAGGAAGTCAGCGCCAGCCCGCGTTAAAAAATGTCGGCGGGTGGGGCGCCTGGCGCCGCTGTGAAATACGGCTTTATGACAGATGCGTAAGCGCAGGTATAAAAAAGCCCGGCCATCAAGGCCGGGCTTTGACTGCTATCAGGCATTTCAGCAATAAATACAGTGACCGCACAGGGTCGGTGTTAGCCTTCGAGAAGACCGACCGCACAGGGTCGGTGTTAGCCTTTGAGAAGACCGAGCGCACAGGGTCGGTGTTAGCCTTTGAGAAGACCGACCGGACAGGGACGGTGTTAGCCTTTGAGAAGACCGACCGGACAGGGTCGGTGTTAACCTTCGAGAAGACCGACCGCACAGGAGCAGTGTTAACCTTTCAGCGCCTGCAGCGCCGCTTCCACGCCCGCGCCGTAGGCTTCGTCAACCTGACGGAACAGTGCCAGCTGACGCTGCTGGATAAATTCCGGCACCTGCGCCAGTTCGCCGGCGATGCGGCCGAACATGCGCTGATGTTCTTCTTCGCTCAGCAAATTAAACAGCGCGCGCGGCTGGCTGAAGTAGTCGTCATCTTCCCGATGGTTCCAGTGATCGGCCGCGCCTTCCAGCGACAGCGGCGGCTCGCTGAAGTCCGGCTGCTCCTGGAAGACGCCGAAGCTGTTCGGCTCATAGGTTGCGCCGTTGCCGCTGTTGCCGTCAACGCGCATCGCGCCGTCGCGGTGGTAGCTGTGGAACGGGCATTTCGGCGCGTTCACCGGGATCTGGTGGTGGTTCACGCCCAGTCGGTAGCGGTGCGCGTCGCCGTAGGAGAAAAGGCGCCCCTGCAGCATACGGTCCGGTGAAAAGCCGATGCCGGGCACCACGTTCGCCGGGCTCATCGCCACCTGCTCAACTTCGGCGAAGTAGTTATCCGGGTTACGGTTCAGCTCAAATTCGCCCACCTCAATCAGCGGGTAATCGGCGTGCGGCCACACTTTGGTCAGATCGAACGGGTTGTACGGGGTCTGCGACGCCTCATGTTCCGGCATCACCTGCACGTAAAACTTCCAGCGCGGGAAATCACCGCGTTCAATCGATTCGAACAGATCGCGCTGCGAGCTTTCGCGATCGCGGCCAATCAGCTGCGTCGCCTCGTCATCCATCATATTCGCAATGCCCTGCTGGCAGCGCATATGGAATTTTACCCAGAAACGTTCCTGCCGATCGTTGATAAAGCTGTAGGTATGGCTGCCAAAACCGTGAATATGACGGTAAGAGCGCGGCAGGCCACGGTCGCTGAAGTCAATGGTCAGCTGGTGCAGCGCTTCCGGCAGATGGGAGAAGAAATCCCATTTGTAGGTTGGGTTGCGCAGGTTAGTGCGCGGATCGCGTTTCACCACGTGGTTGAGATCGGGGAACTTCAGCGGGTCGCGCAGGTAGAAGACCGGCGTATTGTTGCCGACCAGATCCCAGTTGCCCTCTTCGGTATAGAACTTCAGCGAGAAGCCGCGAATATCGCGCTCGGCATCGGCGCCGCCGCGCTCGCCGGCCACGGTAGAGAACCGGATAAACAAGTCCGTTTTTTTGCCCACCTCAGAGAACAGCTTAGCGCGGGTAAAGCGGGTGATATCCTGCGTCACGGTAAAGGTGCCGTAGGCGCCCGAACCTTTAGCATGCATACGACGCTCCGGGATCACTTCACGATCGAAGTGCGCCAGCTTCTCCAGCAGCCAGACATCCTGCAGCAGCAGCGGGCCGCGGCGGCCGGCAGACATGGAATTGTTGTTATGGGCAACCGGCGCGCCTGAGGCGGTAGTGAGACCTTTTTTACTCATGTGGCTGTTCTCTATCGGTGTGATGGTTAAAGGTTTAACCTAACTATATTTGTAATTTAATTGGGTAAACCTATTGTTTGCGCCATTCTGCCGCTAAAGCCGCTGCGCTGACAATCAGGCAGAAGCTATCGCTGCCATCTCCGAAAACTGTTCACGCCGGGAAATTTACGTTGTATTCGCCACCGCGCCTTCCTACAGTAAAAGCATTAACCACAGGAGGACGTGACGTGATTAGAGTGGAAATGCTCTCGACGGGCGATGAGGTGCTGCACGGCCAGATTATCGATACCAATGCCGCCTGGCTGGCGGATGTACTGTTTCAGCAGGGACTGCCGATGAGCAGCCGTTCTACCGTCGGCGATAGCCTGCATGCGCTGGTGGAGGCGTTGACGGAGCGTAGCCGCGTGGCCGACGTCTTGATTGTTAACGGCGGCCTCGGCCCGACCAGCGACGATCTCAGCGCGCTGGCCGCCGCCACCGCCTGCGGTGTGGAACTGGCGCTGCAGCCAGCGTGGCTGGAGAAAATCGAGGCCTTTTTCGCCAGCCGTGGCAGGCCGATGGCGGCGAGTAACCGCAAACAGGCGGAGATCCCGGCCGGCAGCGAAATGATTGATAACCCGGTCGGCACCGCCTGCGGTTTCGCCGTCACCCTTAACGACTGCTGGATTTTCTTTACTCCCGGCGTGCCGTCGGAATTTAAGGTGATGGTGGAGCAGCAGATCCTGCCGCGCCTGAAGGCGCGCTTCGCACTGCCGGAGCCGCCGCTCTGCCTGCGCCTCACCACCTTCGGGCGCGGCGAAAGCGATCTGGCCGCCGAGCTGGAGCCGCTGCCGCTGCCGGAAGGGGTGGTGATGGGCTATCGCTCCTCCATGCCGATAATTGAAATCAAGCTGACCGGCCCGGCCGCGCAGCGGGTGGCGATGGAGCAGGCGTGGCAGCAGGTGCGTCTGCAACTGGCGGAATGCACATTGTTTGAAGGGACCGAAGGGTTGCCGGCGCTGCTGGCGCGGCAGCTTAAGCAGCGCGGCCTGACGTTGACCGTCAGCGAACGCTTTACCGCCGGGCTGCTGCAGTGGCAGCTGGCTTCCGGCGAGGCGCCCGGCGTGGCGGGCGAGGTGCTGCCTGCCGGCGAAGAGAGCCTGACGCAGCTGGCGCAGCGGGCGCGGGCGAAAACGCAGCAGGCCGACGTCGCGCTCTGCGTCGGCTCGCTGCAAAACGAGCAGCTCGGTTTTGCGCTGGCGACGCCGGATGGGGTGTTCGCTCAACAGGTACAGTTCAATAACCAGCGTCATACGCTGAAAACGCGTCAGGAGCTGGTGGCGATGATGGCGATGAATATGCTGCGTCGCTGGCTGCACGGCATGGAAGTGACCACCGGCCACGGCTGGGTCGATATTGTCGAAACGTTGAAAGAGTAAGCAGAAAAGCAAAAAAGCGGGCCGCGGCCCGCTTTATAGTTCGATTTCGATATCGCCGTTGGCTGTGCAGCAGCAGGGCAGGATCTCGCCCTGCTGAATAAAGGCCAGCGGTTGCCCGGCGTAGCGGACTTCCCCTTTCACCAGCCGCGTGCGGCAGGAGCCGCAGTAGCCTTCGCGGCACTGATACTCGACGCAAATATTATTCGCCTCCAGCAGCGCCAGCAGCGAGGGATGCTCGCCGGTGCATTCAAGCTGCGCGCCGGAAACGCACAGTTTGATCGTCATACCCGCCATAATTACAGCTGGAAATCGTCGAAGTCGTTTTCGCCCACTTCCGAATCGATCTGGCCCACCAGGTAGGAGCTAACTTCCACCTCCTGCGGCGCCACCTGCACATTATCGGAAACCAGCCAGGCGTTGATCCACGGAATCGGGTTAGAGCGCGTCTGGAACGGCAGATCCAGGCCCACCGCCTGCATGCGGATATTGGTGATGTACTCAATGTACTGGCAAAGGATATCTTTGTTCAGGCCGATCATTGAGCCGTCACGGAACAGATATTCCGCCCACTCTTTCTCCTGCACCGCCGCCAGTTTGAACAGGTCGTAACACTCCTGACGGCACTCCTGAGCAATCTCCGCCATTTCCGGGTCATCTTCGCCGCTGCGCATCAGGTTCAGCATATGCTGGGTACCGGTCAGGTGCAGCGCTTCGTCGCGGGCGATCAGGCGAATAATTTTCGCGTTGCCTTCCATCAGTTCGCGCTCGGCGAAAGCGAAAGAGCAGGCGAAGCTGACGTAAAAGCGGATCGCTTCCAGCGCGTTAACGCTCATCAGGCAGAGATAGAGCTGCTTTTTCAGCGCGCGCAGGTTAACGGTAACGGTTTTGCCGTTGACCTGATGAGTGCCTTCGCCCAGCAGATGCCAGTAGTTGGTCATCTCGATCAGATCGTCGTAATAGCCGGAGATATCGCTGGCGCGCTTCAGGATCTGCTCGTTGGTAACGATATCATCGAACACCAGCGACGGATCGTTAACGATGTTGCGGATAATATGGGTATAGGAGCGCGAGTGGATGGTTTCTGAGAAGGCCCATGTCTCTACCCAGGTTTCCAGCTCCGGAATCGAGATCAGTGGCAGCAGCGCCACGTTCGGGCTGCGGCCCTGAATCGAGTCGAGCAGCGTCTGATACTTCAGGTTGCTGATAAAGATATGTTTTTCATGCTCCGGCAGCGCCTGAAAATCGATGCGGTCGCGCGAGACGTCGACCTCTTCCGGACGCCAGAAGAAGGAGAGCTGTTTTTCAATCAGCTTTTCAAAGATGTCATATTTCTGCTGATCGTAACGCGCGACGTTAACCGGCTGGCCGAAGAACATCGGTTCCAGCAGCTGATTGTTTTTATTCTGAGAAAACGTGGTGTAAGCCATAGTTGATTCCACATGCTAACGGGACAGGCTGGCGCTGCGGTAACACAGCGCGCTGACAGCCGTTTTGACCGCGCGCCGCGCGGCCTGCCATGTTGCGACCCCGCCAGCGGGCGAAGCCGAAAGAAATGTCATGGCCGGTTTTGCGCCGGCCAGACCCGATTAAATTTTACAGGCGCCGCTTTCGCAGCCGTCATCCTGAATAGAAGGCGCGATATCGTCCTGCGCATCTTCCGCACCGTCACGGGTGTTCTGATAATAGAGCGTCTTCACGCCGAATTTATAGGCGGTCAGCAGGTCTTTCAGCAGCTGCTTCATCGGCACCTTGCTGTTGGCGAAGCGTGACGGGTCGTAGTTGGTGTTGGCGGAGATCGCCTGGTCGATGAATTTTTGCATCACGCCCACCAGCTGCAGATAGCCGTCGTTGCCTGGCATTTCCCACAGCAGCTCGTAGCTCTCTTTCAGACGCTCATACTCCGGCACCACCTGGCGCAGGATGCCATCTTTTGAGGCTTTGATGCTGATATGGCCGCGCGGCGGCTCAATGCCGTTGGTGGCGTTGGAGATCTGCGAGGAGGTCTCAGACGGCATCAGCGCGGACAGCGTGGAGTTGCGCAGGCCGTGCGTTTTGATCTCGGCGCGCAGCGTATCCCAGTCGAGATGCAGCGGCTCGTTGCAAATCGCATCCAAATCTTTCTTATAGGTGTCGATCGGCATAATGCCCTGCGCGTAAGTGGTTTCGTTGAACCACGGGCAGGCACCCTGTTCCTTCGCCAGCTCGTTAGAGGCTTTCAGCAGGTAATACTGAATGGCTTCGAAGGTTTTGTGCGTCAGGTTGTTGGCGCTGCCGTCGGAGTAGCGCACGCCGTGCTTCGCCAGGTAGTAAGCGAAGTTGATCACGCCGATGCCGAGGGTACGACGACCCATCGCGCCGCGCTGCGCTGCCGGGATCGGATAATCCTGATAGTCGAGCAGGGCGTCGAGCGCACGCACCGCCAGGGTCGCCAGCTCTTCCAGGTCGTCCAGGCTCTCAATCGCGCCGAGGTTAAAGGCGGAAAGGGTGCAGAGGGCGATTTCGCCGTTCTCGTCGTTCACATCCATCAGCGGCTTGGTCGGCAGCGCGATTTCCAGGCAGAGGTTAGACTGGCGTACCGGCGCGATGGTCGGATCGAACGGGCTGTGGGTGTTGCAGTGGTCGACGTTCTGGATGTAGATACGGCCGGTGGAAGCACGCTCCTGCATCATCAGCGAGAAGAGATCGACCGCTTTCACGCGCTGTTTGCGAATGCGCTCATCCTGCTCATATTTGGTATAGAGACGCTCGAACTCGTCCTGATCAGCAAAGAACGCGTCATACAGGCCCGGCACGTCGGAAGGGCTGAACAGGGTGATGTCCTGGCCTTTCAGCAGGCGCTGGTACATCAGCTTGTTGATCTGTACGCCGTAGTCCATATGACGTACGCGGTTGCCTTCCACGCCGCGGTTGTTTTTCAGCACCAGCAGGCTTTCCACTTCCAGATGCCACATCGGGTAGAAGAGCGTCGCCGCGCCGCCGCGTACGCCGCCCTGCGAACAGGATTTCACCGCAGTCTGGAAATGCTTGTAGAACGGGATGCAGCCGGTATGGAACGCTTCGCCGCCACGGATCGGGCTGCCCAGCGCGCGGATACGGCCGGCGTTGATGCCGATGCCGGCGCGTTGTGAAACATATTTCACGATGGCGCTGGAGGTGGCGTTAATGGAATCGAGGCTGTCGCCGCACTCGATCAGCACGCAGGAGCTGAACTGGCGAGTCGGGGTGCGCACGCCGGACATGATCGGCGTCGGCAGCGAAATCTTAAAGGTCGAGACCGCGTCATAGAAGCGCTTTACGTAATCCAGACGGGTTTCGCGCGGATAGTTGGAGAACAGGCAGGCGGCAACCAGGATATAGAGGAACTGGGCGCTTTCATAAATCTCGCCGCTGACGCGGTTCTGCACCAGATATTTGCCTTCCAGCTGCTTCACCGCCGCGTAGGAGAAGTTCATATCGCGCCAGTGGTCGATAAAGCCGTCCATCAGCTCGAACTCTTCACGGCTGTAATCTTCCAGCAGGTGGCGGTCATATTTGCCCATCTCCACCATGCGCGTTACCTGATCGTAAAGCGCCGGCGGCTCAAACTGGCCGTAGGCTTTTTTACGCAGGTGGAAGATCGCCAGGCGGGCGGCCATATATTGGTAATCCGGCGCGTCACGCGAGATCAGGTCGGCGGCGGCCTTGATGATGGTCTCGTGGATATCGGAGGTTTTAATGCCGTCGTAGAACTGGATGTGAGAACGCAGCTCAACCTGGGAAACGGAGACGTTTTGCAGGCCTTCCGCCGCCCAGTCGAGAACCCGGTGGATTTTGTCCAGATTGATGCGCTCTTTGCGGCCATCGCGTTTAGTGACGAGCAGACTCTGATTCATGTCGCGTTTTACCTGTCCGTGAAAAAAATATCCCCCGTTTATACACAGCTTGCTCTTTGTGAGTAACTCTGTGGATAAACACTATATATAGGGGGTGGAGAATGAATGAACAACTAGATGGTGAGTATTCTAGTAATTTCTCCCCGCTTAACAAGCCTTGATTTTCGCTACGAATTCGTGATCGCAGGCTGGCTAATTTCCTAAGTCCGCGTTTCATAAGGCTGGCAGCGGATGTCAATGGTTTGAAAAAAAAACTTAGAATTTGATCGAGCGCCTGGTTCTTGCTCAGCAGGCAAAAATCCGCTTTTTTTTCTGGCAAAAAGGTCTACGCGCAGGGCGGCTGATCCCTTTAAACCGCAAACGATAGCGTGTGGGCGGGGCGTTTATATCAGACGGGCGATGGGCCGCACCGATCATTTCCTGCAGTAATAATAAAGCGGGTTATTTTTGCGCGCGTTACGCCGGGCGGTAGATGCGTGAAAAAGGGTGACGCTAAGAGATTTCCTGGCATTCTGATTAACGGTTTTTATGAATATCAAGGATAAAAAATAACCGTTTTTGCTGTTTGTGATAGTTCTCGCTAAACCGGAAAGTTTTTTCCTGTTCCCGTGGGGTTAACCGCCGTTTCTTCCTGATACCCGTCACGCCATCTTCTGAATAACCACCTGATTAAAAAGATATTTTCTACTGCTGTTATCGCTTGTTCCCTCTGTGCGCGAGGGAAGATTTTTCCTTTGCGCAACTTTTTTCTAATGCGGCGTTAATCACATTATTCATTCCTTTATAAATATATAAAAAAGCACTTCATTTAAAATGAAACAGCGGTTCAATTATATAAAGGCCGAAAAAATCATGATAAATAAATCCATACCTCTGGGACAAAGCAGACGCATCACTCTGGGCCATCAGCTGGCGTACGGCGGAGGAAACCTGCTGGGCAGCGGCGCGCTGGCCATTGCCGGCGCCTGGCTGCTTTATTTCTATACCACTTTCTGCGGGCTTACCTTGCTGGAGGCCTCTTTTATTTTCTCGGCGGCCAGCATTATCGATGCCATCAGTAATCCTTTGATGGGCTACCTCACCGATAATTTCGGCAATACCTGGCTGGGCAAACGTTTCGGCCGCCGCCGGTTTTTCCTGTTAATTGGCGCGCCGCTGATGGTCTTTTATCCGCTGCTGTGGGTAGAGGGCTTCGGCTTCTGGTATTACCTGACCACCTACGTCATCTTCGAATTAATTTATACCTCGGTGATGGTGCCCTATGAAACGCTGGCCACCGAAATGACGGATGATTTTGCCGTACGTTCTAAGCTGACCGGCTATAAAGCGATTTTCGGCAAGATCGCTAATTTCCTCGCCGCGCTAATTCCGGGCCAGTTTATTCTGTTATATGGCAAAGAATCGGCGCAGCCTTTCCTTTATACCGGCATTACCTACGGCGTTATCCTGTTTATTGCGGTCGGCCTGCTGTGGCTCTGCACCTGGGAGCGTAAGGATACCGGCGTCGCGGTGGCGCGTCATAAGCAATCGCTGGGCAAAACCCTGACTGCGCTGGCACGCGATATGCAGTCCACCTTTTATTTGCGTGTGTTCCGCAAGCATCTCGGCATGTATCTGTTCGGCTTCGGCGCGGAGTGGCTGTTTGCCTCGGTGTTTACCTACTATGTGGTGTTCGTGCTGCTCTACGATCCGGCGATCCTCGCCGGGCTGAACAGCCTCAACGCGATTCTGCAGCTCTGCTCCACGGCGATCTTTATCGCGCTATGCGTCAAGCGCGGCTTCAGCAAGCCCTATACCTGGGCGCTGAGCATCGTGATTTTCGCCGTCTGCTGCTATTCGCTGCTGCACTTCCTGCACCTTTCCGGCGGGGTGGCCTATTTCGCGATTGTCGCGATTACCGTGGTGTTTGGTCTTGGCACCGGCGGCGTCTACTACATTCCCTGGACAGTCTACACCTTCCTGGCGGATGTCGATGAGGTGTTTACCGGCCGCCGCCGCGAAGGCATCTACGCCGGCGCGATGACCTTCTCCGGCAAAATTGTGCGCTCGATTATCGTCTTTGTGATGGGCGCGATCCTCAGCTACTACGGCTTCCAGTCGAAATCCCATACCCAGCCGCCGGAGGCGATGAACGCTATCTCCTGGGTTTTCTTCGGTGGGGTGATTGCGCTGGCGCTTATCGCTATCTTCTTCAGCCGCCAGATGCTGCTTAACCGCAAAACGCACCTGGTGGTGCTGGAAGAGGTGGCGCGCATCAAGGCGGGCGGCGAGATCAGCGAAATCAAACCGGAGGTGCGCGAAGTGATCGAAGCGCTGGTGGGCTACCCCTATGAGCAGTGCTGGGGGCGTAGCGACATCTGCCAGAAAATGAAGCTGGCGCCGCTGGTCAGCGAAAACGCAGCGGAGCCAAAGCGCGCGCCGCAGCTATAACGCCACGCAGAAGCTTCCGGCCCCCGTTCGGGGCCGGAAGGCGGCGGCAAAAGCCGCTGAGCTTATCCGCCCGGTGCCCCTGTGGAGAACGCGGCGGCAGGGCGACAGCATCAAAAATGGGTTTATTAAGCGAAATATCACGCTGCGAACTTAATAAATTATAAAAACCTCTGGATTATAGCGATGGGATCACATGAATAAACAGACCTTATTGGGCTGCGGGCTGCTGCTGGCCGCGACTCAGGCATCGGCAGTGATGATTGACCTGCGCCATGAATGGCTGGATGACAGTAAAATCCATAAAGATCGCGTCGCCATCTCGCATCGTTTTGATAACGGCATCGGCTTTACGCTTGAAGCGAAATGGAAATCGGGCGGCGACGATCCGAATAAAGCCTTTAATGATCTGGTCAGCGACGGTACGGAAAATACCCTTAATTATCAGTTTCGTCCGGTGAAGCCCTGGTTTGTGCAGCCGGGGTTCACCCTGGAATCGACGGATGAAAAAAGCATCTATAAACCTTTTTTAATGACCGGCTATGAATTTGCCAGCGGTATCTATATTAACGGTCGCTACCGCTATGAATACACGCGCGAAAGCGAATCCGGCAAAGAGGATATGAAAACCAACCGCGGCGAAATATGGCTGGGCTATGATTTTACCGACTGGAAGGTGGAATATAACTATATCTATAAGCACAGCGACCAGATCCGCTTTAATAATAAAAAGTGGGACTATGAGCAAAATATCAAGGCGCTGTGGAAACTTACGCAAAGCTGGTCGCCCTATGTTGAAGTGGGCGACGTCAGCGTGCGTAAAACCACCGATGAGCGCCAGACGCGGTGGCGTATCGGCCTGCAATATAAGTTTTAATTCCTGATACAAAGAACGCCGTCGGCCTGACCGACGGCGCCCGTTCAGCCCAGTCGCGCCTTGATCTTCGCGATCATTTTCGCCGTAGAGATGCCGTAACGATCGTGCAGCGTCGGCAGCGCGCCGGCATCAAGAAACGCGTCGGGCAGGGTGATGGTATCAAAATCGACATGCACGCCTTTGCGCATCAGCAACGCCGCGACCGCCTCGCTCAGGCCGCCCGGCGCGGTATGGTTTTCGGCGGTGATGACCAGCCGTCCCGGCTTCGCCGCCTGCGCCAGAATGGTCTCTTCGTCCAGCGGCTTGATGGTTGGCGAGTGCAGCACCGCGACGCTGATATTCTCCTGGCGCAGCTGGCGCGCCACCGCCAGCGCGCGCATGGTCATAATGCCGGAGGCGATCAGCAGCACGTCGCGGCCCTCTTCCAGCAGCCGCGCTTTGCCGATCTCAAAGCGATAATCATACTCATCCAGCACCGCCGGCACCTTGCCACGCAGCAGGCGCATATAAACCGGGCCGTCGTGCGCCGCTATCGCCGGCACCGCCTGTTCGATATCGAGCGCGTCGCAGGGATCGATAATCGTCATGCCGGGAATGCCGCGCATCATCGCCAGATCTTCCGTCGCCTGATGGCTGGGGCCATAGCCGGTGGTCAGCCCGGGCAGGGCGGCGGCGATCTTTACGTTAAGCTGCTCTTCGGCGATCACCTGATGGATAAAGTCATACGCCCGGCGCGTGGCGAACACCGCATAGGTGGTGACAAAGGGAATAAAGCCCTCTTTCGCCATGCCGCCCGCCGCGCCCATCAGCAGCTGCTCCGCCATGCCCATCTGAAAAAAACGTTCCGGGCAGGCCTGGGCGAAAATGTGCAGATCGGTATATTTCGCCAGGTCGGCGGTCATGCCGACGATATCCTGCCGCTGGCGTGCCAGCTCGACCAGCGCATGGCCGAACGGCGCAGCGCGCGTCGGCTGGCCCTCTTCGGCAATAGAGGCGATCATCGCCGAGGTGGTCAAACGGGGTTGGGTTTGCGTTTGCGACATTATGCGACTCCTTGTGGTTGCGTATCTAACACCGCCAGCGCCTTCTGCCACTCATCAGCGTCGACGCGAATAAAGTGGTTTTTCTCGCGCGTCTCAAGAAAAGGCACCCCTTTGCCCATCAGCGTGTCGCAGATAATCACGCGCGGCGTCGGTTCCGGGTGCTGTTTCGCGTTGTCGAACGCGGCGATCAGCTGACTAATATCGTTGCCGTCCACGCGCTGCACATACCAGCCGAACGCCGCCCACTTATCCTGCAGCGGCTCATAGCCGAGAATGCTCTGGGAGTTGCCGTCCGCCTGCTGACGATTTACGTCAATCAGGTTAATCAGGTTGTCGAGCCGGTGGTGCGCCGCCGACATCGCCGCTTCCCAGGTCGAGCCTTCATCCAGCTCGCCGTCGGACATGGAGTTGATCACCAGCGCGCTACGCTTTTTCTGCTTCAGCCCCAGCGCCATGCCGACGGCGATGCTCAGCCCCTGACCCAGCGAGCCGCCGGAGATCTCCATGCCCGGCGTATAGCTGGCCATGCCGGACATTGGCAGGCGGCTGTCGTCCGAACCGTAGGTTTCCAGCTCGCTTTCGGGAATGATGCCTGCTTCAATCAGCGCGGCGTAATAGGCGATAGCGTAATGGCCGTGCGACAGCAGAAAGCGATCGCGGCCTTCCCATTCCGGCTCGTCGGGGCGGATGGTCATGGTGTGGCAAAAAGCGGTAGCCAGCACGTCGGCGATGCCCAGCGCCTGGCCAATATAGCCCTGGCCCTGCACCTCGCCCATGCGCAGCGCGTAACGGCGAATGCGCCAGGCGGCGGCGGCCACATGTTGTAATTCTGCGTGTGTCATGTTCCGTTCCTCTGCGACAGGTTAGTGGATCAGCATTCCGCCGTTAACGTCGAGCGTAATGCCGGTGGAGTAGGCGGAGAGCGGGCTGGCCAGGAACAGCGCCGCGCCGGCGATATCCGCCGCCTCGCCCAGGCGGTTGAGCGGGATGCCGGCCAGAATCGACTGGCGCATCTCATCAGAAAGTTTGCCCGCGGTGATATCGGTCTGGATCAGGCCGGGCGCGATGGCGTTGACGCGAATATTGTCCGGCCCCAGCTCGCGCGCCATCGCCTTCATCAGCCCCAGCACGCCCGCCTTGGCGGCGCTGTAGTGCGGCCCGCCGAAGATGCCGCCGCCGCGCTGGGCGGAGACCGACGAGATACAGACAATGCTGCCGGCGCCTTGCTGGCGCATGGTCGGGATCACCGCCTGCGAGACCAGTAGCGTGCCGCGCAGGCTGACATCCAGCACCGCGTCGTAGTTTTCGCGTTTGATATCCATCAGCCTGATGGGCTGCGTGATGCCGGCGTTATTGACCAGCACGTCGATACGGCCGAACCAGGCCAGCGCCTGCGCTATCGCCGCATTGACCTGATCTTCGCAGGCGACGTCAGCGGCCAGGCCAAGATGGCCGGCGCCCAGCTGGCTTGCCGCCGCCGCGCTGGCGTCGGCATCCAGATCGATAATCACGACTTTCGCGCCCTGGCTGGCGAACAGCCGGGCAGTGGCGAAGCCAAGGCCGCGCGCAGAGGCGGCGCCGGTAATCACGGCGACTTTATCTTGTAGCAACATACGTTCACTCCATTCAGAAAGGTAAGAGAAAGGGCAGGCGGCGTTATTGCGGCTCATCCAGCAGGCAGATAACCAGCAGACCGATGGCCGCGCAGATGCCGAACCAGGTAAATACCGCGTTGAAGCTGCCGGTTTTATCCAGCAGGAAGCCGGCGACCATCGGCGAGACGAAGCCGCCCATATTGCCGCCGCTGTTGATGATGGCCGCGGCGATGGGATAACTATTGCGATCGGCGACCGCCATGCCGTAGGCGGTAAAGGCGGGCCAGCCGACATTGAGACAGAAGCCGACGAAAAACAGGCCGATGCAGATGGCGACGGTATCGCCGGAGATATTCAGCATGATCAGCATCATGATGACGGTGCTGGCGGCGGTGAACATCATGGTGGGTTTGCGGCGGCGGCCCAGCAGCTTATCGGAAATAAAGCCGCCGCTAATCGCGCCGATCAATCCACCCAGGCAAGGCAGGGCGGCGACAAAGCCCATGTTGAGCAGGGTGAAGCCTTTCTCCTGCACCAGATAGAGCGGGATCCAGGTTAATAAGCCATACAGCACGCTGACCATCATAAAATAGGCCAGGCAGTCCCCCAGAATGTTCTTCGAGGTGAACAAACCTTTGGCGGTGGCGATCGGCGTCAGCTTTTTCACCCGAATAAGACGATCCAGCCAGGCGAATTTCGGCTGCAAAATCAGGTTCTGACGCGGCTGATGGCTCTGCTGGCCGTCGGCATGGATCACCGCCAGCTCGCCCGATGAAACAAAACGGCTCTCTTCCGGCCGGGTTCTCACCAGCCCGTACCAGGCGAGGGCGACCGCCATGCCGGGAAGGGCGAAGGCGAAAAAGACCCAGCGCCAGCCCCATTCGACGGCGATCCAGACCGCCAGCGGCGGCACAATAATCGGCGCGAACATGGTGGCGGCGATGAAAACGCCGGTGGCGGTCGCTTTCTCTTTGGCCGGAAACCAGTTGTTGATGGTGGAGGTCAGCCCGACCGGACAAGGGCCTTCACTCAGGCCGAGGCCAAGGCGGATCCATTTCAGAGCGACGACCGAGGCGGCGGTGCCCATCAGCCAGGTAAAAAAGGAGAAACCGAATATCGATAGCGCCACTACACCGCGAATCCCCTTTTTCGCCATAAAAAAGCCGGCGGGAATTTGGCTAATCGCATAGCCGAGAAAAAACATACTGGCGATAGCGCCCGCTTCGAAATTATTAATATGAAATTCATCGATAATAAACGGCAGCACGGCGCCAATATTGGTCCGGTCGGCATAATTAATGGCATAAACAATAAATATCAGCGTAAGGATAATAAAGCGATAATGGGTTTGGCCCACCCGGCTAAAGGTGGCGGCTTCTGTTCTCAGCATATTATCAGCCTCTTAAACATAGAGCGTTAAGCGATAACGCTATTCCGGTTGATTTTCAGACTGCTTTACTGAAAAGGGATGCGTTGAATATATGCCGTATTAAAAAGAGTGGAAGTTAAAAAAGCTCAATTATCGCTGAGGAAAATTTGATTCGTGACCCGACGCATACCTTCCCCCTTCTGCTGGCTTTTTTCTCATGCTGCCATGTCAACCGGTGCCGGATAAAAATGTAATTAAGATCACAGTCTGATAGCGAAAGGACGAAAAAAACGCAGAACATTACCGCGCCGTGATGATAAATTTCCGCGCCGTGATGATAAATTGTTGCCGCGCCGCCGCTGGGATATACTTTTCCTTTATTGCCGCCGGGCAGGAAAGCCAATGAATGACGCCAAAAAGACGCTGTTGCCTTTACCCTCATTAAAAAACCTGCTGGCTTTTATGGAGGTGGCGAACTCCGGCAGCTTAAATCGCGCGGCGGAGGCGTTGAACATTACCTCCTCTGCCGTCAGTCATCAAATCGCCGCGCTGGAGCAATTTCTCGGTAAAAAACTTTTTATCCGCAGCGGAAAAGGGGTCACTTTAACCCTGACCGGCGAGCGCTATCTGCAGGACCTTTCCGGCCCGCTCAACATTATCGGGCGCGCAACGGAAAAGGTGATGAACGATATTCACCACGAGCATCTGCGTATTCACTCTGCCCCCAGCTTCGGCCTGCTGTGGCTGATGAAAAGGCTGGACCGCTTTCGCCAGGCCTGGCCTGATATTCAGCTTAACCTCACCTGCTCCTATGAGAATCTGCAGTTTGCGCGCGACAACATCGATATCGATATTCGCCACGGTTTTTCCGCCTGGCCGACGCTCAATGTGAAAACGATAAAAAACGAGCAGATGATCGTGCTGGCGTCGCCGGCGTGGCTGGCGCGCCACCCGGTTTCCACGCCGGCGGATCTGGCGGCGAGTGACCTGATTAATTCGGAAATCACTCTGATTGGCTGGAGCGCCTGGTTTGCCTGGCATGGCGTGACGTACCGCAATAAAAACGTTGTATTCAGCTTCGATCGCTCCTATATGAGTTTTGAAGCGGCCGCTATGGATATGGGATGTATTCTGGAGAGCAACCTGCTGGCGCAGGAGTATATTGCGGCAGGAAAACTGGTGCCGGTATTTGGCGATAGTTATGCGATGCCGGTAAGTGCGCATCATCTGGTGTTTCCGCACGCCCATGAAAAGCGGGAAAAGATAAAATGCTTTTTAGCCTGGCTGGAACAGGAGCTGACAGAGACGCCTTTTCATCTGTAGCCGACGCCTGGCGATAAAGCGTCTGAAGGCCGCCGGTATGATTAAAAAGAAGGATAATCATGCCCTGACGTTAACCGCCTAAATATCCCTCGCCGCTGCCGGATTATTGCCTTGTTTAGTTGATTTCCGCCTTATTATCGCCATGCGATATTTCTCTTCTGTTACTTATTCCCTTAATGGTTTTTATATACGCAGGGCCGTCGTTATCGAAAAAAATAACGCAATGCCCTGGGGCCATATTGGCCAGGGTTACCGTTGCGCTCGGCATGTTAACCACTATTTAACGCTGTGCGCTATTTGCGCTGATTGCGAGCGCTATCACGTTATTTCCTGGATTATGCTTTTATAAAATAACCATTCAATAAAGTTGAAACAATGGTTCAATTAAAAGGGATTTATCACTATGACCAGGACAACCTCTGCAGCGGGAAAAGAAAGGCGCATCGGCTTCGGCCATCAGCTGGCCTATGGCGGCGGCAATCTGCTGGGTAGCGGCGCGCTGGCGATTGCCGGCGCCTGGCTGCTCTATTTTTACACCACCTTCTGCGGCCTCTCGCTGCTGGAGGCCTCGTTTATCTTCTCTGTCGCCAGCATCATTGACGCCATCAGCAACCCTTTAATGGGCTACCTCACCGATAACTTCGGCAATACCTGGCTGGGCAAACATTTCGGCCGCCGCCGGTTTTTTCTGTTAATTGGCGCGCCGCTGATGATCTTCTATCCGCTGCTGTGGGTAGAGGGCTTCGGCTTCTGGTATTACCTCTCTACCTACGTGCTTTTTGAACTGATCTACACCTCGGTAATGGTGCCCTACGAGACGCTGGCTACCGAGATGACCGACGATTTCGCGGTACGCTCCAAGCTCACCGGCTATAAAGCGATCTTCGGTAAAATCGCTAACTTCCTCGCCGCGCTGATCCCCGGACAGTTTATTCTGCTGTACGGCAAGGAGTCGGCGCGCCCCTTTTTCTACACCGGCCTGACTTACGGCGCGATCCTGTTTATCGCCATCGGTCTGCTGTGGCTCTTTACCTGGGAGCGGGAAGAGCAGGGCGAGATCGCCCGCCAGAAACAGTCGCTGTGGAAAACCGTCTGCGCGCTGGCGCGCGATATGCAGTCCACCTTTTATCTGCGCGTGTTCCGCAAACATCTCGGCATGTACCTGTTCGGCTTCGGCGCGGAGTGGCTGTTCGCCTCGGTATTTACCTACTACGTGGTGTTTGTGCTGCTCTACGATCCGGCGATCCTCGCCGGGCTGAACAGCCTCAACGCGGTGCTGCAGCTGATCTCCACCGCAATTTTTATCGGCCTGTGCGTGAAAAACGGCTTCAGCAAGCCCTATACCTGGGCGCTGAGCATCGTGATTTTTGCCGTCTGCTGCTACTCGCTGCTGCACTTCCTGCACCTTTCCGGGCCGCCAGCCTATTTTGTTATCGTCGGTATTACGGTGATTTTCGGCCTCGGTACCGGCGGCGTCTACTACATCCCCTGGACGGTCTACACCTTCCTGGCGGATATCGATGAGGTGTTTACCGGCCGCCGCCGCGAAGGCATCTACGCTGGCGCGATGACCTTCTCCGGCAAAATTGTGCGCTCGATTATCGTCTTCACCATGGGCGCCATCCTCAGCTATTTCGGTTTCCAGTCGAAATCCCATACCCAGCCGGAAAGCGCGATGACCGCCATTTCCTGGGTCTTCTTTGGTGGGGTGATTGCGCTGGCGCTTATCGCTATCTTCTTCAGCCGCCAGATGCTGCTTAACCGTAAAACGCACCTGGTGGTGCTGGAAGAGGTGGCGCGCATCAAGGCGGGCGGCGAGATCAGCGAGATCAAACCGGAGGTGCGCGAAGTGATCGAAGCGCTGGTGGGCTACCCCTATGAGCAGTGCTGGGGGCGTAGCGACATCTGCCGAAAAATGAAACTGGCGCCGCCGGCTGATGAAACCACACCGCCGCCTGCGCCCCAGACGTCGCACTGATCGCGCGTCGCGATTCTCAGGGAGAACGTTATGAAACTCATTCCTTTGCTACTGCTGAGCGCCTGCGGCGGCGCCTGGGCCGCCGCTGCTCTGCCGACGGCAGAAAGCCTGCAGTGGCGCGCCGTCACGTTTGGCCAGTCCACCGATAAAAATTTCGCGACCAATGTGCTGCCGGAGAAGGTCGGCGTCAATCAGGTCACTTTCGCCGACGGGCAGGCCGACGCGACGGCGGGCAGGCTGCGGCTGCCTGCCGTCCTTGAGAGCCGCGGCGGCAAAATCGGCAACAGCCATGACGGCCTGACCTTTTATTACGCTCAGCTGCCCGCCAGCGCCAATATGACGCTGGAAGCGGAAGTGAGCATCGATCAGTTCGGCCCGGAAAACGGCGCGATGCCCGCCGGGCAGGAGGGCGCCGGCCTGCTGGCGCGTGACGCGATCGGTAAACCACGGCTGGAGACGATCCAGCCCGGTTACGAAGAGTTTCCCGCCGCCGCCAATATGGCGATGAACGCCATCATCACCCAGGATAAGGCGTCGCATCACCGGGTGCAGGCGATGCTGATCGCGCGCAATGGCGTGAAGCAGAGCTGGGGCAATACCGGCGTGACGATCCAGCGCCAGCCGGTGCAACAAAATATCGATCTCCGCCAAACCCCACGCTTTCGCCTGCGGCTGGCGCGCACTGAGGCAGGCTTTACCGCCGCATGGGCACCCGTCGGCAGCGACCGCTGGGTGACGCAACAAACCGGAGACGCCGATCGGGTCACGGTGCTGGATAGCGAAAGCTACTATGTCGGCTTCTTCGCCGCGCGTAACGCCCGCATGACGGTGCATCAGGCGAAACTCACGCTCACACCGCGCCAGGCGGCGCCGGGCAAACCTTTTATCGCAAAAGCGCCGCCCGCCCAGGTGGAGATCGCTTCGGCGTCGCTCGCCGGTGCGTCTGACTATGCGTTCCGGCTACGCAGCGACAGTGACGGCGCGCTGACGCTGAGCAGCGGTGGCGTTGAGCAAGCGCGCGGCGTGGCGGTAAAAGCGGGCGAGGTGGTTAGCGTGCCGCTGACGCTGAAGGCGGAGACCACGCCGCTCCGTTATACGCTGACGCTGGCCGACGGCGAGACCCTGCACGGGCAGCTGCAGGTGAGCCGGAAACAGGTGGCGGATGTGAATGCGCTTTACGCCTCGCCGCAGGGGAAGGCAGAAAACGACGGCAGCCGGGCGCATCCGCTTGATGTTGCCAGCGCGGCGGCATTGCTGGCACCGGGCGGCGTGCTGTGGCTGGCGGACGGCGACTACCCTGACACTACGCTGTCGGCGGCGGTCAGCGGCGCGCCAGGTCAGCGTAAACGTCTGCGGCCGATGGGCGAGCGGGCGGTGTTTCACGGCCTGCGGCTCGCCGCCAGCTACTGGGATATCGAAGGCATCGGCGTCACGACGAAAAGCTTCGCCATCGCCGGCAGCCATAACCTGATTAATCGCGTCACCGCCTGGCAGGCGGATGACACCGGCATCTGGATCGCCTCGCCGCCCGGCATCGGTCGCGCACTCTGGGCCAGCCACAACAGGGTTTCTCACTCCGAATCCTGGGGCAATAAAGATCCCGGCATGATCAATGCCGACGGCTTTGCGGTAAAAATGCGCGTCGGCGAGGGCAACCGGCTGGTCGCCTGCTTCTCCCACGACAATGTCGACGACGGCTACGATCTGTTTAATAAAATTGAGGATGGGCCAAACGGTGTGGTGGTCATTGAGAACAGCGTGGCGCTGCGCAACGTGAATAATGGCTTCAAGCTGGGCGGCGAAGGGATCCCGGTAGCCCATCGCGTTTTCGACAGCGTGGCGATAGAAAACGGCATGGACGGCTTTACCGATAATTTTAATCCCGGCGCGCTGCAGCTGAAAAATAATATCGCTGTCGATAATCATCGCTTTAATTTCATCTTCCGCCCCGGCCCTTATACGCAGCCGGAAAAACAGGGCAGTTTCGAAAATAATATTTCACTGCGCAGCAAACCCGGTCTTTATCCGGATGCAGTCAGCGGGAATATTGATAGCACCAACGCTTTTCTCAAAAGCGAAAAATAATAACGGATAAAACAATAAAAACATCTATACCAAAGGGATTACGCCATGAACAAACAGATCGTTATTGTCTGCGGGCTGCTCTCGGCCTCCGCCTCCGCCGTGACGCTGGATTATCGGCACGAATGGCAGGATGACAGCCGGGTGCATAAGGATCGCATCACCGTGTCGCACCGCTTCGCCAACGGTATCGGCTTTGCGCTGGAGAGCAAGTGGAAATCGGGCGGCGACGATCCGAATAAAGCCTTCAACGATACCGTCAGCAACGGCACCGAAAGCAGCGTGACCTGGCAATATAAAGTCACACCGCGCTGGTTCGTCCAGCCTGGCTTTATCCTGGAATCGGGCAGCAACAGCAGCATTTATAAGCCGCTGTTGTTAGCCGGCTACGATTTCAAAAACGGCTTTTACCTTAACGGCCGCTACCGCTATGAATATCAACGCGAGACCAAAGCCGATAAAGAGGATATGAAAACCAACCGCGGCGAATTCTGGCTCGGCTACAACTTTACCGACTGGCGCATTGAATATAACTATATCTATAAACACAGCGACCAGATCCGTTTTAATAATAAAAAGTGGGATTATGAACATAATCTCAAACTGCGCTGGAAATACAGCAAAATGCTGGCCCCCTATATCGAACTGGGCAATATCAGCGTGCGTAAAAATAGCGACGAACGGCAAACGCGTATGCGCACCGGCATTCAATACAGTTTTTAACTTGTGATGAATGTATGACGCCGTACGGCACGGCGCTAAAAGGCGCGCCCCGGTCGCCGCGCAACAGCGCGCGACAGAGGCGCTGAGCGGGAAATCCCCTGAGTAACGGGCACATTTCACCGGGGCTGAGCGGGAATACTCCCTGAACGACGCGCGCATTTCACCGGCGCAGAAAAGGAAAAAATATGATTCTTAATAGCTTCTCCCTGCAGGGAAAAGTGGCGATGGTCACCGGCTGCGATACCGGTTTGGGGCAGGGGATGGCGATCGGTCTGGCGGAGGCAGGCTGCGATATTGTCGGCGTCAACGTGGTTGAGCCACTGGAGACCGCCGGCAAGGTCGAGGCGGCCGGCCGCCGCTTCTTAAGCCTGAAGGCGGATCTCAGTCGGCAGGAGGGGATCCCGGCGCTGATAGCCGCAGCGGTCGCTGAGTTCGGCCATCTCGATATTCTGGTGAACAACGCCGGGATTATCCGACGTCAGGACGCGATTGCGTTCAGCGAGCAGAACTGGGATGACGTGATGAACATCAACAGCAAGACGGTGTTTTTTATGGCGCAGGCGGCGGCGCGTCAGTTCATTAGCCAGGGCGGCGGCGGCAAGATTATCAATATCGCCTCGATGCTCTCCTTCCAGGGCGGCATCCGCGTGCCTTCCTATACCGCCTCGAAAAGCGCGGTAATGGGGCTGACGCGCCTGATGGCCAACGAGTGGGCGGCGCATAAGATCAATGTCAACGCTATCGCGCCCGGCTATATGGCAACCAACAATACGCAGCAGCTGCGCGAAGACAGCGCGCGTAGCGCCGCGATCCTCGATCGTATTCCCGCCGGGCGCTGGGGGATGCCGCAGGATCTGAAGGGGCCGGTGGTGTTTCTCGCCTCCGCCGCCGCCGATTATATCAGCGGCTATACGCTGGCGGTGGACGGCGGCTGGCTGGCGCGCTAGGGTGCATATAAAAAAGGCGACCTGGCGGTCGCCTGTTAACAGAAAGCCGGCCGACGCTTAGTCGCCGTGATGGGTATGCAGCATGTAGTTGACGTCCACGCCCGGCGCGAGGCGGAAGGTGTCGCGCAGCGGGTTGTAGTGCAGGCCGATAATATGCTTCTCGCGCAGCGGCGTTTCGTCCACCCAGTTCAACAGTTCCGCCGGACGGATGAATTTCTTCGCGTCATGGGTGCCGCGCGGCACCATGCGCAGCACATATTCCGCGCCGATCACCGCCATCAGCCAGGCTTTGGCGTTGCGGTTAATGGTGGAGAAGAACACCTCGCCGCCCGGCTTCACCAGCTTTGCGCACGCCTGCACCACCGAACGCGGGTCCGGCACATGCTCGAGCATCTCCATACAGGTGACGATGTCATAGCTTCCGGCATGCTGTTCGGCATGATCTTCGACCGTCTGCTGGATATAGTCAACGTTGACGCCGCTCTCCAGCGCATGCAGACGCGCCACTTCCAGCGGCTCGGCGCCCATATCCAGTCCGGTCACCTGCGCACCTTCACGCGCCATGCTTTCCGCCAGAATGCCACCGCCGCAGCCGACATCCAGCACCTTCTTGCCGAACAGCCCGCCGTTGTGCTGGGCGATATAGCCAAGACGCAGCGGGTTGATGCGGTGCAGCGGCTTAAATTCGCCTTCCATATCCCACCAGCGTGACGCTACCGCTTCAAATTTCGCGATTTCGTCATGATCCACATTGCTTGCACGCGCGCTCACACTCATCTTTTTTCACTCCTGACACAGTTTTCCGGAGTATACATCTTCTGGCGGCGATCGGCACGGCGAGGCAAACAGTAAAGCGCGCTTAAAACACCGCTTTCCGTTCACCGGCGGGTTGCAATGTGATATACTTTCGCACCTTTAAATCCGGGATAAATGTAGAGGGATAGCGGCTCCATGAGCGACCTTGCCAGAGAAATCACACCGGTTAATATTGAGGAAGAACTGAAGAGTTCTTATCTCGATTACGCCATGTCGGTCATCGTTGGCCGTGCATTACCAGATGTTCGCGATGGCCTGAAGCCGGTCCATCGTCGCGTGCTTTATGCTATGAGCGTGCTGGGGAACGACTGGAACAAACCTTACAAAAAATCTGCCCGTGTCGTTGGCGACGTCATCGGTAAATATCACCCGCACGGCGACTCCGCCGTTTACGACACCATTGTCCGTATGGCCCAGCCGTTCTCGCTGCGCTATATGCTGGTGGATGGCCAGGGCAACTTTGGTTCCATCGACGGCGACTCCGCCGCGGCGATGCGTTACACCGAAGTGCGCATGGCGAAAATTGCCCACGAGCTGCTGGCGGATCTGGAAAAAGAGACCGTCGATTTCGTGCCGAACTATGACGGCACCGAGCAGATTCCGGAAGTCCTGCCGACCAAAATCCCTAACCTGCTGGTGAACGGCTCGTCAGGCATCGCCGTCGGTATGGCCACCAATATTCCGCCGCATAACCTCACCGAGGTCATTAACGGCTGCCTGGCGTATATCGACGATGAGAACATCAGCGTCGAAGGGCTGATGGAGCATATCCCTGGTCCCGATTTCCCGACCGCCGCCATTATCAATGGCCGTCGCGGCATTGAAGAGGCCTACCGCACCGGACGCGGCAAAATCTACATTCGCGCCCGCGGCGAGGTAGAAACCGATGCCAAAACCGGCCGCGAGACCATCGTCATTCACGAAATTCCCTATCAGGTCAACAAAGCGCGCCTGATTGAGAAAGTCGCCGAGCTGGTCAAAGACAAACGTATCGAAGGCATCAGCGCGCTGCGCGACGAGTCCGATAAAGATGGCATGCGCATCGTGATCGAAGTGAAGCGCGACGCGGTAGCGGAAGTGGTGCTGAATAACCTTTACTCGCTGACGCAGCTGCAGGTCTCTTTCGGTATCAACATGGTGGCGCTGCATCAGGGCCAGCCGAAGATCATGACCCTGAAGGAGATTCTGGAAGCCTTCGTGCGTCATCGTCGTGAAGTAGTGACGCGCCGCACCATTTTCGAACTGCGCAAAGCGCGCGATCGCGCCCATATCCTTGAGGGTCTGGCGATTGCGCTGGCGAATATCGATCCGATTATCGAGCTGATCCGTCATGCGCCGAACCCGGCTGAAGCAAAAGCGGGCCTGGTGGCGCAATCCTGGGAGCTGGGCAACGTCGCCGCAATGCTGGAGCGTGCGGGCGATAACGCTGCGCGTCCGGAATGGCTGGAAGAGGAGTTCGGCATCCGTGACGGCCGCTACCACCTGACCGAGCAGCAGGCACAGGCGATCCTCGATCTGCGTCTGCAAAAGCTGACCGGTCTGGAGCATGAAAAGCTGCTGGATGAGTACAAAGAGCTGCTGACGCAGATCGCGGAGCTGCTGCATATCCTGGAAAGCGCCGAGCGCCTGATGGAAGTGATTCGCGAAGAGCTGGAAGCGATCCGCGATCAGTTCGGCGACCAGCGTCGTACCGAAATCACCGCCAACAGCGCCGATATCAATATCGAAGATCTGATCAATCAGGAAGATGTGGTTGTCACCCTGTCGCATCAGGGCTACGTGAAGTATCAGCCGCTTTCAGATTACGAAGCGCAGCGTCGCGGCGGCAAAGGCAAATCAGCCGCGCGCATCAAGGAAGAGGACTTTATCGACCGTCTGCTGGTGGCCAATACCCACGACACCATCCTCTGCTTCTCCAGCCGTGGCCGTCTCTACTGGATGAAGGTCTACCAGCTGCCGGAAGCAAGCCGTGGCGCGCGCGGACGTCCGATCGTCAACCTGCTGCCGCTGGAAGCCAACGAGCGTATCACCGCCATTCTGCCGGTGCGTGAATACACCGAAGGCACCAATATCTTTATGGCGACCGCCAGCGGCACCGTGAAGAAAACCTCGCTGACCGAGTTTAGCCGTCCGCGCAGCGCTGGCATTATCGCCGTCAACCTGCGTGAAGATGACGAGCTGATCGGCGTGGCGCTGACCGAGGGCAGCAACGAAGTGATGCTGTTCTCCGCGGCGGGCAAAGTGGTGCGCTTCTCCGAGCAGGCCGTCCGCGCCATGGGCCGTACTGCCTCCGGCGTACGCGGCATCAAGCTGGCGGAAGGGGATCGCGTGGTATCGCTGATCGTGCCGCAGGAAGAGGGCGCGATTCTGACGGTCACGCAGAATGGCTATGGCAAGCGTACCGCCAACAGCGAATATCCGACCAAGTCGCGTGCGACGCAGGGCGTTATCTCCATCAAGGTGACGGAACGCAACGGGCCGGTTATCGGCGCGGTGCAGGTGGTGGATGGCGATCAGATCATGATGATCACCGATGCCGGCACCCTGGTGCGTACCCGCGTATCGGAAGTCAGCGTAGTTGGCCGTAACACGCAGGGCGTGATCCTGATCCGTACCGCGGCCGATGAGAACGTGGTCGGGCTGCAGCGCGTGGCGGAGCCGGTTGAAGAAGAAGAGCTGGACGCCATTGACGGCAGCGTCGCGGAAGGGGAGGAGGATATCGCCCCGGAAGTGGAAACTGACGATGACATCCCGGAAGGCGAAGAGGAGTAATCTTCCCTTCAGGATAAAAAGGCCGGTCTGACCGGCCTTTTTTTATGGTGCGGATGCCGCGATCGGGGATCGTTCCGATTAACCTGACCTGACCTGACCTGACCTGACCTGACCTGACCTGACCTGACCTGAACCTGAACCTGAACCTGAACCGGGGCCGGATGGCCCAAACGCTCGCGAACGCTATAGCCAACCCTGCCTCTCCAGACGCGCTTTTTCAGCCGGCAATCAGTCTGATAAAGCGACAATAGAGGACGCGAATCTGGCTTTTTTCACCGCCTGACGGTACTGTAGCGGGATCAAAAAAAGTTTACTTATTGGCGGTTGCGCCCAGGTTTCCCTTGAAATATCTCGTTTCGTTTCGCACTACGCTCAGGATCTCCCGCTACCTGTTTCGCGCGCTGGCGCTTATGCTCTGGTCGCTGGGCGCGCTGTTAACCGCGTTCTACATTATCAGCGTGCTGCACACGCAGGAAGCGCAGGTGCGTCAGGAGTTCACGCTTAACTACGATCAGGCGCAGTGGTATGTGCGTCATTCGGCGGATATCACCCGGGAGCTGAAATACATTGCGGAAAACCGCCTCAGCAGCAGCGCCAGCGGCACCGATCCGCTTAACGGCGTCTTCCCCGGCAAGGCGACGCTGCCGCAGTTCTACCCGCTAGTCGACAATTCCAACTGCGCGGCGATGAGCAACACCTGGCGCAGCTCGCTGGAGTCGCTCAGCTACTTCCTTAACTACTGGAAAACCAACTTCGCTTCCGCCTATGAACTGAACCGCGTCTTCTTTATCGGCGGCGAGGGGCTTTGCATGGCCGATTTCGGCATCGGCAACGGCTCGGTAGATCGCGAGCGCACGGTAAAAACGCTGCACGAACGTATCCTGCGCTATCGCAACAGCAGCGCGGATGAGCGCAAAAGCAGCCTTTACTGGGTCAGTAACAACGGCCAGCCGGGCGTCGGCTATTTCTATATGGTGACGCCGATCTATGTCGCCAACAAGCTGGAGGCGCTGCTCGGCATCGAGCAGAATATTCGCCTTGATGATTTCGTCACGCCAGGCAGCCTGCCGGTCACCGCCACGTTGATTGACGAAGCGAACCAGCCGGTGCTTTCCTCAAATCGCGGACGCGTCGCCTTTTCGCTGGACGATCTGCCCGGCGACAAAGCCTGGTTCGGCTATGTCGACAGCTACAAACAGCTGGTGCTGAAGAAAACGCTGCACCCTTCCAACCTGAGCATCGTCTATTCGGTGCCGACCGAGGTGCTGGTCGATCGCCTGAAGCTGCTGATGATCAACGCCATCCTGCTCAACCTGATCAGCGCCATTATCCTGTTTACCCTCGCCTGGCTGTTCGAGCGTCGCATGTTCCTGCCGGCGGAGGAGAATGCGCACCGGCTGGAGGAGCATGAGCAGTTTAACCGCAAGATTGTCGCCTCCGCGCCGGTCGGCATCTGTATTCTGCGCACCCGCGACGGCACCAATATCCTCAGTAACGAGCTGGCGCACAACTACCTGACGATGCTGACGCAGGAGGACCGACAGAAGCTGACGGAGATCATCAGCGGCCAGCAGGTTAACTTCGTGGATCTGCTCACCGGCAGCAACACCAACCTGCAGATCAGCTTCGTTCATTCGCGCTACCGCAATGAAAACGTGGCGATCTGTGTGCTGGTTGATGTCAGCGCCCGCGTGAAAATGGAGGAGTCGCTGCAGGAGATGGCGCAGGCGGCCGAGCAGGCCAGCCAGTCCAAATCGATGTTCCTCGCCACCGTCAGTCACGAGCTGCGCACGCCGCTCTACGGCATTATCGGCAACCTCGATCTGCTGCAGACCAAGCAACTGCCAAAAGGGGTCGATTCGCTGGTGACGGCGATGAACAACTCCTCCAGCCTGCTGCTGAAAATCATCAGC
Source organism: Mixta gaviniae (assembly GCF_002953195.1). Taxonomy (GTDB): domain Bacteria; phylum Pseudomonadota; class Gammaproteobacteria; order Enterobacterales; family Enterobacteriaceae; genus Mixta; species Mixta gaviniae. The sequence continues at coordinate 3,069,406 of NZ_CP026377.1, read as the reverse complement.
GATATTCTCGACTTTTCGAAAATCGAATCGGAGCAGCTGCAGATCGAGCCGCGGCCTTTCGCCCCGCGCGAGGTGATCACCCATATCACCGCCAACTACCTGTCGCTGGTGGTGAAAAAGCGCCTGACGCTCTACTGCTTTATTGAATATGACGTGCCGGTGGCGCTGGATGGCGATCCGATGCGTCTGCAGCAGGTGGTCTCTAACCTGCTGAATAACGCCATTAAATTTACCCATACCGGCTGCATTATTCTGCACGCCTACGTCAAAGAGGGCTACCTGGCGGTACGGGTGCGTGATACCGGCGTTGGCATCGCCGCCAAAGAGATCACCCGGCTGTTCGACCCCTTCTTCCAGGTGGGGACCGGCGTGCAGCGCAACTTCCAGGGCACCGGGCTTGGCCTGGCGATCTGTGAAAAGCTGATCAATATGATGGACGGCGATATTGAAGTGGAGTCGGAGCCAGGCATGGGCAGCCAGTTTATCGTGCGCATTCCGCTCTATAACAGCCAGATGATGACGCCGGTGCCGCATGAAGGGCTGCAGGATAAACAGGTCTGGCTGGCGCTGCGCAACGATTTCCTCGCCGCCTTCCTGACGCGCCTGCTGCTGGCGCACGGTATTCAGGTGACGCGGCTGGATGATCAGGCGTGGCAGCCGGACGATGTGATTATTGCCGACTACGCTTTCCAGCCGGAACAGCCGGCGCGCGCGGTGATCGTCTTTGACGGCGCCCATATCGATACGCCGTATGAGCTGTCGCCGGGGCGCTGGGTTCACAGCACCGCCATGCCGCACGATCTGCCGACGCTGCTGGGCCAGATCTACAGCGTAGAGGTGAGCGTGCCGGACGGCCTGGCGTCGCTGCCGGTGCCGGCGCAGCAGGGCGTCGATAACCACGACATTCTGGTGTTGGTGGTGGACGATCACCCGATTAACCGTATGCTGCTCTCTGAACAGCTCGGCTCGCTCGGCTACCGGGTAAAAACCGCGCAGGACGGCGTTGATGCGCTGAATGTTATCAGCCGCAGCGAGATCGATATCGTATTGACCGACGTTAACATGCCCAATATGGACGGCTACCGCCTGACGCAGCGTTTGCGTCAGCTGGGGCAAACCTTCCCGATTATCGGCGTAACGGCGAACGCGCTGGCGGAAGAGAAGCAGCGTTGTATGGAGGCGGGGATGGATAACTGTCTGTCGAAGCCGGTGACGCTGGAGACATTGAAAACCGCGCTGGCGATCTATGCGGAGCGGGTAAGAAAGGTACGCGATCAGTAAGGCAGAAGAGAGGGCGACGCGCGTAACGCGTCGTCCCTGACGCGTCATACAACGGCCTGAGGGGCCGTTACTCTTTATCCGGCTGCGGAGTGGTGCTGACGGAGGAGAGGTAGTTCAACAGAGCGATATCGTTATCAACGCCCAGCTTCATCATTGCTGATTTTTTCTGGCTGCTGATGGTTTTGATGCTGCGGTTCAGCTTCTTGGCGATTTCCGTCACCAGGAAGCCTTCGGCGAACAGGCGCAGAACCTCGCTCTCTTTCGGCGACAGGCGCTTATCGCCATAGCCGCCGGCGCTGATTTTCTCCAGCAGCTTGGCCACGCTTTCCGGGGTATATTTCTTCCCTTTCTGCAGTGCCGCCAGCGCTTTCGGCAGGTCGGTCGGCGCACCCTGTTTCAGCACGATGCCTTCAATATCCAGATCCAGCACGGCGCTGAGGATTGCCGGGTTATTGTTCATGGTCAGAACGATAATCGACAGATCGGGATAGTGGCGCTTGATATATTTGATCAGCGTGATGCCGTCGCCATACTTTTCGCCAGGCATGGAGAGATCGGTGATCAGGACGTTAGCGTCCAGTTTGGAAAGGCTGTTAATCAGTGCTGTCGAGTCTTCAAACTCACCAACTACGTTGACCCATTCAATCTGTTCAAGAGACTTACGAATGCCAAACAGAACAATTGGATGGTCATCGGCAATAATTACGTTCAAATTATTCATCTTATTGGTTACCTTGCTGCAGCAGTTCGTTGACATAGGCGTCAATATCACTGGTGGTATTTTTGATGTTTAAATCGTCACTCGCTTTAATTTGCTGTTCCAGCTTTTCACAAAGCTCCTTGCCGGGTGCCAGATTTAGCATGGCAAATACCCCTTTCAGGCGATGTGCCGTCTGAGCAAGCGTCGCGTAATCCCTGTTCGACGCCTCAGTATACAGTCTCTCTACATCTTCCGGTACTGTCTCGACAAATAGCTGGTAGTAACCGCCGCTTAACAATGGGACGGCCTCTTCCGCGTCATCTTCCTCCATGGGCGACATGTCCTGCGAGAGCTGTTTCTCAATCAGCTGCAACAGCGCGTCCTGCAGAGCGCTACTGAGGTTAAAGTTAACCCGGTACTGCTGTTCATTCAGGGCGGTAAAGCCCAGTTCGTTATCCGTCAGCAACAGCGACCAGCCGGAAAGGCGTGCCGGATCGTCAGCGATCAGGATATCGTGCGTCACGCCGGCTAAACGCTCGTCCGGCGTAATGCACTTCGCGCCCCAGTTTTCCAGCTGATGGGTCACGATCTTACGAATGTCATCGACGGCGATGTCGATAAGCATGGTGACATCTTCCAGCAGCTTCTCTTCCTGCTGCTGTTGATGTTCAGGCGGCACGTGCAGCAGAATGCTGTAGCGCGTGCCGATATCGGGCCGCGCCACAATCTCCAGATGCCCGCCCATCTGTTTGCACAGCTGGCGGCAGAGGAAAAAGGCGAGCCCGGAAGCCTGGCCGAAACGATCCCCGGAGGTTTCGCCGAGGAACGGGAAATCATTATTGCCCAGCTCGTCGCGCGTCAGCCCGGCGCCGGTATCGACGATCTGAATATTGAGCCGATCGGGCCGGTCGGCGGGCGAGTCGACCTCCAGCGAAATCTTGCCCCAGCTGGTGGTGGTCAGCGAATAGTGCAGCAGGGTAGAAAGCACTTTATAGATAGCGCGGCTGTCGCCGAAGCGCATCTCGTCGCTGTTCAGATGGTTACGCACCAGCAACGTCAGCCCTTTGCGGCGCGACAGCGGCAATAGCTCCAGCGTCAGCTGATCCAGCAGCGCCTGCAGATTGAACGAGCTGGCGTCCGGCGCCCAGTCGTGGGTTTCCAGCCGGTTCAGCAGCACGATATCATCCACCAGACGCGCCAGCGCCTGGCTGTTTTCCAGCGCGTCCAGCGCCTGGTCGTCGTTGCTGGCGTCGCTCAGCGCCTGCAGCTGCGTCACCACCGCCTGCAGCGGACGATGCAGCGCATGCCCCAGGTTTTGCATCAGTTGCTGACGCAGCTGATGGTTGCGGTCCAGCACCTGCTGCGCCTTCTGCAGTTTTTTGTTCACCAGCAGTTCGCGATCCTGATCGCGCATCATAAACAGCTGCGTATGCGGCGAATGGTGGCTGCGCGCATGGCGGATCTCATACACCTCGTTATTTACCGTCGCCTGCAACACGCCCTGATGCTGGTCGGACATATTAACGATCTTCTGCAGGTTGAGATGCGGCAGCAGATGCTCGGCGATCTTATTGCTGATAATGGTGCGGTTACTGGCGAAGTCATAGACCAGCAGACCAACCGGCAGGCTGGAGACGATCTCTTCGTTTAGCAGGCGCAGCGAATCAAGTTCGGCGCTCTGGTTTTCGCCCGGACGCAGCGATTGCTGACGCAGCAGGAACAGGCCCGCCAGCGACATCAGCAGCAACAGCAGATCGACGATCAGCGGCCACATCAGGTTGCGTAGCGTATCCCAGGCGAGGGTGCTGAGCGGAATGCGGTAAATCAGCTGCAGCGGCGTGCTGGGCAGTGAGGCGGCGATCTCTACATTGGGATTGTTAAAGGTGATGCGGGTGTTCAGCATCTCATCATCGCTTTCCACCGGGGTGGTCAGCGCTGCATCCTGTTTCAGCTGGAAGTTCTCCAGCGGCATATTGTGCGGGATCAGGTCGTTGATCGGCATATCAAACGCCACCACGGTGGCGAGATGGCCCGGCTGATTAAAGGTGGTGCGCACGGTAAAGTAGTGATCGTTTTGCCAGGCAAAACGGCGCAGCGGCGAAAAGCTTTCCCGTTCGTCCAGCGCGTTCGCCTGCTGCAGCATCTCGGCGCGGCGCGCCTCGACGATATTGCTGATGGCGCTCTCTTTATAGCGCGTCGCCATATCCTTCAGCGGCAGGGTAGAGATCAGGATCAGGCTGTTGTCCTGGCCGTTAAGAAAATACATCGACCAGGTGCTGTTCTCCGCGCCCCAGAGCGTATCCAGGTAGTTGGACATGCGCAGCGTCATATCCAGCGTGCTGCTATCGTGCGAGCCGAAAATCAGCGCCTCGGTTTTGCGGCGCGTTTTTTCCAGATAGTAGACGTCAGGACGCAGCCGCGTCTCTTGCAGGCTGGCCGACGGCGTACTGCCGGCGGCGCTGGCCGCCAGATTTTCATAAATTTGCCAGGTGGCGAAGCGATAAGTGTCGATGCGCTTCTGCACCGCATGGGTGATATCCGCCATCGCGTAGCGTTTTTCCATCAGCCAGGCGTTGACCGCGTTATGGACCATAAAGCCCAACGCCAGCAACAGCAGCAGGATGAACATTACGAAGAAACGCGTAACGTTGCTGGAGGATAAAGGAAACTTGTACATCATAGTGAAAGGGAGTACCTGATCATTTAACGTGTCACCAGCCGTGCGCTGGCAGCAACCGCCACCAGGAGTACCACGATGGCCGCGAAAGCGGTCACCAGACTAAACCCGTGCGCCACAAAACCAATTAATGCCGGACCTGCCAGAATACCGGCATAACCGATAGTTGTCATGGCTGAGATAGCAAGATTTACCGGCATCACCGTCTGGCGGCCGGCGGCGCTGAATAAAATCGGCACCGTATTCGCCGCGCCGAAGCCGATAAGGAGAAAAGAGCAGAGCGCGATGGCGGCGCTGTCGACGCCGATCAGCAGCAGCACGCCGAGTGCCGCGCACAGGCAGCCGCCGGTCAGCACGGCGCGGTTGCTGAAGCGGTTGACGATGCGATCGCCGGTAAGACGGCCGATGCTCATGGCGACCGAGAAGACGGCATAGCCAAGGCCCGCCTGCGCCGCCGGCAGGCCGCGCTCCTGAGTCAGCAGCAGCGCGCTCCAGTCCAGCACCGCGCCTTCGGTCAGAAACAGGATAAAGCAGAGTAGCCCGAGGAACAGCACCCAGCCGCGCGGCAGAACGAACAGCGGCGTATCGGATTGATGCATCCGCTCGGTCAGCAGCCAGCGCTGGCTGCCGAGCAGCAGCAGCGCCAGCAGCAGCAGAACAAACAGCACCGACTGCAGCGGCGACAGGCCAAGCCAGAGCAGGGCGCTTACCAGCCCGGCGCCGACGATGCCGCCGACGCTGTAAAAGCCGTGAAAACCGGACATCATGGTGCGTCCCGACGCCTTTTCCACCTCAACGGCCTGAATATTCATCGCCACGTCCAGCGTGCCGATGGCGGCGCCGAACAGCATTAAAACGATCGCCAGCGTCACCGGCGAAGAGAGGGTCGCCATCAGCGGCAACAGCACCAGCAGCAGCGTGGAAGAGGTGAGGATCACCCGTTTGCAGCCCTGTTTGCCCACCAGCGCGCCGGTCAGCGGCATGGCGATCAGCGATCCAAGCCCAAGAAACAGCAGCAGGCCGCCCAGCGCGGCGTCGCTCACCGCCAGACGATCTTTTGCATAAGGCACCAGCGGTGCCCAGGTGGACATGCCGATGCCGGCCACCAGAAAGATCATTCGGGTCGCCATCTGCGCGGCGGTCTGGCTTTTCAGCGCCTGTCCAGCTTCTGCTGAGGTCATCGTTTGTTTTCCATAATGCGCAAAGGGGATCCTTTTTAACACATAATAAACCGGCAGCGCAGCGTTTCATCGGGTGAAGGGCGGCTACAGCCGTTCTGTGCCAGCAAGCTTATTAAACGATAAAATGGAGGTTGTTAATCAGTTTCGCCTTTCGGGTCTCTTTTTCAGGAAAGTTCCTGGCGAAAAGTCGCAAAATCAGGCGTCTCAGCCCGGTGGCGCTGCAAAAAGAATAAACCCTTTCCGCCGATCGTGCCGGTTTTCCAGAGCCGGGTCGCGCCCGCCTTCTGCCCTAAGGCCGCTTACCGTCTGACAGGGTGTTGGACAGCCTGCTCTCTCTTTTGGCCGGCGCTTTTCGGCAGCAGACGCATCGTTTCGCGTTCTCCTTTTTAGGCTCGCTCTGGCGGGAAAGAGAGGCCGCGCTGCGCCGCGGCCGTTTCGCCAATTGCCGCGGCCGTTTCGCCAATTGCCGCGGCCGTTTCGCCATTTGCCGCGGCCGTTTGGCCATTTGCCGCGGCCGTTTGGCCATTTGCCGCGGCCGTTTCGCCATTTGCCGAGGCCGTTTCGCCAATTGCCATGGCCGTTTCGTTATTTGTCGTGGCCGTTTGACGCTTTTTCGGCCTCGTGGGGAAGGTCTATCTGCGCAGGTAGAGGGTGCGCGTCTGCGGTGCAGGCTTGCCTGAAGGGTGCCCTGATTTTGTGCAAATCATCACCAATCCACAAAAATAATCGCTGGCCCTTTTTAGCCTGCCGGACGACCTCAGCAAGAAATTTCTCCGCACTGGCCGCGTGTGACACACGTGGCTAACCTCTTCATAACACAAATATTTAACATGCATTCTGTTAACTAATTTGACCTTTGCATACCTTCCAACATAAGGTTTATTTACCATTTAAATCGTTTTCATTTATGGTTCCGATAAAAATTATTCAAGACCAGCGCAGCGGTTTTTGATTATATCTGAAACGTTAAAAACTCAAAAAATAGCGTTTTATCTGACTTAACCAGGGTTGACGATCTTATTGCTCTGTCACTATCCCTGACTTGCACCAGGAAAGCTTCAATCTAAAGACGTGTAACGGCTTCCGCAGTCCCATGCTAACCATAAACATTTCTTTACTTTGATTATTTCAAACGTTACCTCAACTTGTGCAAAAAGGGGTTTCAGATGGCACAGCTCTCCTCCGGGCGCGTCGATATTATTTCACGCGAAAACGGCACCTTGATCTCGCAAAACACCAGCAATGCTTCCCGTAACGTATTACTCAGCGAACCCAGCGTGGTACGCGTTAACGGCACACGTGCGATGGTGGCCTCTTTTGAACGTCAGGGCGACGATTTGATCCTGCATATGCAGGACGGCACTGTGGTGCGCTATCAGCGTTTCTTCCTTGACGACGCCAGCGGCCAGCACAGTGAGTTGGTGTTTGATGACGGCGTCAATCCGCCGGAACATGCGCTGTTCCCAATGACCAGCGAAGCCGCAGATGCTTCGACGGCGATGACCGTGACGCCGACTTATGAATCCCTTGGCGATATCGACCCGCTGCTGCTGGCGGATAATGCGCTGATTGGCGATAACCTGACGACGGCTGTCGGGATCGCGGGCGTGCTGGGCCTGGCGGGCGTCGGCATCGCCTCGGCCGGTGGCGGTGGCGGTGGCGGTGACGATAATAACAACGGCGGCGGCGATAATGGCGGTGGCGATAACGGCGGCGGCGATAACGGCGGCGGCGATAATGGCGGCGGGGACAACGGCGGCGGCGATAATGGCGGCGGGGACAACGGTGGCGGCGATAACGGCGGCGGCATTCCGGAGCCGGTGCAGGGCACGATTACCATCACCGAACCCATCAGCGGCGATGGCTACCTTAACAACAGCGAGACTCAGGCGCCGCTGGTCATCAGCGGCGTCACAACCGGCGTAACCGCGGGCAGCACCGTTACGTTGACCTTTAACGGGGTAAACTATACCGGTACGGTCGGCGGCAACGGCAGCTGGAGCGTGACCATTCCAGCCTCGGCGCTGGCGGGCCTGGCGAACGGCGCGCAGGCCATTACCGCGACCGTGACCAGCAGCACCGGCGATGCGGTCAGCGACAGTGGCCAGCTTAACGTGCTGGTTACGCCGCCGCAGCCAACGCTCAACCCGCCGTTCGGCGACGGCACGCTGGATGGCGATGAAGCCGGCAGCGATCAAACCCTGACCGGCAACACCGGCGTCACCGGCGCGGGCCAGACCGTCAGCGTGACTCTCGGCGGCAATACTTACACCGGCACCGTCGGTAACGACGGTAGCTGGAGCGTCACGCTGCCCGGCAGCGCGCTGCAAAATCTGCCACAGGGGGCTAACCCGATCTCAGTGACGGTCACCGATGCCGCAGGCAACAGCGGCACCGCTACCGGCAGCGTCAACGTTGACACCGCGCCGCCGCCGGCCGGCACGGTCGATACGCCGATTTCCGGCGATAACCAGCTTACCGGCGATGAGCTGCAGCAGGATCTGATTATCAGCGGTACCGGCACCGCCGGTGACCAGGTCACGGTGACCTTTAACGGCGTGGACTATCTGGCTACCGTGCAGGCTAACGGCCGCTGGGCCGCGACCATCCCCGCCAGTGCGCTTTCCGGCCTGGATGCGGGGCAGTATGCGGTCGCGGTCTCCATCACCACCGCAGCGGGCAACACCAGCAGCCTCGGCGAAACGCCGGTCACGGTCGATCCGGGCCAGGCGTCGCCGACGCTCTCCGTTGATCCGATTGCCGGCGACGATATCCTCAGCGGGCCGGAGCAGCAGCAGCCGCTAACCCTGAGCGGCAGCGGCAGCGCCGGCGACACCATCAGCGTGACGCTGAATGGCGTCAGCTATCAAACGACGGTAGGCAACGGCGGCCAGTGGTCGCTGACGGTGCCCGCCGCCGATCTGGCGGCGCTGGCCGACGGTCCCTATACGGTTAACGTCACGGCGACCAGCCCCGCTGGCGGCGTCTATACCCAGCAGAGCCAGCTGACCGTCGACACCGCGCCGCCGGCGCTGTCGCTCGATGCGCCGCTGGCGGGCGACGGCTACCTGAACAACGCCGAAGCGTCCGCGCCGCTGACCGTTAGCGGCAGCGGCGAAGCGGGCACAACTGTCACCGTCAGTCTGAACGGTACCGATTACACTACCACCGTGCCGCAGAGCGGCCAGTGGTCGCTGGATATCCCTGCCGCCGACCTCGCTGCGCTGCCCAACGGCAGCTATGCGCTGGGCGTCACTGCGACCGACGCCAACGGCAACACGGCGACCAGCAGCAGCCCGCTGACGGTCGTCGCCGATCCCGCCGCGCTGCCAACTGTCGCGCTTGATGCTTTCACCGGCGACAACCAGCTGAATAACGCCGAGCAGGCGGTCGATCAGCAGGTCACCGGCACCACCACTAACGTCAGCGCCGGACAGACTGTCACCGTGACCCTGAACGGCGTTGACTATACCGGCACCGTGCAGGCGGGCGGCGTCTGGAGCGTGACCGTGCCGGCCGCCGATCTGGCGGCGCTGGCCGACGGCAGCCAGACGCTGAGCGTGGTCGTCAGCGATGTCGCGGGCAACAGCGCCAGCGCCAGCGATACCTTTACCGTCGCCCCTCCGGGCAGCGGCGGCGCGGTGGCAATCGCGCCGATTTCCGACGATGGCTACCTGAACGCGGTAGAGGCGCAGCAGCCGTTGATCATTAGCGGTAGCGCCACGCAGGTGGCGGAAGGCACGCCGGTCACCGTCACCCTGAACGGCATCAACTATAGCGGCACCGTAGCGGCGGACGGCAGCTGGAGCGTGACCGTGCCGGCGGCCGATCTCGGCGCCCTGAGCAACGGCGCGCAAACCATTACCGCCAGCGTGCCGGATGGCAGCGGCGGCACCCTGACCGGCGGCGCCACGCTGAACGTCGCGGCGACCCCGCTGCCGACGCCGGTGCTGGATACGCCGTTTGGCGACGGCGTGCTGTCGGGTGATGAACTGAACGAAGCGCAAACCCTGACCGGCTCTACCGGCGTGACCGGCGGCGGCCAGAATGTGGTGGTCTCGCTGAACGGCAGTGATTATCCGGCCACGGTCAATAACGATGGCAGCTGGACGGTGACTGTACCGGCTACCGCCATTCAGGATCTGCCGGCGGGCGATAGCCCGCTGGTGGTAACGGTAACGGACGCGGCGGGCAATACCAACAGCGCCACCACGCCGGTCACCGTGGATGTCAGCACGCCGACGCTGACCATCAATACCCCTTCCGGCGACGGCGTGGTCAACGCCAGCGAGCAGGGCAGTCCGCTGGTGGTCAGCGGCAGCGTTGATGCGGGCAGCAGCGTGACCGTCACCCTGAACGGTGTCGATTACCCGGCAACGGTCGCTACCGACGGCAGCTGGAGCGCTACCGTGCCCGCCAGCGCGCTGCAGGCGCTGGCCGACGGGCGTTACGATCTTAATGTCACCGCCACCCGACCCGACGGGGCCAGCAGCACGGCGCTGGCGCCAGTTGCCATCGATACCTCCGCGCCCGCCTTTGCCCTCGATCCGATCGCGGAAGACAATATCCTTAGCGGCGCTGAACTGGGCGCGCCGCTAAACATCAGCGGCAGCGGCAGCGAAGGCGACAGCGTCACCGTGACGCTTAACGGCATCAACTACACCACCAGCGTCGGCGGCGACGGTCGCTGGTCGGTCAGCGTGCCCGCCGCCGATCTGGGCGCGCTCGCCAACGGCAACAGCTATCCGGTTAACGTACTGGTCAGCGACGCCAGCGGCAACCGCACCAGCGATCAGGCGACGCTGCGCGTGGACAGCACGCCGCCGGCGCTGACGATCGATACCCCGTCGGAAGATGGCCTGCTGAACGCGGCTGAACAGCAGCAGCCTCTGGCGCTGACCGGCAGCGGCGAAGCGGGCAGCGCCATCACCGTCACCGTCAACGGCGAAACCTTTACCGGCACCGTCGGCGTCAATGGCCTCTGGCTGGTCGAGATCCCGGCCGCCACGCTGGCCGGGCTGAACGAAGGGCCAAACACCATCAGCGTTGCGGAACGTGACGCCATTGGCAACGTCACGACGCAGCAAACTACGCTCACGGTCGATGCGGCGCAAGGCTCGCTGCCGGCTGTCAGCATCGCCGTCGATGCCTTTGCCGGCAACGGCGTGCTGGACAGCGCCGAGCAGCAGGTGGCGCAGGCGTTAACCGGCACCACCAGCAATGTCGAGGCGGGGCAGACGGTAACCGTGACGCTGAACGGCGCCAGTTACACCGGCCTGGTGGCAGCAGACGGCAGCTGGCGCGTGACGCTGCCGGCCGAGGCGCTGAACGCGCTCAATGACGGCAGCCAGGCGCTGACCGTTACCGTCAGCGATCTGGCGGGCAACAGCGTCAACGCTGACGCCACTTTTACTGTCAATACCGCCACCAGCGGACTGGCGCTGGCGCCGTTGGCGAACGACGGCTATCTCAATGCGATTGAGGCGGCGCAGGATCTGGTGATTACCGGCACCAGTGCCAATGTACCGGAGGGCGGCACGGTTGCGGTGCTGTTTAACGGCCAGACCTATAACGCCACGGTGGCGGCGAACGGCAGCTGGAGCGTGACGGTGCCAGCCGCCAGCCTGGCCGGCCTGCCGGACGGACCGCAAACAGTCACCGCCACCGCCACCGACGCCACCGGCGCGGCGGTAAGCAGCGAGTCAACGCTTAATGTTGTGGTAGCCGCGCTGCCGACCGTCACCGTCGACACACCGTTCGGCAATGGTTATCTCAATGCCGACGAGCTGGGACAGAATGGCGTGCTGACCGGCAATACCGGCGTCGCGGGTGCCGGGCAGACGGTAACGGTGACGGTGGATGGCGATCTCTATACCGGCACCGTCGCTCCTGACGGCAGCTGGAGCGTTACGCTGCCTGCCGCCGCGCTGGGCGCGCTAAATGAAGGGGCCAATACGCTGCCGGTGACGGTCAGCGATGCGGCCGGCAATAGCGCCAGCGGCAACGCCAGCGTCACGGTCGATACCAGCGCGCCGCCGGTTACGCTGGATACGCCGATCAGCGGCGGCACGCTGAACGCTGCCGAAGTAACGCAGCCGCTGAGCCTGAACGGCAGCGGCGAGGCGGGCAACACCATCACCGCCACCCTGAACGGCACCGAGTATACCGCGACCGTCGGCGACGACGGCCAGTGGACGCTTACCATTCCCGCCGCCGATCTTGGCGCGTTGCCGGATGGCAGCTATACCCTGAGCGTAAGCGGCAGCGACGCCGCCGGCAACACCACCACGGTAGAGACGCCGCTGGCGGTGAAAGCGGCGGCGGCCAGCCTGCCGACGCTGACCATTAACGACTTCGCCGGCAACAACGTGCTGGACGGCGCCGAACAGCAGACTACCCAGCTGCTGAGCGGTACGGCGACCAATGTTGAGCCGGGGCAGACAGTCACTCTCACGCTGAACGGCCAAACCTACAGCGCCGTGGTACAGTCGGGTGGCGGCTGGAGCGTGCCCGTGCCCGCCGCCGATCTGGGGGCGCTGGCCAATGGCGCCGCCACCATCAGCGCGGCGGTCAGCGATGCGGCGGGCAATACCGCCTCGCAGACGCTGGCCCTTACCGTAAACAACGCGCTGTCGGGGCTGGCCATCAATCCGCTGAGCGATGACGGTTACCTGAACGCCGGCGAGGCGGCCACGGATCTGCAGGTCACCGGCGCCAGCGCCAACCTGCCGGTTGGCACGCCGATTACCGTGACCTTTAACGATCGCACCTATACCGCCACCGTCGATCCCAACGGCACCTGGAACGCCACCATCCCGGCTTCCGCGCTGGCCGGGCTGCCGGATGGCAGCGCGACGCTGAGCGTCAGCGCCACCGATGCGGCGGGCAATGCGGTCACCAGCAGCAGTACCCTGAACGTCGCCATCAATAATCTGCCTGACGCCACGCTGCAGCCGGCGTTTGGCGATGGCTTGCTTAACGCGGCGGAAAGCGCCGCGCCGCAGGTGCTGTCAGGCAGCACCGGCGTTGCCGGTGCCGGCCAGAGCGTCACCGTGACGCTGAACGGCGCCGACTACAGCGGCACGGTAGATGCCAGCGGCAACTGGAGCGTGACATTGCCCGCCGGGGCCTTGCAGGCGCTGCCGGCGGGTGAAAGCCCGCTGCTGGTTACCGTCAGCGACGCCGCCGGCAACACCAGCACCGTGGATAGCAGCGTCACCGTCGACGTCACCACGCCGACTTTGAGCATCGATGCTATCGCCGGTGACAACCGCATTAACGCGGTCGAATCGGCCGCGCCGGTAACCGTCAGCGGCAGCACCAACGCGGGCGAAGGTCAGACGGTCACCGTCAGCATCAATGGCCAGAACTGGACCACCAGCGTGGGCGCGGACGGCGACTGGACGCTCGATCTGCCTGCCGGGGCGCTGGCCGGCATCAACAGCGGCGATTATCCGCTGACGGTCACCGTTAGCGATGCGGCCGGCAACCCGGCCACCGCCACCAGCACCCTGACGGTAGCGAACGCGGTGCTGGCGCCGACCATCAACACGCCGTTCACCGACGGCTATCTCAATATTAACGATGCGGAAAATGCGCAGACCCTCAGCGGGACCAGCGGCATTACCGGTGCGGAACAAACCGTCACCGTGTCGCTGGATGGCGTAAGCTACCCGGCGGTAGTGGACAATAACGGCAACTGGACGCTGTCGCTGGATGCCGACACGCTGCAGGATCTGGCGGCGGGCACGCTGCCGATTGTGGTGACCGTCGCCGATGCCGCCGGCAACGTCGGCACGGTGGAAAACGCCGTCACCGTCGATTACAGCGCGCCGACGTTAACCCTGAACGCCATCGCTGGCGACAATACCCTGAATCAGGCGGAAACGCTGCAGGATTTGGTGATCGCCGGTACCGCCGGCGCCAGCGAAGTTGGCCAGACGGTAACGGTCAACTTTAACGGCCAGACGCTGCAGACAGTGGTGCTGAACGGCGGCAGCTGGCGCGTCACCGTGCCCGCCAGCACGCTGCAGGGACTTCCTGACGGCACCACGCCAGTCAGCGTCACCCTGACCGACGCGGCGGGCAACGTCACCACCCTCGATCGGCCGTTAACCGTTGTGGCCAGCCCGGCCGATCTGCCGACGCTGACGCTGGATGCGGTGTCGACCGACGGCTATCTCAACCAGGCGGAGGCGGGCGAGGCGCTGACGCTGACCGGCGTCAGCACTAATCTGCAGGCAGGGCAGACCGTTACCGTTACCCTGAATGGCATCAGCTACACCGGCAGCGTGGATGACGGCGGCGGCTGGAGCGTCACCGTGCCGCAGGCCGACATCGCGCAGCTGAGCGACGGCCAGCAGAACGTTATCGTCAGCGCGGCGGATACCGCAGGCAACCCTGTTACCGCCGAGGGCAGCGTAACGGTGTTGGCCAGCGCGGCGAATCAGCCGACGATCACGGTTGATCCGATCGCCAGCGACGATCTGGTCAACGAGCAGGAGGCGGCGAATGATCTGATCATTACCGGCAGCAGCCAGCGTGTGCCGGAGGGCGGTGAGGTGACCGTCACCCTGAACGGCCAGACTTACACCACTACTGTGGATATTGACGGCAACTGGAGCGTCACCGTGCCGTCTGCGGCGGCGCAGGCGCTGCCGCAGGGCGACAATACCATCACGGTCACGGCGGCCGATGTGGCCGGCAACCCGGCGCAGAGCAGCGGATCCTTTACCGTTGATACCGCGCCGCCGGCACTGGCCAACATTGAGCTGGGTGTCGGCGGCGATGAGACGCTGAACCTCGCGGAGGCGCTGGCGGGCATTACGCTCACCGGCGTCAGCGCTCCCGGCCAGCTGGTGTCCGTTACCCTGAACGACCGCACCTACAGCGGCGCGGCCGACGGTGACGGCAACTTCTCGATCCCGATCCCCAGCGGCGATCTGCAGCAGCTCAGCGACGGCGTCACGCCAGTGGTGATTTCGGTTACCGATGCCAATGGCAATGCGAACAGCACCTCGCTGGATCTGACGGTCGCCATCAATACGCTGCCGGCCCTGACCCTGAACGCGCCGTTTAGCGACGGCGTTATCAGCGCGGCGGACGCGGCGATAGAACAAACCCTGAGTGGCACCGCCACCAACCTGCCGGCGGATACGCCGGTCACGGTGACCATCGGCAGGCTCGAATTTATCACAAGGGTGGATGGCGACGGCAACTGGCAGATCACGGTACCGGCCAACGCCCTGAGCGAGCTGGCGGACGGCACGGCGCCGATCGTGGTCAGCGCCGCCGACGCGGCGGGCAACCCGGCCAGCGCGCAGGGCAGCGTTGATCTGGTGATTGCCGCCCAGCCTGCGCCGGTGGTCAATACGCCGTTTGTTGATGGCGCACTGAACGCCGCTGAAGCGGCCGCAGGGCAGGTGATCAGCGGCGTGACCGGCGTCACCGGCGGCGGTCAGACGGTGAGCGTGGTGATTGAGGGCCTCAATAACGGCGATCCGCTGACGGCGAACGTCAGCGCCAACGGCAACTGGTCGCTGGCGCTGACGCCGCAGCAGCTCGGTTCGCTGAGCGACGGTGCGCACACCATTACCGTGACCGTGACTGATATTGCCGGTAACCGCGATACCGCCAGCGCCGACTTTACTGCCATCGTCAATACGCTGCCGGCGCCGACGCTGGAAACGCCGTTCGGCGACGGCCTGCTGAATGCTGTTGAAGCTGCCGAGGGCACGACGCTTAGCGGCACCACCGGCATTACCGGCGCGCAGACGGTGACCGTCACCATTAACGGTACCGGCTACCCGGTCACCGTGGATGGCGAAGGGAACTGGACGGTGGCGCTAACGCCTGAACAGCTACAGGCGCTGCCGGACGGCACCCTGCCGGTTATCGTTACCGCGACCGACGCGGCGGGCAACAGCAACAGCGACAGCGATACGCTGCAGGTGGTTGTTAACACGCTGCCGGCGGCGACGCTCGATCTACCGTTCGGCAACGGCGCGCTGAATGCGGAGGAGGCGGACGTTACCCAGACGCTGACCGGCCAAACCGGCGTGACCGGCGCCGGACAGACGGTGAATGTGTCGATTAGCGGGCTGGACGGACCGCTGGCCGCCACGGTGGACAACGCCGGCAACTGGGCGCTGGATCTGACGCCGGAGCAGATGGATTCGCTAAGCAACGGCACCCACACCATTACCGTGACCGCCAGCGATGTGGCGGGCAACATCAGCACCACCACGCCGCTGGAGATCACCACGGCTGTCACCGCGCCGGTGCCGGTGATTAATACACCGTTCGGCGACGGCGTGCTGAATATCAACGAGGCCTCCGGTGCGCTGAGCCTGAGCGGCAATACCGGCGCGACCGGCGGCAACCAGGGCGTGCAGCTCAATATCGATGTGGGCGGCACGCTCTACAGCGGCAGCGTCGATGAAAACGGCGACTGGACGGTCAACCTGCCTGCCGGGGCGCTTAACGGCCTCGGCGACGGCGCGCACGATATCGTGATTACGGTGATCGATAACGCGGGCAACGTGGTGCAGCGCACCGAAACCTTTACCTCGGCGCTGACGCCGCCGGTGCCGACGATCGGCACGCCGTTCGGCGACGGTCAGCTTAACGGCGCCGACGCCGCTGCGGGCGTCACGCTCAGCGGCAGCGCGGGCGGGGCGGAAAGCGTCACCGTGACGCTGGGCGGCCAGGAATATCCGGCGACCGTCAACGGTGACGGCAGCTGGACGCTGGCGGTGCCTGCCGCCACGCTCGGCGATCTGGCGCAGGGCAACGGTAGCCTGACGGTGACCGCCACCGACGCCAACGGCAACAGCGGCAGCGTGGTGAGTGAATTCAACGTCAACACCAGCGCGCCGGTGATCACCATCGCCGACTTTACCGGTGATAACGCGCTGGATTATGCGGAAAGTATCGTCGCGCAGACCCTGAGCGGCACTGCTACCGGCGCCGAGCCGGGCTCGCTGGTAACGGTCACCCTCGGCGGCGCCGCCTTTAGCGGCATTGTCGACGGCAGCGGCGGCTGGAGCGTCAGCGTGCCGCCGGAAACCCTGAGCGCGCTGACTGCCCCCAGCGCCGCCATCGGCGTCAGCATTACCGATCCGGCCGGCAACACCGGTACGGCCAGCGCCACGGTGAGTGTCGATCTGACGCCGCCGGCCGGCCCGCTGCTGACGCTCGGTTCGGTAAACGGCGACAATATTGTTAACGCCACCGAGGCGCTGCCGGTCTTTACCGGCACCTTCGCCAACTTTGACGCCGGCGGCGGCACCATCGCCCTGTCGGTGAACGGCACGCCGGTCGGCACCACCACGGTGACCGCCGCCGACGGCAGCTGGACCATCACCCCGGATGCCGCCGCTTTCCCAACCGACGGCAGCTATCAGGTGACGGTCACCGCCACCGGTCCGGCGGGTACGGTCACTACCGGTTCGACGCTGCTGATTGACCGCACGCCGCCGACGCTGACCGTTGACCCGGTGACTGGCGACGGTTTCCTCAGCGGTGCGGAGCTGGCCAGTTCGCAGGCGATCAGCGGCACGGCCTCCGTCTCTGAAGCGGGACGCACCGTCACGGTCACGCTGGGCGACAATAGCTACAGCGCCGTCGTACAGAACGACGGCAGCTGGCGCGCCACGGTGCCCGCCGCCGCTCTGCAGGCGCTGGGCGAGGGCGTAACGCCAATTACCGCCACCCTTAGCGATGCGGCCGGCAACGTGACCAGTACGCCTGCCAGCGTTACCGTCGATACCGGCGCGCCGCTGCTGCAGCTGAACACGCTGCTGGACAACAACGTCATTAACGCCACCGATATCCTGACCACTCAGGTGCTGACCGGCAGTGCCAGCGGCGCGGAAGGGCAAACTATCGGCGTCTACCTCGGTGATGGCGACCCGATCGCTACGGCGGTGGTGGCCGCAGACGGCACCTTTAGCATTGATTTAACGCCGGAGGTGCTGGGCAGCCTGACCGAAGGGCCGCTGGTCCTGGGCGTGCGTGTCGGCGATGAGGCGGGCAACATTACCGACGCCACGCTGACGGTGAATAAAGTGGTTAACCAGGCGCTAAACCTGGTGGTGGACTCGGTCTTCGGCGACGGCTTCCTGAACGCCGCCGACACCGCGGTTGGCCAGACCATCAGCGGCATCGCCGAATCGGCCGGCATCGGCGCCACGGTGGCGCTGACGCTGGGCGGCACGACGCTGACCGCTAACGTCGGGCAGGATGGCAAGTGGGCGATTGTGGTGCCGCCGAGCGTGCTGGGTCTGCTGCAGGATGGTGATATCGATCTCAACCTGACATTGACCGACGCCGCGGGCAACCAGCGCACCGTGGGTGAAACCGTTACCGCTATCGTCGATAGCGTGCCGGTGATCGGCAACCTGACCGGATTGTTCGGCGGCGATAACCTGCTGAACATCGCCGAGCTGGGTCAGAGCCAGACCATCGGCGGCGTGATTGACGCCGCCACCGGCTCGACGGTCACCGTGACTCTCGGCAACCAGAGCTACCAGACGCAGGTGGCCGCAGGCGGCAACTGGGGCGTCACCATTCCGGCGACCGATCTCGGCAACCTGCTGAGTGGCACAGTGGCGCTGGGTGTGCAGGTGACTGACCCGGCGGGCAACACCGCCTCGCAGTCGGTGAATATCGGCGTCTTCGGCTCCGCGCCGGTGATCACCCTGAACCCGATCTTCGGCACCGGCTTCCTGAACGCGGCGGAGCTGTTGACGAACCAGACCATTACCGGGGTAGCGCAGAATGTCGCCGCCGGTTCGACGGTGAACCTCACCATTGGCAACAGCACAGTCACGGCCGTCGTCGGCGATAATGGTCTCTTCAGCGCGACCGTCACGCCGGCTATTCTCAGCACGCTGACCGAAGGCAACCTGACCGTTGGCGCCCGCGTCACCGATGCGGCGGGCAATAGCGCGCAGGCCAGCAGCGGGCTGGTGGTAGATGTTACGCTGCCGACCATCAACATTAACCTGCTGTTCGGCGACGGCCTGCTGAACGTGGCGGATGCCTTGCTGACCCAAACCATCAGCGGCACCGTCGGCAATGTCGAGCCGGGGGCGCGCGTCAGCGTCGCCATCGGCGGCCAGACGCTGGCAACCACCGCTGGCGCCAACGGCGCCTTCAGCGTGGCGCTGACGCCGGCGCTGCTGCAGGGGCTGGCGGACGGCAACCTGACCGCCAGCGTGACGGTGACCGATAGCGCCGGCAACAGCAACACCAGTACGGCGGGCGCGCTGGTCGGCATCCATAACCCACCGGTTATCCGGCTCGATCCGCTGTTCGGCGATGGGGTGCTTAATATCGTTGAATCGCTGGTGACGCAGAACATTACCGGTAGCGTCGCTAACGCGGCGGCGGGCAGCCAGGTGCGGGTCAATATCGGTAATACCACGGTGAACGCCACGGTAGGCAGCGACGGTCGCTTCAGCGCCGCGGTATCGCCTGATATTCTCGGCACGCTGCTGAACGGTAATTTGACGGTGGGCGTATCGGTCACCGATCCGGTGGGCAACGTCTCCAGCGTCACCACCGGCCTGCTGGTAGGGCTGAACAACCCGCCAGCGCTGACCGTTAACCCGATCTTTGGCGATGGCGTATTGAGCGCGGCGGATCTTAACGCCACGCAAACCATCAGCGGCGGCAGCAGCAATCTGAGCAGCGGCAGCAGCGTGACGGTGACGCTGAACGGGCGTACCTACACCACCACCGTCGGCAGCGGCGGCGGCTGGAGCCTGAGCGTGCCGCGCACCGATCTGGCGGCGCTGAATGATGGCACCCAGACGGTCAGCGTGCGCGCCACCGACGCCTACGGCAATATCACCAACGCCAGCGGCAACGTCAGCGTGATTACCCATACGCCGCCAACCCTGACCCTTAATACCGTGTTTGGCGACGGCCGGCTGAGCGCCGCCGACGCGCTGACGGCGCAGACCATCAGCGGTACTTCCAGCAACGCGGAAGGATCGACCGTAACCGTCACGCTGGGAGGCAGCCGTTACACCGGGACCGTCGGCGCCAGCGGCGCATGGAGCATTGCGGTGCCACCCGCCAGCCTGGCGGCGATCGCTGACGGTACGCAGACGGTTAACGTCAGCGTCACCAACAGCGCAGGCGTTAGCGGCACCACCAGCGGCACGGTGCTGGTCGGCACCCATACGCTGCCGACCGTCACGCTGAACAGCTACTTTGGCGGCGACGGCTATCTGAACGCGGCGGAAGCGAACGCGACCGGCACGCTCAGCGGCACCGCCACCAATGCGGTAGGGCAGACAGTGACCGTTAACGTGGCGGGGACGCAGTACACCACCACGGTGGGCGCCAACGGCGCATGGAGCGTCAGCGTGCCGTCAGCCACGCTGCGCAACATCTCCGACGGCGGCCATTCAGTGAATGTGTCAGTCAGCGATGCGGTAGGCAATGTCGCCTCCACCAGCAGCAGCTTTAACGCTATCACTCACAACCTGCCGGCGATCGGCGTCGATCCGGTGCTGAGTCTGGTCAGCGTATTGTTGACCGGTCTGACCATCAGCGGCGGCACCCTGAACCTGCGGCAGGGTACGCCGATAAGCGTCACGCTGAACGGCACCACCCAGCAAACCACTGTCGATGCGCTGGGACGTTATAGCGTGAAATTCAGCGGCGGCGTGCTGACGGCGCTGAACCTTAACTCTATCGTCACCGTGACCGCGGCGGACGTGGCGGGCAACCGCGCCACCACCTCCACCACGCTGCTGTTAGGCTCGCTGCTGCCGGTGGCCACCGCTGCTGAAGTGGCGGCGATGTCGCTGATGGCGGTCTCCGCAGATGCGGCGCTGGCCAGCGAAGGGACGCAGGATCACAGCGCTATGGCAAACGCGACCGGTGGCACGGAGCAGAGCGCGGCGCTGCTGGCGACCAGCAAAGTGGCGGTGGTTGACTCTACGCTGACCACCGAGGCGGATACCCCAGCCGCGGCGGCCGGCAGCGTCAGCGAAACGGCGGCGGCGGTCACTCCGGCGGCGGCGGAGACGGCGGATAACGCTGACACCTTCACCATCGGCGGCGTGACCATCATGCTGGCTGACGGCTCGCAGCAACAGGGCGAGACGGCTACCGGCGGTAGCGGCAGCGATACGGTTATCCTCAACGATCTTAACTTCACGCAGATCGACGGCGGCGCGGGCACCGATACGCTGGTGCTGAACGGCGAGCATATGCAGCTCGACCTCACCGCGCTGGGGCTGAAGATTTCGCATATCGAAGTGCTGGATCTGGGCCAGTCGGGCACCAACAGCGTGAAGATCGATCTGAAGGAAGCGCTGGCCATTACCGATGCGCCAGAGGACGATCTGGTGATCAAAGGGGTGACCGGCGATCAGGTGACGCTGGCGAATGCCGACGGCGGGGTATGGAGCAGCGTTGGCCAACGGGAGGTGAATGGACAGCTGTTCGACGTCTATCACAACTCGGCGCTGGCGGCGACCGATACGCTGGGCGATGTGCTGGTGCAGCATAACCTGCAGGTGCATGTGGTGTAAGCCGCGAACAACCGGGGGCGTTCGCCCCCTTAACCAGCCAACCACGGGGCGTTCGCGCCCCGTTTTTTATGGGCCGCGCCGGGCCCGCCTGTTTTACGCCGCCATCGCTATCGCCACCGCCACCGCCACCGCCACCGCCACCGCCATCGCCACAGCTATCGTTACCGCTATTGCCATCGCCACCGGTGTTGCCGCTATCATTGTGGTGGTCGCCGCTCGCCGTGCGTTAACCGGGACGGGAATCGCGGTTTCGCGTTCGGCTACGCCAACATGCGCATTTTCGCCGCCAGGGAAATTCCTAATTATTTCCGCTGCGTATCAGCGATGGGCGGCACGATCGCAAGCGGCAGCGCCGCTTAACAACGCCAGCGGCAGCGCGCGCGCAGGCAGCGTCATATCAGGCTCTTAGCCAGTTATCATGTAAAAAAAAGTAAAAAGAAGAGACTGCTGTTCTGGTACCAACGATTAATATTATTAATCGATAAGATAAACTGATGGAGATGCTGGTCTTATTTGTTTTCTTTATACCTGTTCGCGTATGACGGTAACTAACCGTTTTTAGGTAATGTTTTCATTCCTTGTTAATGGGCTGATTCAGCTCCGGTGCGCGCCAACTCCCCCTTTCAGCGTTTGAAAGGATAAATAAAGCTGTGCAATTCATCCCGGCTTCGGCCGCAGGATGCGACTGCCTACGGCAATTCTTCAGCTGCGCCACAGGAGATTTATTATGGCCAACACCACCGATCGACAGCGGCTTGCCGCCGCGCTTCCTTTTTCCGATGCTACCCTGCAGAGCAGCCTGGCGGCTGAAACGGATGCCGCCTCGTCCCGCGTGGCGACGACATCCTCATCCAGCCATCAACAGGATGACGCCCCGACGCGCGCAGCGAACGAGACGATCACCATCAACCCGATCTCCATTGATAATACCATCGGCTATTACGAACATGGCAACGCCACCGTGGTGTCCGGCTATGTGCGCCAGGGCAATCCGGGCGACACCGTAACCGTGACTTTGCACGGCAAAAGCTACAGCGGCACGTTGGGCAACGACACAATGTGGTACGTCGCCGTGCCGGAAAGCGATATCGCGCAAATTCCTAACGGCAAAGTGACCGTTAACGCCTCTCATACCGACAGCGCAGGCGTGGCGCACGCGGCCAGCAGCCAGATTAATCTGCTGGCGGGCACCGTGAGCCCGTCGGTACCGGTGCTGTTTCTTAACAAGGTGACCGGCGACGATGTGCTGAGCGCCGTCGAACGCGGCGGCGATCTGTTGATTTCCGGCTGGGGTCGCAATATCGGCGAAGGGTATGAGGTGACGGTAACCCTGAACGGCCATCAGTATCACGCCACCACCACCAAAGACAGCCGCTGGACGATCAGCGTGCCGCAGGCGGATGTGCAGGCGCTGCCGGAAGGACAGATCACGCTACTGGCCTCGCTCGGCCATGAGGCGCGCGTCGCTGAGGTGGCGAAAACCCTGACGCTGAATAATGAGGGCGCCGGCAAGGCATCGCCGTCGCTGGCGATCGATACCGTTTCCGCAGATGACACCATCAGCCTGTATGAGATCGGCGCCACCACCTTTCTTACCGGCCATGCCAGCCGCATTCCGGCAGGCAGCCGCATTAAGCTGACCATCGCAGATAAAATCTTTTATGGTGAAGTCACCAGCGACGGTGTCTGGAGCGTCAAAGTCGGACAGCTCTATAACGCCAAAAACGCCAACTCCACCCATGCGATCGTCAGCTGGCAGGACAGCGACGGCAACGAGGTCGCCGCCAGCCGCGAAATCCATCTGGTGCCTTCTGATTATCCTTATAAATATCCAATGGCGTTTCAGATCGATACCATTAGCGTCGACGGCAAAGTCGACGCGCAGGAAGGGCAGAGCGATCTGATTATCACCGGCTCGAAATTCTCCGGTGAAAACCTTGGCTTCGGTGATACGGTTTACGTCACGCTTAACGGCAAAACCTACACCGGCGTGGTGGAGGGCGGCAACTATGACAACCACTGGCAGATTACCGTGCCCGCCAGCGATGTGCAGGCGCTGCCGCCCGGCAGCTATACGGTGATCGCCTCGATTAATGCTACGCTGAACACGGGCGAAAGCGTGAATAGCACCCAGACCAAAACCTTTACCGTGCTGGACCCCGATCTGGCGTTTAACCCGATTTCAGTCAATAACGCCATCACTAACAATGAACATGGCAATGCCACGGTCATTTCCGGCTACGCGTATCAGGGAGCGCCGGGCGACACCGTGCTGATCACGCTGCATGGGAAAACCTACAGCGGTAAGCTGGGCAACGACGGCATGTGGGCCGTCACCGTGCCGGAGAGCGATATCGCCGCCATCCCTGGCGGCAAAGTGAGGGTCACCGCCGACCATACCGACAGCGCAGGCGTGGATCATCATGTCAGCACGCAGTTTACGTTGCTCAACAGCAACAGTAAGGTGCCGACGCTGGCGGTGAATAAGGTCACCGGCGACGATGTGTTGAGCGCCGTCGAGCGCGGCGGCGAGCTGCTGATTTCCGGCTGGGGCCGCTATATCGACAGCGGACATGAAGTGCAGGTAATGCTGAACGGCCACACCTACAGTACCAAAACCACCACCGACAGCCGCTGGGTGATTACCGTGCCGAAGGAAGATGTGCAGATGCTGCCGGATGGACAGATTACGTTGATCGCCACCGCCTTCTACGGCGGGGCGAAGGAAGTGGCGCAGGTGGCGAAAACCCTGACGCTGAACCATAACGGCGCCGGCAACGAAACGCCGGTGTTAACCATTGATACCATTTCCGGCGACAACAACGTGGATGACGGTGAAATCGCGGCACCTTTCTATATTACCGGGCAGGCCACCGGCGTTCCGGCGGACAGTACGGTGAAATTGACCGCGGGGGACAAGGTCTTTTTCGGCACCGTTACCAGTGAGGGCGTCTGGAGCGTAAATGTTCCCGATCTGTTTAGCGTCAAGAACGCTACCACGACCCATATTACCATCAGCTATCAGGATCAGGATGGCAATCAGTTCGCTGCTACGCGCACTATCAAAACGGCGGCGGGCGGTTATCCCTATCATTATCCCATGACGTTTGAATTTGATCCCATCAGCGGCGACAACCATCTGGGCGGTGCGGAGAAGCATAGCGATCTGGTTATCAGTTCGTCCCGCTCCTCCGGCGAGGGGCTGGGCATTGGCTCAACCGTGTACGTTACGCTGAACGGTAAAACCTACACCTCTGTCGTTGCGGCTGGCGAAGATGGGCAGGGCTTTGATAACCACTGGCAGGTCACCGTACCCGCCAGTGACGTGGAGGCGCTGACGCCCGGCAGTTATACCGTCGTTGCCACAATGAGCGACTGGCTGAGCTGGAGCGGTTCGAATGTTACCCAGGTACAGGCGAAGATACTCACCGTTGATGCCGATGGCGCGGTGACCTTGAGCGATGTTCAGCCGACGCAGAGTCATGAGGCCTCCGACGCGCTGGTCGCGCACGCGGCGACGCTGACCGCCACGGAAACCGCAGGCGCTGACCATCATGCCCAGCCGCTGGATGCGGCGTCGCTCGGCCTGCACAGCGACAGCCAGCCCTCGCTTGCCGCGCTGGTGGATCGTTTAAGCGCCGCCGATGCTGAACCCCAGACCAAAACGGCGGCACAGCCAACCGCCGGCGCGGAAGCATCTGCGCATGAAGGACAAACGGCGAAGTTTGCCGACGCCGAAGCCGCCGCGCATGACGCGGATGCAGTGAAGGCGACCACCCACGCAGAAACCACCGCGCACGGCGGCGAAGCGGCGCTGTCGCCCGCGCCGGCGGATATGTGGCACAGCGTGACCGCTGCCGGCCACCTTGCTGCGCAGGGCGACGCCGCCGCCCACTATGCGCCGGCAACGGAAAACGCGCTGGCCGAGCTGCTGCAACAGCAGCATGTCCAGCCGGTAGCCTGAGGTAAATGGTTAGTCTGATTTAAGATTTGACCAGATTAATAAAGTTGTTTTTTTAATGATAAAGGCGGCTTTTAGCCGTCTTTATCATTTTTGAGGCGTTATCCCAACGCTTTTATGACAGTGTGACTTATATCCCAAAAAAAATAACAGCGGATAAATTATAAAACTGATTAATAAAATGAATGGAACTCTGTAATAATTCATGATGTTATCTTATCGGGTATTAGCCGTCGGACGGGGAAGCGGATGCCGCCTCACGCGTACGAATAAGAAGAAGGTTGATCGAGCTGCATGCGTAAACTCCTTGTTTCCCTTTGCCTGAGCGCCGCGTGGGGCTGCGCCGGGCATGCCGTCTGGGCCGCGTCAGAGCCTAAAGCCGAATTTAACTGGCGCGCCGCGCCCACCGAAGAGCAGATCGCCACGCTGACCCTGCGCGATGCTATCCTGCGCGCTTTTGCCCGCAATCCGCAGATTGCGCAGGCTGCCGCGCAGATCAACGTCGGCGAGGCGGAGCTGGATGCGGCGAAAAGCGCCTGGTATCCGCAGATCTCGCTGCAGGGCACCGGCGGGCGGTCGCATCAGACCGACTCTTCCGGCAGCCTGAACAACAGCGCCTCCGGCGGCGTCACGCTGAGCCAGCTGCTCTATGACTTCGGCCGCACCAGCGGCGCCATCAATGAACAGCACGCGCTGTCGGACGCCTACCGTTTCGCTCTGTTTGACACCATGACCACCGTCGCCGCCGATACGCTGCAGGCCTATCTGGAAGTAAAGCGCTATCAGGCGCTGGTGGTCTCGGCGCGTAAAAATATCGCCTCGCTGGAACATGTGCGCGATATCGCCACGCTGCGCGCCGACGCCGGGCTGAACTCGCAGTCTGACGTGCTGCAGGCGGGCACGCGCCTGGCGGGGATGCGCGCCACCCTGGAGCAGTACCGCGCCCAGCAGCGATCGGCGCAGGCGCAGCTTACCGTGTTAACCGGCGTGGTCTCCGATAACCTGCCGGAGCTGCCGGAATCGCTACTGCAGCAGCAGATCACCCTCGACCGCATCGCCTATGAAAAGAGCGCCGCGGTACGCAGCGCGCAGGCGAGACAGGAAGCGGCGCGCGAACGCATCAATCAGGCGGCGTCGAACCACTGGCCGACGATTAAAGTCGAGGCGGGGCGCACCCGCTATGAAAACGATACCCGATCCTACTGGGATGATGAGCTACAGCTGCGGGTTGAGGCGCCGATCTATCAGGGCGGGCTGGTCAACGCCAAAACCCGCTCGGCGGAGGCGGAACGTCAGGCGGCGCAGGCGGAGATCCAGCGCGCCAAGCTCGATATCAACCAGCACGCCTCTACCGCCTATGCCGATATGATCGGCGCGCAGCAGCGCCAGCAGGCGGGCGAAACGCAGCTGGAGAGCGCGGAGCATACCCGCTCGGTCTACGCCGACGAATACCGCCTCAGCAAGCGCAGCCTCAACGACCTGCTCAGCGTTGAGCAGGATGTGTTCCAGGCTGACAGCATGCGCCTCACCGCGCTCTACGACGGCTGGAACGCCACGGTACGCTATGCCGCGGCGGTAGATAACCTGCTCGATATCATGGGCATCGATCGTGAAAAGAACAGTGGCGATCTGCTGCCTTCACTGCAGTAGGGCGCGGGCAATAAGAGATGAATAAGGCAGCTAATATGACAACCTCGACCGAAAACTGGATTGCGGCGATGCTGCGAGTCGCCGCCCGCTTCGGCAAGCCCGCTGACGGGAAAACGCTGCGCCAGCAGATGCGCTGGTTTGAGCATCTGGCGCCGGAGCAGCAGCTGGAGCGCCTGGCGGGTCTGCTGGGCCTGCACCTGACCATGACGCCGCGCGAAAAGCTGCGCTGGCGTCAGGAGGTCACGCCGGTGATCCTGCTGCTGGAGAACGGCAGCGTGGCGGTGGTGGAAGGGATCGATGCTGACGGACGCGCGCGTTACTGGCTGAGCGAAGGCGGTGACGTGGTGCGCGAAAGCGAGCTGGCCGAGCTGCTGGCGCAGGCGCAGGGGCAGGTGGCGGTGCCCGGCGTGGCGGCGCGCGGACGCGACGCGCGCATCGATGAGTTTGTGCAGCCTTATGAGCAGCACTGGTTCTGGAAAAACTTTCGCGGCATGGGGCGGCGCATCGCCGAGATCTCCCTCGCCTCGGTGGTGGGCAACGTACTGGCGCTGGCGGGCATCCTTTTCTCAATGCAGATCTACGACCGCGTGATCCCGGCGCAGTCGGAACCGACGCTTTGGGTACTGTTCGTCGGCGTGCTGATTGCCGCCGCGATTGAGTACCTGATCCGCCTGATGCGTACCCAGGTTTCCGATCTGATGGGTAAGCGCATCGACCTGAAAGTCTCCTCAATGCTCTTCGCCCGCGCGATGAATATTCGCAACGAGGCGCGGCCAAAATCGACCGGCTCCTTTATCTCCCAGCTGCGTGAGATCGATCAGGTGCGTGAGCTGCTCACCTCGACCACCGTCGGCGCGGCGGCGGATATACCTTTTATCATTCTGTTCCTGTTTATCATGGGCTTTATCGGCGGGCCGCTGGTGATTATTCCGCTGCTGGCGATCCCGCTGATCGTTATCCCCGGCCTGCTGGTGCAGATCCCGATGGCGCGGCTGGCGAAGGAGGGGCTGCGCGAAGGCGCGCTGCGTAACGCGGTGCTGGTGGAAACCATCGAGGGTGTCGAAGATATCAAGGCGCTGCAGGCGGAGCCCTATTTTCAGCGTCAGTGGGAGCAGACCCACGAGGTCAGCGCCGCTATTGGCATGAAACAGCGCCTGTGGGGCGCGCGGCTTACCGGCTGGGCCTCTTCGGTGCAGCAGTTGACCTACGCCGGGATGCTGGTGTTCGGCACCTATCTGGTGCTGGCGGGCGATATCACCACCGGTACGCTGGTAGCCAGCAGCCTGCTCTCCTCGCGCACTATCGCGCCGCTGATGCAGCTGACGATGATCTTCTCGCGCTGGCAACACGCCAGAAGCGCGATGACCGGCCTTGACGAGCTGCTGAAAAAGCCGCTCGACCAGCCGGAGGCGGCGGAGATGGCGCACTGCCCGACGCTGACCGGCCATTATGATCTGCGTAATGTGCAGTACACCTATGATGAAGAGAACGTCAAAAACGTGCTGAACGTGGCGCAGCTGCAGATCAAGCCGGGCGAGCGCATTGCGCTGCTGGGCAAGGTGGGCGCCGGAAAATCGACGCTGCTGAAGCTGCTGGCCGGGCAGGCGAGGGCGACCCAGGGCAAGGTGATTGTCGACGGCGTTGATATCAGCCGCATCGATCCGGTCGACCTGCGACGTCAGCTCGGCTGGCTGTCGCAGGATTCGCGGCTCTTTTTCGGCACCCTGCGCCAGAACCTGATGCTCGGCAATCCGCACGCCAGCGAACAGGAGATGCTGCAGGCGCTGCGTGTCAGCGGGGCGCTGAGCCTGGTGCAGCAGGATGCCGCCAGCCTCGACCGCATTATCAACGAGGGCGGGCGCGGGCTTTCCGGCGGCCAGCGACAGATGGTGCTGCTGAGCCGCATGATCCTGCGCCAGCCCCAGGTGGTGCTGCTGGATGAGCCTACCGCCTCAATGGATGAACAGCTGGAAGAGCATGTGATCCGGCAGATGAAAAACTGGCTGAGCGGACGCACGCTGGTGCTGGTAACGCACCGTCCGGCGCTACTGAAGCTGGTGGACAGGATTGTGGTAATGGATAACGGCCGCATTGTGGCGGACGGCCCGCGCGACGAAATATTGCGCGCCGCCGGCGCGGTGAAACCGACAAAAGGGGACGCGGCATGAGCCAGGTGACGGTAGAACGGGAACTGAAAAAGCGCGAACGCAATACGTCGCTGATTATCTGGATCTGCAGCGCGGCGCTGCTGATTTTTCTGGTGTGGGCGCACTACGCGGTTCTCGATGAGGTGACGGTCGGCACCGGTAAGGTGACGCCGTCGACGCGCGCGCAGGTGATTGAAAGCCTGGACGGCGGCATCGTTAACCAGCTGAACGTGCATGAAGGGGATATTGTCACCAAAGGACAGATCCTGGCGCGTCTCGATCCGACTCGCTTCCAGTCCAACTTTGGCGAGGCGCAGGCGAAAGTACGCACCCTGCGCGCCTCGGCGGAGCGTCTGCGCGCCGAACTGACCGGCGCGCCGTTGCAGTTCAGCGCCGACACCCTGCAGGAGCCGGAGCTGGTGGCGCGCGAAACTCAGCTGTATGAGTCGCGGCGGCGCAACCTGCTGGAAACCGTCAGCAATCTGCAGCAGTCGCTGAAGCTGGTGCAGGATGAGCTGCGCATGACCGAGCCGCTGGTAGCGAAGGGCGCGGCGGGGGAGGTGGAGGTGATCCGCCTGCGCCGTCAGGTCAGCGAGCTGCGCGGCAAAATCGATGAGGCGCGCAATGAATACGCGGTGCGCGCGCGCGAAGAGCAGGTGAAAAACAACGCCGAGCTGGATGCGCAGCTACAGGTGCTGACCGGCAAAGAGGATCAGCTGACGCGCGCTACGCTCTACTCGCCGGTGCGCGGTATCGTTAAGGATATTCAGGTCACCACGGTGGGCGGCGTACTGCAGCCGGGCGGCAAGCTGATGGAAATTGTGCCGCTGGAAGATCAGCTGCTGATTGAGACGCGCATCAACCCGCGCGATATCGCCTATATCCGTCCCGGCCTGCCGGCGGTGGTGAAGGTGACCGCCTACGACTCCTCTATCTATGGCGATCTGTCGGGTGAAGTGGAAACGGTATCACCTGATACGCTGCAGGATGAGGTGAAGCGCGATCAATATTATTACCGCGTCTACGTACGTACGCAAAAAGCGGAGCTGGTTAACCGCGCCGGACGTAAATTCCCCATTGTGCCAGGCATGGTAGCCAATGTGGAAATTAAAACCGGTCAGAAATCGGTGATGGATTATTTGATTAAGCCGCTGAATAAGGTCAAAGAGGCGATGCGTGAACGTTAATTCAGGTGATTAACTTTACAGAAAATGACAAACTGGCGGGAAATAAAAAAAGCCGGACAATCAATGTCCGGCTGAAAATAAGGGTAAAACAGCTCATTCGGGGTGAATGAAGGTAATAATCAAATAAAATGATGATAGCGGGATCTATTTTATAACCTGAACGAAGAATATTTTTATCATTCAGTGCTTAACCTGCGGCATTGTTTAACCCCCTGATATCTATAATTACAGATATTTCTTATCAATACGTGCGGTAATTTTTAACGCTATGTGCTGTTTAAAAGTTCCCCGTTATTTACATTTTTCTGCATTAAAAAAATATAACGAAACAGTTTTGGAAATTTAGTAGCATTTTCGTGATGGATTATTACCCCTGGCGACTGAACAATGAGATGCCGACTGAAAATTAGACATTCGGCACGCAGTGGCACTTAAAAGGCATTTAACCAGAGGGTAACAAAAATGAAACGTCGCATTCTCTCCCTGATGGTCCCGGCGCTGTTGGTAGCAGGCTCCGCGGGCGCAGCTGAGATCTATAATAAAGACGGCAACAAACTTGACCTGTTCGGCAAAGTGGACGGTCTGCACTATTTCTCTGACGACGACGGCAGCGACGGCGATAACTCTTACGTGCGTTTCGGCTTTAAAGGCGAAACCCAGATTTCTGAACAGCTGACCGGCTACGGCCAGTGGGAATATCAGGTTGCGCTGAACCACGCCGAGTCTGAAGGCACCAAAGATTCTTACACCCGCGTCGGCTTTGCTGGCCTGAAATTCGGCGATGCCGGTTCTTTCGACTACGGTCGTAACTACGGCGTGGCTTACGATATCGGCGCATGGACCGACGTGCTGCCGGAGTTCGGCGGCGATACCTATGGCGCGGATAACTTCATGTTCCAGCGCGCCAACGGCGTAGCGACCTACCGTAACAACAACTTCTTCGGTCTGGTGGACGGCTGGAACTTCGCCGTGCAGTACCAGGGCAAAAACGACAGCAACCCGGAAGAAGCGGGCAGCCGTAAAGCGACCGGCCAGAACGGCGACGGCTGGGGCCTCAGCACCACTTACGATCTGGGCAATGGCCTGGGCCTCGGCGCGGCGATGTTCCAGTCTGATCGCACCAACACCCAGAACAGCGGCGCTATCCTGGGCAACGGCGACAAAGCGGAAGCCTACACCGGCGGCCTGAAATATGACGCCAACAACATCTACCTGGCGGCGATGTACACCCGTTCCTATAACGCGACGCGCTTTGGCGACGACGAGCATCCGACCGCGTACGGCTTTGCCGATAAAGCGGATAACTGGGAGCTGGTTGCGCAGTATCAGTTCGACTTCGGTCTGCGTCCGTCTCTGGCGTACGTCTCTTCCCGCGGCACCGATATCCAGGGCTGGGGCAAGCAGAACCTGAAAAAATATATCGACGTAGGCGCGACTTACTACTTCAACAAAAACATGTCTACCTATGTTGATTATCAGATCAACCTGCTGGACGACAACGCGTTTACCGACGCCGCCGGCATCAACACCGACGACGTAGTGGCTCTGGGCCTGGTTTACCAGTTCTGATGTAGCCCTTTGACGACAAGGCGACGCTCAGCGTCGCCTTTTTTATACGCGTCGGGCTGTCGCCCCGGCCTGCGCGCTCAGCGTATTTTGCCCCGGGGCGGCCGCCTCAGCCTGCGCGTTGAGCAGTGAGCCCTGCTGCGGCGGCAGTGTCGTCCCAGCCTGCGCGCTGAACAGCGAGCCCTGCTGCGGCAGTGTCGCCTCGCGCTGCTCCAGCGCCACACCCCACATCCCCTCAAACGCCGTTCCGCCCAGCGTAAAGCTGCAGCAGGTCAGCAGCCTGGTCAATCCGCTCACCAGGTCATCCGGTTGTACGTTACGCATGGTGACTCCCGCTACGATAAAAAGAGAACAGAGGGGATCAAGCACGTCCTGTGCCAGGTTTTAGCACGGGTTAACGCGGCGTTTAGGCACGTTTGTTAACATGAGGCGGGCGAAGATGGTGCAGAATAGGCCGCCGCGGTGCAGCGGCCAGGGTTAGCGGCGGCGCGGGCGCTGGAAAGCGCGGACGCGCGCGGTGCGGTAGTACTTCACGGCGGAAAAAAGCGCTAATGCGGTCAACATCAGCAGCAGTATAAGGTTTTGCATCAGGCACTCCTGGCTGCGGGTTACAATTTAAACGCCCTGAGACGCCGGTTTCAGCCCCCAGTCTGGCGAGCTGCGGCAGGCTCTGCAAGCAAACAGAAGAGACTTTACACAGGTTATGCTTTGCAGCGCGGATTAACAAAACGACACATAAAGGCGAGAGAGATGAAGAACGTATCGCTGGCGGCGGTACTGCTGCTGGGATGGCTGGCGGCAGGCTGCGAGCAACAGAAAGAAGAGGCCGACGCCGGGATCGTGCTGGAAGGCAAAACCATGGGCACCCAGTGGCGCGTCAGCCTGGCGGGTGTGCCTGCGGCACAGGCGGCGGGGCTGCGGGAAAAGATTCAGCAGCGGCTGGATGCGGACGATCATGAACTCTCCACCTGGAAAAAAGATTCGGCGCTATCGCGCTTTAATCAGGATCGCACGATGCAGCCTTATCCGATCAGCAGCAATATGGCGGATATCATTACCGTGGCGCTGCGCATCGGCAGGCTGACCGACGGCGCGATGGACATTACCGTCGGCCCGCTGGTGAACCTTTGGGGCTTCGGCCCGGATCAGCAGCCGCCCCATACGCCATCGCAGACGGATATCGCCGCTGCGAAGGCGCTCACCGGCCTGCGCCATCTGCAGGTGACCGAGCGCGCCGACGGCGCCTGGCTACAGAAAGATCTGCCGGACCTCTATGTCGATCTCTCCACCATGGGAGAAGGCTTCGCCACCGATCATCTGGCGCGGCTGATGGAAGAAGAGGGGATCGCTAATTATCTGGTATCGGTGGGCGGCGCGGTGCTGAGCCGGGGACATAACCCCGCCGGCAGCCCCTGGCGGGTGGCGATCCAGAAACCGACCGATCGGGAGAACGCCGCGCAGGCGCTGGTCGATCTGCAGGGGCACGGCATCAGCACCTCTGGCAGCTACCGCAACTATTATGAACTGGACGGCAGACGCATTTCGCACGTCATTAATCCCCAGACTGGCCAGCCGATCGAGCATCGGCTGGTCTCCGCCACGGTGATCGCCACCACCGCGCTGGAGGCGGATGGCTGGGATACCGGTCTGATGGTGCTGGGCAGCGAAAAAGCGCAGGCGCTGGCGTTGCGCGAGCATCTGGCGGTCTACCTGATTACTAAAGAAAAGCAGGGTTTCAGCAGCTGGATGTCGCCGCAGTTCCGCGCATTTCTGTTGCAGCAGGCCCCGGACGCCCGCTAGCATGCGGCTATATACACGCCAATCACGGGAGCGGCCATGTTAGATCTCTTTAGCGACGAAGCGCCCTGGTCCGAGCCGCTGGCAGAAGGGGCGGTTATATTGCGCCGCCGCGCCCGCGAACAGGGGGAAATGCTGCTGGCGCTTATCGACCAGCTGGCGCAGCAGAACCCTTTTCAGCACCTGATAACGCCGGGCGGCCATCGCATGTCGGTGGCGATGACCAACTGCGGCGATCTCGGCTGGTCCAGCGATACGCGCGGTTATCAGTATAGCGGCGAGGATACCCTGACCGGCCGCCGCTGGCCGCCGATGCCGGAACCCTTTCGCGCCCTCGCGCTGGTGGCGGCGCAGGAGGCGGGCTTCAGCCATTTTCAGCCCGACGCCTGCCTGATCAACCGCTATGAGCCGGGCGCAAAGCTGTCGCTGCATCAGGATAAGGATGAGAAGGATCTGCGCCAGCCGATCGTCTCCGTTTCCCTCGGTCTGCCGGCGGTGTTTCAGTTCGGCGGCTTCGAGCGTGGCGACGCCGTGCAGCGCGTGCTGCTTGAACATGGCGATGTGGTGGTGTGGGGCGGCCCGTCGCGGCTGCGCTTTCATGGGATACTGCCGGTGAAGCCGGGCGTGCATCCGCTGGCGGGCGCATATCGCTACAACCTGACTTTTCGCCGCGCGCGCTGATCCTACGCATCAGCGCCGGCGCCAGTCGGGCCAGTTGAGAATTGTTATTGCTATCGTTTGGCTTCTCATTAAACTGCAGGCTGCTTTGGCTCTTATCAGGATGCAGTTATGGAGTTGCTGTCAGTCGTTTATAAACAGTACCGTTGGCCGTTTATCGCCGTTATCGTACTAAATTTGCTGAGCGCGGCGCTCGGCATCGGAATGATCGCCTGGATTAACCATGAGCTGATCGCCAGCGTCAACGCCTCAATGACGGTGCTGCCGCAGTTTCTCGGCCTGCTGCTGCTGCTGATGGCGGTCACGCTGGCATCGCAGCTGGCGCTGACGCTGCTGGGCCACCATTTTGTCTGGCGGCTGCGCGGCCAGTTTATTAAGCGCATCCTCGACACCCACATTCAGCGTATCGAGCAGATCGGCAGCGCCCAGCTGCTGGCGGGCCTGACCAGCGACGTGCGCAATATCACCATCGCCTTTGTGCGTCTGCCGGAGCTGATTCAGGGCATTATCCTGACTATCGGCTCAGCGGCCTATCTCGCCTGGCTGTCGCCGCGCATGTTGACGATAACGGCGATTTGGGTCGCCGTGACCATTATCGGCGGCTGGCTGCTGGTATCGCGCGTCTATCGCCATATGGCGACGCTGCGCGAAACGGAAGACCGCCTCTACGCCGATTATCAGACAGTGATCGACGGGCGCAAAGAGCTGGCACTCAACCGCGAGCGCGCGCAGCTGATTTACGACACTGTTTATCAGGAAGATGCCAACACCTACCGGCACCATATCGTGCGCGCCGATACCTATCATCTCAGCGCGGTGAACTGGTCGAACATTATGATGCTGGGCGCGATCGGCATGGTGTTCTTTATGGCCAACGGCCTTGGCTGGGCGGATACCGCGGTGGCCGCTACCTATTCCCTGACGCTGCTGTTTCTGCGCACGCCGCTGCTGCAGGCGGTAGGCGCGCTGCCGACGCTGCTGAGCGCGCAGGTTGCCTTTAATAAGCTGCGCGCTTTTCAGCTGGCGGAGTGGCGCGAGCATTTCGCGCCGCTGTCGCCAGTTAGCGACTGGCAGACGCTGGAGCTGCGCGAGGTGGTCTTCCACTACGGCGAAAACGGCTTTCGCGTCGGTCCGATTAACCTGACCTTGAAGCGCGGCGAGCTGGTGTTTCTGATTGGCGGCAACGGCAGCGGCAAATCGACGCTGGCGATGCTGCTGACCGGCCTCTATCCGCCGGTTTCCGGCACCCTGCTGGTGGATGGCGAGGAGATGCGCGATAGCGAACGCTACCGCCAGCTGTTCTCCGCCGTGTTTACCGACGTGCATCTGTTCGATCGCCTTATCGGCCCCGGCGCGCTGCCGGCCGATCCGGCGCTGGTGCAGCAGTGGCTGGAGAGGCTGAAAATGCAGGATAAACTGAAGCTGGAGGGCAACCGGGTGCTGAATCTGCAGCTGTCAAAAGGGCAGAGCAAGCGGCTGGCGTTGCTGCTGGCGGCGGCAGAGCAGCGCGATATTCTGCTGCTGGATGAATGGGCGGCCGATCAGGATCCCCATTTCCGCCGCATATTTTACCGCGAGCTGCTGCCGTGGCTGCAGCAGAGCGGCAAAACGGTGTTCGCCATCAGTCATGACGATCACTACTTTACCCATGCCGACCGGCTGCTGGAGATGCGTGACGGACAGCTGCATGAGCTGACCGGCAGCGAACGGGAGAAAGCGACGCTGGATGCGGTGCAACGCACCGATACCGGGCGTTAAACGGCAGCGCGCCCCGGCCGGGAGCGGACGGGGCGCAGCAGCGATGCGGCGGGCGCAAACCCGCCGGATGCTTAATCGTTAGGCGGAATAGCGAAGCCTTTTACCGATACCACAAAGTGGCGCTGGGTGCGGGTGATTTTGGCACCGCGGTCGCACCAGTGGCTGGCGAGACGGAAGAAGTCATCGCTGCCTATCTCCCAGTCCAGCTCCACCTTGTTGATTCCCGAATGCAGCAGCGCTTCGGTATCCTGCAAATTCTTTGCTTTAACCACTGCCATCGTCTGGTTCCCGTTCCGTTGAACAGGCATCAGGCTAGGGCAGTAATGTGACAACGTTATTACATTCTTGTGACAAAGGTTGGGCAGGCGATGATATCCGCCTGCGGATAAAGGCATCAGGCGAGGTGATGAGTATTTGACGGCGTCACAAGGGCGCGATTACCGCTGTCGTCAATCAGTTCAGTGACCTTTTCCAGCACCTGTTCACAGGGGATAAAGGCCAGCGGCGTAGGATAGCGACGATCAAGGGCGAGAGCGTTAAAGTCAGCGGCATAGAGGATGCGATGCAGATGCAGATCCTGAACCGGCTCACAGCCGTTACTGCGTCGCT
Organism: Mixta gaviniae; assembly: GCF_002953195.1. Lineage (GTDB taxonomy): Bacteria > Pseudomonadota > Gammaproteobacteria > Enterobacterales > Enterobacteriaceae > Mixta > Mixta gaviniae. Next base: position 3,032,660 of record NZ_CP026377.1, on the reverse strand, counting down.
GGACGAACAGGCTAACGGTTTTTACTTGCAAAGCCGTAGCGACATGTAAGGTACCGGTATCCGGCGTAATCAACAGATCTAGCACCTTCAGCTGATGTGCCAGCTGTGGCAGTGTGGTTTTACCAATATGATTCACCACCCGCGCGGCCTGCTCTTCGCTTAATGGCGCAATAAACGCGTCGCCTAACGCCGTTTCATGCGGCGCACCAAAGAGATGAATCTGACAGTCTGGAAATCGCTTCAGCAATTCAGCCACTAAAGGTGAAGTTAATGAGGTGGGTAAAAAGCGGTTGCTTTTCGAGGCGCCGGGCTGAAACCCTATATTCAGCTGGCTATCGTTTTTTATGCACTCCACCGGGCAAGGGAAAAACATTTTTTTATCATGCGTATCGCAACCTAATGCTTTTACCAGTGAGAGGTGATTGATAACGGGCGGGCTGGTTTCATCAATCACGGAAATATCACACAGTGGAATGAGTTTTTTTACATCGTTATTAAAGTAGTGTTTTACAATATAACGGCATCCGGCAAACGTAGCCGCCACTATATCGTAAGGGGTTCTGGAATGGAAAATAACCGCCAGCTCCGGTTTGAATTTTCTGATCTCCGGCAGCGCTTTGATAACAGAGGAGAGGTTATTCTCCATATAAACGACATGCTGGATATAGTCGCACTCTCCCACGATATTGCGGTTTTTACCACTTAATACCGCCATGATTTCCGCGCCAGGATATTTTTCTTTCAGGCTGGCTATGGCAGGGGTGCAAAATAGAAAATCGCCAAGAAGTTTATTTGAGATGACAACAATGCGTTTGAAATCAATGGAATTCAGCGGCGCCGCGTTTTTTTTCGGTTTTTTTTTGCAGGCCAGCAGCAATTTTTCAATCATTTTCATACGAAAGTTGGCAAAGGACATGTTTATCTCTTTATGACGGTAAGGCCATTTAATTAGCTTTGGAGAAGAAAAACCGATCGGTGAAATAGCAGCAGGCTCCAAACCGCCGTCGCAGAGAAGATGCTGAAGCCTAAACGGGCGTTAAGATAACCTCATTAATTGGCGCTCGGCAAGCCTGATGAAAAAATAAATGCCATGTTGGCGGTGATTGCCCCTCACGATGAGAGAGTGTCAGGTTTATTTAGCGGTAGGGCTGTTTATTCTGTTTCGCGTCGGCGGCATTATCGTGCCGGGCGGATGCGCATTCCGTACCTGCCTTGCGTATCGGTTCAGAAAAGATGCGGGTGCGGGCAAACGCGCCGCTTGTTACGTCTGTTCAACTGAGCTAAAATTATGCTCATCTGAACAGAGGAGAGACGACCATGTCTGTTTCCGTCTATCGACCCGGTAAAATGCACGTTGAGCGCTCTCTGCTGCTGTCGCTTAACCTGCCGGAAACCCTGCCTGAAGCGCATGAGCGTATTGCGCATGGCCTGAGCGCCGACCTGCTGAAGAAAGCGGCATCGCTCTCCGCTTTCGACGAGGCGCGCCTGTGCCGGCTGGCCGGCATCGATCGCAATACCTATGCGCGCCGCACCAAAAGCAGCGAACAGACTTTTTCCGCCGATCAAAGCGGCCGCATCTACATGCTGATGCGTGTGCTTTCCGCCGCCAGCAAGCTATTCGACGGCAATATGCAGCGCGCGGCGGAATGGCTCGATACGCCGGCGAAAGGCTTAGGCGGGAAAAAACCGTCGGAGATGACGTCGACCGTCGCCGGCGCGGAAGCGGTCATTAATCTGATCGGGCAGATTGAGCATAGCGTCATCACCTGATGAAAACCGTCCCGTTTTACCGGCTGGTGAAGTCGGTCTACGCCGGCAGCGCTTTTGACGGCTTCGGCGCGCGCACCTACGGCGGCCGCTGGAATTCGATCGGGGTACCCTGCGTCTATCTGGCGTCAAGCCGGGCGCTGTGCGCGCTGGAGCTGCTGGTGCATCTCTCCGTTGCCGATCTGTCGCAGCGCTATGCAATGCTGTCGCTGGAAATCCCGCAAGAGCTGATTGCCGAGCTGGATAAGGCCGCGCTGCCGCCAGACTGGCAGAGCGATCCGGCGCCGCGTTCCACCAAAGCGCTGGGCGACGGCTGGCTAAGCGATCCCGACAATGGTCTGGTGTTAAAGGTGCCCAGCACGCTGACCGGCGAATGGAACGCACTCTATAATCCGCAGCATCCGGCCGCGCTGGATGCACTGAAAACCGTTAAAGTTGAACCCTTCTTTTTTGATGCGCGTTTCGCCCTGAAGTAAAAGGCGTTAACGCTCTCATTTCATCTGTCAGGGAAGCTGTGGCATGTCTTTTGGCGACAAAGGCGGTTTTTTTCATCAGACTACGGCCCCGGCGGCTCGCCGTTTAAGGGGGCTGATTGGCAGCCTGCTGTTGCTTCCCGCCGCGCTGTTCGCCGCTGAAGGCATCGATATTCCCGATGAAAAACCTTTTCTCTCTCCACCCGCTATCCGCCTGGTAGGGCAGACCCTCTATTTTGACGGCCTGATCCAAAAAGAGAGCGCATCGGTTATTGAGAAGATGTTGCGGTCAGGCGACGTGAGCCGCATTTCGGTCAACAGCATGGGCGGCGATACCGCCTCGGCGTTAACCATCGGCGCGCTGCTGCAGCGCAAAAAGCTCGATCTGGTGGTGCGCACCGTATGCGCCTCCGCCTGCGCAAATTACCTTTTCCCCGCCGCCTACAGAAAATATATCGGCCCGGAGAGCTACCTGTTATGGCACGGCGGCATTAACAGCCCGCCGTCGCAGTTTGCGCTTGATCTGCACGGTGCCAGCCTGACCAGGGAAGCCTTCTTCCAGCTACCGGATGTGAAAGCGCTGCAGCGCCGGGAGCGACGCTTTTATCAGCGGATCGGCGTAAATGAAAAAATGCCTTTTTGCCCCCAGCTGGAAAAAAACTATCAGCACCAGTTCCCTGAAAAATGGTTCTCCTATACGCCCGCTGCGCTGGAACAATTGGGCGTCAGGCGCGTGGTTTACCAGCAGGCGCCTGTGCAGTGGGTCAGCGCGATGAAAACCCGGCATGTGGTTTTCGCGCGCCCCTGCCGCTGACATCTTCCCTGTTAATCTTGCCGCCGGGCCGTATACTGCGCTGAGGCGATCAGGTTCAGCGTTTGACGGGAAAGACTATGTCGATATCAACCAGCGACTGGGTGCAGTTGCAGCGGGATGGCGAGACCGGGATCGAAAGCGTCCACGCCCATTTTTGCGGCCACGCCTACGATCCGCACGATCACGATGAGATGCTGGTCGGCGTAACGCAAAAAGGGCTGCAGCGGTTTAACTGCCATCGCACCCTGCATACCAGCACTCCCGGACAGGTGATTTTGATTGAGCCGGGCGCGGTGCATGACGGCCATGCGCCCGATCCCGAAGGCTTTACCTACAGTATGCTTTATCTGCCGCAGCGCTGGCTTTCCGCAGCGCTGGATCGTCGCGGGCTGGGCGATATCTCGACGCTGCAGGCGGCGTTTCGCCACACCCTGACCGAAGATCGCCTGCTGAATATGGCGATCCAGCAGGCGTTTAATGCTGTGCATAACGGCGAAGGCCGGCTGGCGCGCGATCAGGGGCTGGACCGGCTGATCGCGTTGCTGGCGCGCCACCTTAGCGTCCAATCCGCTCTCTTGCCCGATGATGCGGCCCGCCAGATGCAGCGCGTCAGGGATTATCTGCATGATGCCATGGCGCAGGATATCGGGCTGGACGATCTGGCACGCTATGCCGGTATCGATCGTTTTCGCCTGACGCGCCAGTTTCAGAAAGCGTTCGGACAGTCGCCGCACGCCTATCTGGTGCGCCTGCGCTTGCGCAGCGCCCGCGTGCTGCTGGCGCAGGGCGTTAATCCCGCCCGTGCCGCGGTGCAGGTCGGCTTCGCCGATCAGAGCCATCTGGGGCGCTGGTTCCGGCGCGCCTACCGCATGACGCCGGCCGCCTATCAGCAACGCTGCACAAATGTTCTATACGGACGCCGCCCCTTTTCCGGATGATGCTCTCTGTGATTAACCCAGAGGGATGTTGACCGATGTTTGATACCAAAGTAGCACTGATTATTCGTGATGACCTGGCCGTATGGCAGCGGCTGAATGTGGCGGCGTTTCTCGCCAGCGGCATCGCCGCCGCCGCGCCGGAGATGATGGGCGCGCCCTATGTCGACGCCAAAGGCCGCCATTACGGCAATATGCTGGGGCAGCCGATGCTGGTGTTCGCGGCGGATCTCCCCCAGCTGCAGGGCGCGCACCGCAAAGGACTGGAGCGCGAGCTGACCCTGATCCCCTATGTTCACGCAATGTTCTCTACCGGCCACGATGAGGCCAACCGTCAGGCGTTTCTGGCGGAGGATGCCGACAACCTCAATCTGGTCGGGCTGGCGCTGCGCGGCCCGAAAAAGGCGGTAGAGAAAGCGATAAAAGGGCTGGCGCTGCACGGTTAAACGCCGCCGGGTGCCTTTACCTGCGTTGTTCGCCAGCCAGATAGCCGATACGGTAATCGCCCGCGTTCGGCCCGACGGGCGGCTCATCGCTAAAATCAACCTGCAGAAGCCGCCAGCGGCTGACATCCCAGGCGCAGAGCATGCCGCTAAGCGCCATCGCCGGTAAATCGCTGTGCGGCGGTATCTCCCCGATCGTGATGCGGGCGTAGCGTTTTGTCGCCAGCTCCGCCCATGTCGGGGCGTGCAGCGTTAGCCAGGTTTCTGTCACCGGCCAGCCGAAATCGCGCGTCAGCGCGGCGAAGCCGGGGCTGTGTAAAAAGCGCCGCAGGGCATCGGCGTCGCGCCACAGGTAGAGCGGCGCATAGCGGTTCTCCGGGGCGCCCCGATCGACGCGTGCGTAGAGATAGGCCTTGAACAGCAGGCCGGGAAAGCCATCGAGCCGGGCACCGTTCTGCGCGATACGCTGCTCGATTATCGCCATGTCATAGCTCGCCGGCAGGGTATAACGATATTGCATCACTATCATATCGCCTCCTGCTGGTGCATTTTGCCGCTGCTGAAACTCCACTCATCCGCGCTGTTGAACTGCATAATCACCATAATATTATCCGGATGGATCCCCAGCCGCGCGTGCAGCCGCTCGCTCAGCAGGCGATAAAATTGTTGCTTCTGCGCGCGCGTTCTCGGCTTGCCCGCCACCAGCTGAAACAGAATAAAATCTTCGTCGCGTGTGCCGCTCAGGTAGTGCGCATCAAACACGCGCCGCCCGGCGGGCAGGGCTTCAATCACCTGAAAACGATCTGCTGCCGGCACGGCAAAGGTTTCAACCAGCGTCTGATGCAGCGTATCGGAGATCAGCGTCAGCCCGGCGTCGCTGTAGCCCTGGCGCAGCGTAATACGGGTAAATGGCATTATTGCTCCTCCTGCTCAAGGCAGTTCAGCGCCGGCACGGCGGCGGGCCATCCGGCACAGAAGGCGAGATGGGTAATCAGCTCCGTTATCCCGGCGCGGCTGACGCCATTCTGCCCGGCGAAGCGGATATGCCAGAGCAGCTGCTCAACGCGCCCAGGCGCCGCCGTCACCAGCGTACTCAGGCTGCGTTCGCGGCAGGGCAGCTCGGGCTGCGCCCAGATGTCGCCAAACAGCGCCTCTTTGCTCAGCCCGGCAAGCCTGGGCGCCAACGTCTCGCGATCCGAATGTGCGGATATCGACATAATCTTTCCTTTTTGATTAACCATGAAAGGAGTGTCGCGCGGTGCTACTATCCTGAAAATCAAATTATTCAGCAGTTACTGTCCTGAAAATAAGGATGATGATGACGCGGCTTCCTCTCTCGCTCGATCCCGATGCGCTCCGCAGTTTTGTTACCGGCGTGGAATGCGGCAGCTTTGCGCTGGCGGCAACAAAGCTTTGCCGCTCTACCTCCGCTATCAGCGCGCAGCTTAAAAAGCTGGAAAGCCAGTGCGGCACCACGCTGCTGGTCAAAAAAGGCCGCCATCTGGCGCTAACCGCCAGCGGCGAAATTTTGCTCAGCTATGCGCGTCGGCTGCTGGCGTTAAACGATGAGGCGCAGCGGGCGGTAAAAGGGGAGCTACTGCAGGGCGAAATACGCATCGGCATGCAGGAGGATTTCGGCGAAGCGCTGATGCCGGGCATTCTCGGGCCGTTCAGCCGCCAACATCCGGGCGTGAAGATCACGGCGCGCGTTGATCGTAACCCGGCGCTGTTGCGCGCGATAGAAGAGCAGGCGCTCGATATGGCGCTACTGTGGCAGCCGGAGCAGCATGCGCCAGGCGGGCAGCTTCTGGGCACCTGGCCGCTGGAATGGATCGGCCATCAAAGCATCGATATCGCCCCGGCGCTAAAGCGCGGTGAGCCGCTGCCGCTGGTAATGTTCGATGCGCCCTGCGTAATGCGCGCACGGGCGACGGAAAGCCTGGATCGCGCCGGCATCCCCTGGCGTATGGTATTTATCAGCCACAGCCTGAGCGGCATTTGGGCTGCAGTGCAGGCGGGGCTGGGCATTACGGTGCGCACCCGTGTCGGCATGCCGTCGGAACTGGTTCCCCTTAACGGAATGCTGCCGTCGCCCGGCCAGCTTGGCGTTTCTTTGCTGGGCGCGGCAGGGGAGGCCACCGAAGCGCAGCGGCTACTGCAAACGCTGATGACCGAGGCGGTCGCTAACGTGACGCTTCGCCAGGCGCACGCCGCGGGCTAATCGCCTGAAAGGTTGCTTCCTGCAGATAAGTAGGTAGACTGGTCTGCCTACTTATCTGCAGGAGAGGCGCTATGTCCACCGCCCAGGAAAAATTGCTGAATGCGGCGCGCGTGCTGTTCTATGAACACGGCATTAATGCCACCGGTATCGATGCGATTATCAAACGCGCCGGCGTGGCGAAAAAAAGCCTGTATAACAACTTCGCCTCGAAAGATGAACTGGTCGCCACCTATTTGACCTTACGTCATCAGGAGTGGCTGGCGCTGTATGAACAACGGCTGCAGGCGGCCGATACGCCGCGCGAAAAGGTGCTGGCGGTGTTTCAGGCCTATGAAGATCATGCGGAATACGCCTATGAACATGGCTTTCGCGGCTGCGGCCTGCTGAATGCCGCAGCGGAACTGCCCGCCGCCGCGCCGGGCCGTCAGGCGGTGCGACGTCATAAAGAGGAGGTCGAAGCGATTCTGGTGGCGCACCTGACCGCGCTGCTGCCAGGGGACGCAGCGCGGGTCCGACTGATGGCGCGCCACTTCGCCTTTTTGCTGGAGGGCAGCATTTCGCGCGCCGGGCTGGAAGGCAACGGTGATTGCGTAAGAGAGGCGGAGCTGATGGCCGCGCAGATGATGGAGGCGCTGTGATGCCCGCTTCCGAACAGCGTCTGGCGGGGATAGCCGCCATTTTTTTCGCTTCGATCCTTTGGGGAACTACCGGGACGGCCGCCACCTTTGCCCCCGAACTCAGCCCGCTGGCGGTCGGCGCGGTGGCGATGGGCACCGGCGGTCTGCTGCAGGGGCTTATTGCCGCCGCCGCCATTATGCGTCAGCGACGGCTGATCGCGCAGCACTGGCGCTATCTGCTGACCGGCGCGCTGGCGGTGGCGATCTACCCGCTCGCTTTTTATGCCTCAATGCGTTTTGCCGGCGTCACCGTCGGCACCGTGATTTCCATCGGCTCCGCGCCGCTGCTCTCCGCGCTGATTGAATATCGCCTCGATGGCCTGCGCCTGACCCGGCGCTGGGCGGGCGGGGCGCTCACCGGGCTGGTGGGCATGGCGCTGCTCTGCATAGCGAAAAGCGGCGGCCACGACACTGGCGGCGAAGCGGATCGCGCCCTTGTCGGCATCCTGCTGGGGCTACTGGCTGGCTTCACCTACGCGCTCTACTCCTGGTCCGCACGACGCCTGATGCAGCAGAACGTGGCGCCGCGCGCGGCGATGGGGGCGACATTTGGCGGCGGCGGCATCTTGCTGATGCCGGTTCTGCTGTTGACCGGCGCGCCGCTGCTGGCCGCCTGGAATAACGCTGCGGTCGGCATCTATATGGCGCTGGTGCCGATGTTTATCGGCTATCTCTGCTACGGCTACGGGCTGGCGCGCATTCCGGCCAGCCTGGCCACCACCATTACGCTGCTGGAGCCGGTAGTGGCCGCGCTACTGGCGGTGCTGCTGGTCGGCGAAAAGCTGTCGCCGACGGGCTGGACGGGCGTGGTTCTGATTGTCGGCTGTCTGGCGATCATTACCCTGCCGGCGAAGCAGCCTGGCGCCCGGCGTGCAACGGCGGATAGCCGGTAAGAAGAGGGATCCGCCGTTTGGCTACTGTGCGCTGTCCGGGCATCGGAGTGCGCGTTGCCCGGCGTCGTCTTTGCTACAGCATTCTGATCAGACGCGCCGGGTTGCCGGCGTAGACCCCTTTGCGGACGATATCTTTCGTCACTACGCTACCTGCGCCGATCACCGCGCCATCGCAGATGTTAACGGCCAGGATGGTGGCGCCGCTGCCGACAGAAACATTATCGCCAAGCGTAATACGCCCCCAGGCGTTGCGATCCGGATCGGGCCGCCCGCTGCGAAACATATCGTTGGCGAACATCACGCCGTGACCGATAAAACAGTTTTCGCCGATAGTGACATATTCACAGATAAAGCAGTGCGACTGGATCTTGCTGCCGCGGCCAACAACACTATTGCCCTGTATCTCCACGAAAGGGCCGATGAAAACCCCGTCCTGCAGCGTGCAGCCGTAGAGATTGGCGGGCTGGTAAATCACCACGCCCTCGCCAGTAATGACATCATTCTTAACCTGTACCTGTCGAAAGTCGACCATCGCGCTTGCTCCTGCGGGCTGATGAAAAGTCTGTGCTGGTGGGGAGCTAGAGACCGCGCGTCAGCGAGGTCAGCGGCTGCAGATCGTCTGTCTGCTCCAGCTCGCGCAGGATACCGCAGTGCCGTGCCGCACGGCCGGTATGGCACTGGCTGCGCAGCGCGGTCAACTGCTGTTCCAGCGCCTTCAGTTCACGAATTTTTTCCTGCACGTGATGCAGATGTCGGTCGATCAGCGCGTTAACCGCGCCGCAGTCGGCATCGGGCTGGCTGCGGGTCTGCAGCAGCACGCGAATCTCCTCATGCGTCATATCCAGCGTTCGGCAACGGCGTATAAACAGCAGGCTTTCCAGGTGATGGCTGTCGTAATGCCGATAGTTATTGTCACCGTCGCGCAGCGGAGCGGCTAATAACCCCTCCCGCTCATAGTAGCGCACCGTTTCCACCTTACAGCCCGCCAGCCGGGCGAGTTCGCCAGTTTTCATCTCTCACCTCGTCGATGCTTGACCCTGAAGTAGCTATAGGGTTTTTAATAGCAGTATAGGCGACAGGCAGGGGAAAAAATATGAGTAATTGCTGCAATAAATCGGGCTGCGGCGGCGCGCAGGGCAACAATCATCGCGGTCGCTTCAGCGCGTTTGCCCCCATTGCGCCGGGCGGCGGGGCCGTGCCGCGCGCGGCGTCAGGCGCGGCAGAAAACGCGATACCGTTAAGGCCTGCAGGCGACGCGGCCGGTGAACGTAGCCGCATCCGTATCATGCAGATGGACTGCCCGGTAGAAGAGGCGATGATCCGCAAAAAGCTGGGGGCAATGAGTGATGTCGGCGGGCTGGAGTTTGACCTGATGCAGCGCGTACTGACGGTATCGCACGCCCCGGACGCGCGCGCGCCGATTCTGGACGCCATTCGTGCGTTGGGCTTCGAGCCGGAACTGCTTATTGAGGGTGAGCCGCAACCGGCCGCTGAGGCGCAGCCGATGCGCTGGCGGCCGCTGGCGCTGGCTGCCGCCGCCGCCGCCAGTGCGGAAGCACTGCACTGGACCGGTTTTCCGGCGTGGGCGCAGGCGGCGCTGGCACTGCTGGCCATTGCGCTGTGCGGCCTGAATACCTTTAAAAAGGGCTGGACCGCCGTGCGCAACGGCAACCTGAACATTAATGCCCTGATGAGCATTGCCGTCACCGGCGCGCTGGCGCTGGGACAGTGGCCCGAAGCGGCGATGGTGATGGTGCTGTTTACGCTGGCGGAGCGGCTGGAGGCGAGATCGCTGGATCGCGCGCGCAACGCCATTGACGCTCTTATCAGGCTGACGCCGGAAACGGCCAGCGTACAGCAGCCGGACGGCAGCTGGCGCGAGACCGAGACGACGCGCATCGCGACGGGCAGCCGGGTGAGGGCGAAGCCGGGCGAGCGTATCGGGCTGGATGGCGTTATCGTCAGCGGCCGTTCCGCCATCAACCAGGCGCCGGTAACCGGCGAGAGCCTGCCGGTGGATAAGGGCGAGGGCGATACGGTATTTGCCGGCACGATAAACGGCGCGGGCGCGATTGAATACCGCGTCACGGCGACGGCGGATAACAGCACGCTGGCGCGCATTATCCGCGTTGTTGGTCAGGCGCAGCAGGCGAAAGCGCCGGTACAGCGCTTTGTCGATCGCTTCTCGCGCATTTATACGCCGGTGGTGTGTGCGCTGGCGCTGGCGACGGCGCTATTGCCGCCGCTGTTTACCGGCGGCGGCTGGCATGAGTGGATCTATAAAGCGCTGGTGATGCTGGTTATCGCCTGCCCCTGCGCGCTGGTGATCTCCACGCCGGTCACTTTGGTCAGCGGCCTGACGGCGGCGGCGCGCCACGGCATTTTGATCAAGGGCGGCATCTATCTGGAAGAGGGCCGGCGGCTGAAGTGGCTGGCGCTCGATAAAACCGGCACCCTGACCCACGGCAGGCCGCGTCAGACCGATATTCACACGCTGGGCAAGCTTGATGAGGCGCACTGTCAGACGCTGGCGTCGAGCCTGGCTGGCTATTCCGATCATCCGGTGTCGCAGGCCTTACTGGCCGCCGCGCCAGCGCGCGCCGGGCTGGCAGTGACTGGCTTTACCGCACTGCCGGGCCGCGGCGTGCGCGGGGTGATAGCGGGCAAAAGCTACAGCCTGGGTAATCTGCGGCTGATGGCGGAGAGTGTCGGCGATGATGAGGCGACGACGGCCGCGCTGCGCACGCTGGAGCAGCAGGGCAAAACCGGTGTCATGCTCTGCGACGAGGAGCGTGTGTTGGCGCTGTTTGCGGTGGCGGATACGGTAAAAGCGAGCAGCCGCGAGGCCATTGCGCAGCTGCGCGCGCTGGGCGTGCGGACCGTTATGCTGACCGGCGATAACCGCTGGGCGGCGCAGGCGATTGGCGCGCAGCTTGGCATTGATAAGGTGCAGAGCGAGCAGCTGCCGGAAGATAAGCTGCAGGCGGTAGAAAAACTGACCCGCGCGGGCACCACTGGCATGGTGGGCGATGGCATCAACGACGCGCCGGCGCTGGCCCGCGCCAGTATTGGTTTCGCCATGGGGGCGATGGGCACCGATACGGCGATTGAAACCGCCGACGTAGCGCTAATGGATGATGACTTGTGCAAAATCCCGCTCTTTATACGCCTGGCAAAACGCACTTACGCGGTGCTGATCCAGAACCTGACACTGGCTATCGGCATTAAGGCGCTGTTTCTGGCGCTGACGCTGGCAGGCATGGGCACGCTGTGGATGGCGGTGTTCGCCGACGTCGGTGCCAGCCTGCTGGTGGTAGCGAATGGTTTGCGGCTGCTGCGACAGTAGCGCGGCGCTCTGGCGCGCATCGCAGCTTCAGGCGGCCCCACAGCTTAACGGTATTTTTGGGGTACCAGCTTAAGCAGCATGTATACAACCAGCAGGGTCAGGCCGATATAGACGGCCCGTTCAGTCCAGGTCTCAAAATGGAAAAACCAGTAGGCGCATAAAAATACGAGCAAACCACCGATAAAAGCGAATGCGTAACTCATTACGAGCCCGATTAGCGCCTCTTTTTTGGATTTCATTCTCTACCTCGCCGATGATCTGGTTAAAAGCTGGGGTTCCGTTTGACCACTTGACATGCAGTGCCTCTACAAAAGGCTGCAGAGCAGGTTCAAGAAAAAAATAAAGAAGGTCATAATTGCGGGCACGCAGAGCATTATACACTTCAGGAGCATAAGTTTTTAATTTTTGGGATGTATAAATGCTACGTTCAGCCATCCCGCCGGCAAGAAGCATATTGCCGATAATACCGCCCCGCAACCGGACTTTTGCCCCGCCATTTTGTGCAACAGCCTGAGCTAATCGTGCGGATACCAGTGTATTAGTCGTGGCTCTACCAGCGATCGAAAAGCCTGTTTTACTGTAAATACTGTTCTGTTTTTCTTCCGGGACATATTTGTTGAATGTATCAAAAACGATTTCTACAGTTTTAATGAAATTGTGATTTTTCAGAATGCCGTAGCGTATTGCTGTCATCATCCTGATCCGTTCCGCTTCCCGAATAGAGCGCGAATCAGTATCTATAAAGCCGTATGCCAGATAACCAATATCTGTCGGTACTGACAGAACACCATTCCAAAAACCGAGAACCGAATCAGGTGAAATTACTATTTTTGCGATCCGCTGTGCTATTTCCCTATAACTACTCATCTCAAAATTCCCTTTAGATAGATGAAAATAAATTTAACTTGCCAGTTTTCCCGGGACAGATAAATATAAAGATATAGTGCGTCAATGATAAAAATGAAATCCAGCTGGTAGCTGGTGATCGGGTGCCAACTGAGCCTACAAGCAGCTCCGGGCCTATTTCCCTAATGGGTATTCTATTACGCCTCTCCACCCGATCGTTTTTAGAAGGGCGCCCCAGCTGAGGCGCGCTTATCATCTTTGCATCAGCGCCGTTAGATCGTTCTCATGGATCACGAAATACCTTGCCCGCCGCGCGATCTCGAAAAACGTCTCCAGCGTGCCGACGAACTCATTTTCCTGCAGCACTGTGGCATCGGTTATAACGCCGTGATCAGCAGTCAGCAGTCAGCAGTCAGCAGTAGCCGCCTATGAACCATGTAAGGCTGTGCCGGCTCGCTAGCGGCTGTCCGGCTGAAATAGCAATCCTCCAGGCGCTCAAACACCTCCCAGACCTGGTCGGTTTCCAGCATTTTTGCATGGCGCGCCGCGTTCGGTCCAGAGGATAAGAGAACGGACGTTACGGGCGATCGTCACAGACCCTCTTACTGATGGTCTGTGCTTCAGATCTCTTAACTCCTCGCCTTCAATTTTGAAGAAGTGCTTACCCGCGACAAACCGCTTCGCATTTCTGGCGTAGTTATTCTGGATATTTTTAACATCAGCGCCGTACAGCTGCGCCAGTAGATCGGTCGTGATGACGGGAACGGAATTATGCGTAATTGGGGTGAGTTTTCGGGGGTGATAGTTGTGATCGCCATCCTGGCCTCCTGGTAGTTTAGTTACGTTGCCACTTAGTGGGTGGCAGGTCTCAGCTACCGCTACCGGGCGGCGGAGCTTATTCCCCGTGAGGGTATGTTGTTCGGCTGTTTCGACCGGCCATACATTGCCAGTGGTCGGGGCGGTACGTAGGGCTGAGGGCAGGGCAGTCAGTTCCCGATAAAATGATCGGTCACGCCAGGGATCTACCCGGTTTTTACCTGACGCTCTGTTCAGAAAACAAAAAACCAATCCTTGCGGATTGGTTTTTCGAGGGAATTTTGGTCGGCACGAGAGGATTTGAACCTCCGACCCCTGACACCCCATGACAGTGCGCTACCAGGCTGCGCTACGTGCCGATATCTGGCCGTTATACTACCCGTAATCTTGTCAAAAGCAAGATGCTTTGCGTCTAACTGCTTTATTAATAATCAGTTAGCAATGAAGCGTTTTTCTTCGGTCAGCACCTGCAGCAGCAGCGCCAGCTGCGGCTTATGGTCTTTCAGCGGCTGGCCTTCACGGTTGTAGGCTTTATAGCTGCCGCTCGCGTCCAGCACCAGCGTCACCTGCGGCGTAGTGATCACCAGCCGGTTGTCGTCGGCGCTGGCGATCCAGTTATGACGACGCTGGGCGGCGAAAAGATCCTCGCCCTGCGAATATTCCGCCGCTGGCGTGCTGACGTGCAGCAGACGCTGCATCAGCGTGGTCATCACATCCTGATGGTCAGTCAGTTTGCTGACGGTCTGCGCCGGGGTATTTGGCCAGTGGATCAGCAGCGGCACCTGCAGCGCGGAGCGACGGCCGTCGTTATCTTTACCGTTCAGCGTTACCGCCTGCTGGGCGGTAATCACCACAACGGTATTCTCCAGCAGCCCTTTCTCCTGCAGCGTGGCCAATACCTGGCCGATTTCGCCGTCAACCTCTTTGGCGCTGCGGCTGTAGCGCTGCGCCCGCTCTTTACCGCGCTCAGGCAGATCGCGCAGCCCGTCATAAGAAACCCAGGAGAACCACGGCGCGTGCCCGGAC